>DAOUEC010000001.1:0-22407 GCA_034430655.1 Anaerolineae bacterium
CAGACAGCCCTGGCTGACTTCTTCAAACATGCTCTATCCCGTGAGAAAGCTCTGCGGGTTGCAGGTAAGGCCAACCCTATCCGCTGGGCGACGACTGAAAACTGAAAAAGACTTATGTGGAGTTACTTAGCTTGACATGCAGAGCCTGACAAGGTATAATCTGGGCAATCATACAGTACCGGGTTCTGCCGCACCGAAAATCACCGGGTCACCCTAAAACGGACAGCCCGGTGGTGTACGGTATACGTAGCAGGATTGGAGCTCATAACCCGGAGGTCCCAGGTTCGAATCCTGGCCCCGCTACCTAGACGGTACTCTAGACCGCAGGGCTACCCTAATTAGGGTAGCCCTGCGGTCTTCGGTTCCTGGAGCCTCGTAAAAAGGAGGATTTTCAGATGAACCGTAGACCGTCGGGCTTGCAACTCTCAAAGGCACTGGTTGGCTTCTTACAGTACAAGGCTGCAGAGGGACTTAGCTCCACCACACTCATAAGCTACGAGGGCCACCTCAAACTGTGGATGAGCTACGCCGGCGACGTCGTCGAAATCAACGAAGTTACCTGAAGGAAAAGGTGGACTTCTTCCAAGAGAGACGCAGCCTCCGGTAAGCGGCCACTCAATCGATCCACAGCCAGCTCAATCATCCCCCAGTACAGCAGGGCCAGGAAGCCTGCCCAGATCAGGTAAGCGATGAACCGCTGCACGTTTTATCCTGCTTGCTCCGCCAGCCTGCGCCGCCGCTGGGCGGCACTACGGCGGGAGTGGGCCTGTGTCTCCTGGCTCAACGCTCCCAGGTCCAGCCCGCGCTGTGTCCCCGGCGGCATGCGGCCCAGCCCCTCGAAACACCAGGTGAGCGTGTTGAAGTCATCCACTCTGCGCCAGGCTCGCAGCCCCGGCCACATCATCTTGCGCGCCGGCCGCCCAGTCCCGTCACCGTCCCCCGAGCGTGGCTGCACAGTGCCATCGGGCAATCGTTCGGGCTCTCGCCAGACGTCGTCCAGCGTGGCGATGTACGCCCGAAGTGGCCGTTCCCCTCGCTCACGCTCCAGTCCCTCTCGATCCACCACGACGACCCGCCCGCGCTGGCGGCGGATCAACCCGGAGGCGGCGAAGGCCCGCAGCGTGCGCCCCACCATCTCCCGCACGGCGCCGATGTGCACGGCGATCTCCTCTTGCGTCCAGCGGTGGGATGGCTGCGGGTCCTCGGCCTGGGCCAACAGGAAACGCGCCAGACGGGTGCGTACCGTGCGGAGCGAGAGATCCTCCACCGGATTGGTCAGGTGATCCAGCCAAGGCGTCAAGATGTACTTTATTGGGATGGAACGTCGCCCACCCTCAACGCATGGGTAATCTCCAGATGGGATGCTATTGCGTCTACAAGCAGGATGGGGTAAAATAGCATAAGTGGTTTGTCACGCAGAGGGAGATTTTAATGCTAACGAAGAACTGGATCGGTGTCAATCACGACATCGCTGAACGCAAGCGGGTAGAGGCGGCGCTGAAGCGCAGCGAGGAGCGGCATGCACTGGCTCAGCGAGCGGCCAACATCGGCAGTTGGGATTGGGACATCCGGACTGGTGACCTCTGCTGGTCCGACACGATCGAACCTATATTTGGATTTGGTCGCGGAGAATTCGGCGCAACCTACGAGGCGTTTCTCGACTGTATCCATCCTGAGGATCGCCAGCACGTCATTGATTCGGTCAACGCTTGCGTGGAAGCGGGGGCGGACTATGACATTGAGCATCGCATCGTATGGCCGGACGGCACGGTCCGTTGGGTTTCGGAGACAGGCGATGTCTTCTGGGATGAGCACGGTGAGGCGATACGTATGCTCGGCATTGTCCAGGACATCACCGAGCGCAAGCAGGCGCAGGAAGCACTGCGCCGGTATGCTGACCGGCTGCAAGTCCTCCACGAGATTGACCGGGCCGTCGTGGCTACCCACTCGGTGGCGGAGATCGCCCAGGCCACCCTGCGCCACGTGCGGCAACTGGTGGGCTGCCTGCGGGCCAGCGTCATAGAGTTCAACGTCGAGGCGAACGAGCTGATGGTGCTCGCCGCCGATGCCGACGGCGAGACCAGGGTAGGAAAGGGATGGCGCAGCCCACTTGATGGTGTCTGGTCTATAATGGATGAACTTGCCCAGGGCAAGATTCACACAGAAGAGGATATACAGACCCTTCCATCGTCGTCGCCGTTGGTCGAAGCCCTGCGGGCCGAGGGAGTGCGCGCCTATGTCAACGTGCCGATCATTTCCCAGGGAGAACCGATCTGCTCCCTCAACCTGGGAATGGCAAGTCCTGGCGACGTGACTTCCGAACAAGCGGATATTGCCCGTGAGGTGGCCGACGAGCTGGCGGTTGGTATCCACCATGCCCGCCTGCACCAGCAGGTACAGCAACATGCCGCCGAGTTGGAAAAGCAAGTAGCCAGGCGCACCGCTGCGTTACGGGCCAGCGAGGCGCGATTTCGGGCGATCTTTGAGGGAGCCGGTATCGGCATAGCGCTCGTGGATATGGAGGGCCGATTGGTGGAGAGCAATCCGGCGCTGCAGGAGATACTGGGGTGCAGGGCTGAAGAGCTTCACGGCATGTCCTTCGTGGAGATTATTCATCCAGACGATGGTCCGGCCGATATGAAGCTCTACGAAGAGCTAATGGCAGGGAGGCGTGACGATAACAAGTACAAGGTGAAGAGATGCCACACTCGGAAGGACGGCCAATTGCGGTGGTGCAATCTGACGGTTTCGCTTGTCCAGAAAGCCTGGGGCAAGTCCCAATACGCCATCGTCATGGTGGAGGACGTCACGGAGCAGAAACAGATCCAACAGGCCCTGATTCAGTCAGAAAAGCTGGCCATCACAGGCAGACTGGCCGCTTCGTTGGCCCACGAGATCAACAACCCCCTGCAATCGGTCATCGGCTGCCTGGGTCTGGCCGGGGAGTCGCTGGCCGAAGGGGAGGACGCGGGCGAGTTCCTTCAAATAGCCACGGAGGAGCTAGAACGTGCGGCCGGTATCGTAACACAGTTGCGCGACCTGAACCGGCCATCGAGGCCGGAGGAGAGGGAGCCTACTGACGTGAACGCGCTGTTGGAACAAGTGCTGATGCTGACCAAGAAGCAGTGCCAAAAGTACCAGGTGGAGGTGAATTGGGAGGTGGGGGATGATCTGCCTCCGCTCGTGCTGGCGCCTGACCGGATGCGACAGGTGTTTCTGAACCTGATGCTCAACGCTGTAGACGCCATGCCTGAGGGCGGTCGCTTGCAGGTGGGCACGAGCCGCACGAGTGATCCGGCGGGAGTATGCGTTTCGTTCGCCGATAGCGGAAGGGGCATCGCCCCCGACGTCGTATCCCGCGTTTTCGATCCCTTCTACACTACCAAGCCCGAGGGATTGGGATTGGGGCTGTACGTCACCCACAACATCGTCGCGGAGCACGGAGGACACGTCGAGGTGGAGAGCCAGGTGGGAGAGGGAGCCACGTTCAAGGTGTGGTTGCCAGCGTGAATGAGATCGGCCGGATGCCGCCCTGTGAAGGCAGACGAAGACAGGAGAGCGATTGATGACAGAGGTAGTGCGCACTCTGGTGGTGGACGACGAGGAGAGGATCCGCCTCACTCTGGGGAAGACCTTGCGACGAGTTGGACACGTCGTGGTGACGGCGTCCAGCGGTGAGGAGGCGCTGGATTTGCTGCGGGAGACCCCTTTTGACGTAGCGGTAGTGGACTTGAATCTGGGCAGCCGCATAGACGGCCTGCGAGTGCTGGAAGCGGCGCGATTCCGCTGGCCCGGGATGGCCGTCGTCATCTTGACCGCCCACGGCTCGTTGGAGTCGGCTATAACTGCCATTCGCGAGGGAGTGGACGACTATCTGCTCAAGCCAGCCAAGCCGGCCGAGGTACGGCAGGCCGTACAAGAGGCCCTGAACCGGCGAAAGGCGCTGGCTCAATCCCAGGAGAGAGGCGAGAAAAGACGCGTCGTACAATGTGGCGGCTTTTTCGTTGACCTGGAGCAGCACCTGGCAACTTTGGATGGACGGCCACTGGAATTGACGCCTCAAGAGATCAAACTGTTGGTTCATCTGATGCAGAATGCCCCCCGGGTAGTCCCCCCACCGGAGTTAGTGCGGGTGGTACGAGATTATGAGCCCGAATATCTGCACGAGGCACGGCAGATCATCAAGTGGTACATCCACCGTCTGCGACGCCAGGTCGAACCGGATCCCTCTAATCCCCGTCATATTCTGACTGTGCGCGGCGTGGGGTACAAGTTCAAGGAATAGTAAGCAGCCTTAGTACAGCGCCAACCAAATTCCAACGTTCTTGCACCAATCTCGACAGCAGTTCCAACCGAGCTCATCGGTTCGAGACTGCTTTTTGTGTTATAATAGTAGTTGTCCAGGACTGCCGATGGAGTAGGTGTTGACCGCGCTGTCCGACGATGAAAGAGTAAAGTGCTTTTGTCGTGATCTCAATCTCAAGAGGAGCGCCTAATAGGAATGGGTGTATGTAAGCGCATACTGGTCGTTGACGACGATGAGCGGGTGCTCTTCGTCTTACGCCGCACCTTGATGAGGGTGAGTAACGGATACGAGATCGTGACTGCCCGGAATAGCCGTGAAGCCCTGGATGAAATCAGTGCGAGACCTTTCGACCTGGTCATTACAGACCTGAGAATGCCAGGCATGGACGGTGTGGAGCTTACGGATAAGATCAGGGTTTTGAGCTCCGATACAGTGATGATCTGGATAACGGCCCATGGCTGCCACAAAGTGGAGGCTGAAGTGACGCGGTTGTCGGTTTATAAATGCCTGGAGAAGCCTCTGAAGGTTACCGATATCCGGCAGATCGTGCAGGAGGCGCTGAGGAGCATCAATGGTCAAGCGCCAACATAAAAGCGCAAGGGAGTCCAATCCCAGGTCACGGGCGCAAGAAACTAACAAAAACTGAAGGAGGAAACAGCTATGGACAAGTGGGAATGTATAGTGTGTGGTTACGTTTATGACCCAGCAGAGGGCGACCCCGATAGCGGGATCGAGCCCGGCACGCCCTTCGAGGCACTGCCCGACGATTGGGTCTGTCCCGACTGCGGCGCTGGCAAGGACATGTTCGAGAAGGTCGAGTAGAGGAACAGGAGGCAGGAAGCAGGGAAATGAAGGACAAGGAGGCGATTATGGAATTAACGGATAAACGCATCGCCATTCTGGCTGAGGACATGTATCAGGAGTTGGAGCTATGGTATCCCCTCCTGCGCATGCGCGAGGCCGGGGCCGAGGTGACCGTCGTGGGCATGCCCAGCGTGCAGGAATACCACAGCAAACTGGGCTATCCGGTGAAAGTGGATGCCGCCGCCACCGCGCTCTCGGCGAGCGACTTTGACGCCGTCATCATACCGGGCGGCTACGCGCCCGACCGTATGCGCCGCCACCAACTTATGCTCGACCTGGTGAGAGGCATATTCGAGCGCGGCGGCGTCGTGGCTGCCATCTGCCACGCTGCGTGGGTACCAATCTCGGCGGGCATCATGAAAGGCAAGCGGGCCACGTGCTTTTTCGCAGTCAAAGACGATGTGATCAATGCCGGGGCCACCTACGTTGACGCGGAAGTGGTGCAGGACGGCAACCTGATCACCTCACGTGTGCCGAGCGACCTGCCCGCTTTCTGTCGGACGATCATCGCGGCGCTGAAGTGAAATCTGCGCCCAAGCAAATTCAACAATCAGCATAAGGAGGTCAAATCAAAATGGGTACAAAAGGAAGAGCGATCGTAGGTATGGACGTGGACAATCTCATCGAGACGCTCAACAAGGCCCTTGCAGACGAGTGGCTGGCGTACTACCAGTACTGGGTAGGAGCCAAGGTGGCCAAGGGGCCTATGAGGGGAACTGTCACCACTGAACTCCTGGAGCACGCCACGGAAGAACTCGGCCACGCGGAGTTGCTGGCGAACAGGATCCTCCAACTGGGCGGCACGCCGCTGCTCACGCCCGCAGACTGGTACAAGATGACCAACTGCGGGTACGAGGCTCCCGAGGATCCCTACGTGGAAGTCCTGCTGGATCAGAATATCAAGGGCGAGCAATGCGCCATTGAGGTCTACCAGAAGTTGGTGGACTTTACCAAAGATGCTGACCCGGTAACGTATGAGATCGTCCTCTCAATCCTCACGGACGAGATCGAGCACGAGGAAGATCTTCAGGCGATCGTCGAGGACATACAGTTGATGAAAGAAAGGGGGTAACCAGGTGAAATTTGGAGACAGGATTCAAGAAGCGGACTGGAAGAAAGAGAAGCACGTGCCGGTCATCGAGTGCCCGGACCAGGTGAAGGCGGACGAGGTCTTCGAGGTGAAAGTCGGACTGGGGAAGGAGATCGCCCATCCCAATACCACCGAACACCACATTCGCTGGATTAGCCTCTACTTCCACCCGGAGGGCGACAAGTTCACCTACGACGTGGGACACTTCGAGTTCAACGCCCACGGTGAGTCGGTCGCTGGACCGAACCAGGGGCCCGTCTACACGCACCATGCGGTGACCACATCACTGAAGATCGGCAAGCCTGGCACGTTGCACGCCCTGGCCTACTGCAACATCCACGGATTGTGGGAGAGCAGCAAAGAGATCGGCGTAGGCTGAGGCTTGAGTCGGTAGATTGGTAACTGGTAGATTGGTGACATCTGTAGAGTGTTCCCGCTACCAGTTTACCATCTACCCATCCGTCGGTGTGTCGCTGGTGGCGATTCGGAACGGCATACGACTGCGCCGGATATGAGTATGTTAGGCTGCAAACTACGCCAGGGCCTGCCCTGAGCGAAGCCGAAGGGCCTTGGCCACTCTAACGAAGGAAGTGGAGAAATGGATATTAGCAAGGAGTTGCGAGAACAACTGCTGGTTTACCAGAAAAACGAGATTACCGAGCACCACATCTACAAGAGATTGGCCGGAAAGATCAAGTCCCCTGAAAACAGGCGGGTTCTTGAAAGGATCGCCGATGACGAGCTCCGACACTACAAAGATTGGCGAAGCTATACGCAGCAGGATGTCAAACCCGACAAGCTGCAAATCTGGAAGTATTACTTGATCAGTCGTATCCTCGGCTTCACCTTTGGAGTCAAGCTGATGGAGAGGGGCGAGGAAGATGCTCAGGACAATTATGAACAACTGCGAGAGACGATCCAGGAAGCTGAGGCTATTATTCGCGATGAGAACGAACACGAGAATGCTTTGCTCCAACTTCTGGATGAAGAACGGCTTCGCTATGTGGGTTCTATTGTGTTGGGTCTGAATGATGCGCTGGTGGAACTGACCGGCGTCCTTGCCGGTCTTACTCTGGCGCTTCAAGACACGAAACTGATTGCCCTGACCGGTTCGATTACGGGTATCGCCGCGGCCCTATCTATGGGAGCATCGGAATATCTCTCCACAAAGTCTGAGGAGACCGCCAAGAACCCGGTGAGAGCTTCAATCTATACGGGCGGTGCGTACATCGTAACCGTACTCATTCTCATCCTGCCATATCTGATACTGGAGAACTTTTACGTTTGTTTGGGTTGCACGTTGGCTGCTGCGGTCTCGATCATTGCTTTTTTCAATTACTACATCTCCGTTGCAAGGGATGTGCCGTTCAGAAGGCGCTTTCTCGAGATGACCGGACTGAGTCTTGGTGTGGCAGCGTTGAGTTTCCTCGTTGGTTTCATCGTTCGCTCTTTTCTGGGGGTTGACGTTTGACAATGTTCAGATGGGGTTATGACAATTCAATGGTTTGAAAATCTAGGCCCAATATCGCAGACGTTGTTAGCCACCGGCTTTACCTGGTTCGTAACTGCCTTAGGATCCGGCGTGGTTTTCCTTTTCAAAAGCATCAACAGAAAAGTGCTGGACGGTATGCTGGGATTCGCTGCGGGAGTGATGATCGCCGCGAGTTTCTGGTCGCTCCTGGCGCCGGCGATAGAAATGGCCGAGGAATCGAACGTGCCTTCCTGGATTCCCGCTACGACAGGTTTTCTGTTGGGAGGAGCATTTCTCTGGCTGGTAGACAAGCTGTTACCACACCTCCACATAGGGTTTCCGATAGAGGAGGCGGAGGGTCTGAAAACGAGCTGGCATAGAAGTGTTCTCCTGGTGCTGGCAATCACTCTGCACAACATACCCGAGGGGTTGGCTGTAGGTGTTGCTTTTGGGGCTCTAACTGCTAATCTACCTTCCGCAACGTTGGCCGGTGCGGTTGCCCTGGCATTGGGCATCGGTATCCAGAACTTTCCCGAGGGTACCGCCGTCTCAGTTCCCCTGCGAAGAGAGGGGATGTCCCTTCTCAAGAGCTTTTGGTATGGACAGTTGTCTGGAATTGTGGAACCCATTGCAGGCGTCCTCGGTGCAGCAGCAGTCATCTTGATGCAGCCGATTCTGCCTTACGCCCTGGCGTTTGCCGCCGGAGCGATGATATTTGTAGTGGTCGAAGAACTGATACCCGAATCGCAGTTGGAGAAGAACACCGATATTGCGACGGTGGGAGCGATGCTGGGTTTTGCGGTGATGATGACGTTGGACGTCGCCTTAGATTAAGGAGCAGAGGGGACAAGGAGACAGGGAGAGAGCAATGGCTGACAAATTGGATGGAAAGGTTGTCTTGATCAGCGGGGCGACAGGGGCGCTGGGCTCGGCCGTGGCGCGTGAGTTCGCCCACACGGAGGCACGGCTGGCGCTGACCGGCCGGTCGGAGCAGAAACTGGCCTGGCTCGTCGCCGAGATCGGCCTGCCTGCAGGGCGTGTACTCACCGTAGCAGCCGACGTCACCCAGGCCAGCGGCGCTGAGGGCCTGGTAGAGGCTGTCGTGGCCCGCTTCGAGCGGGTGGACGTGTTACTGAACACCGTCGGCGGGTGGAGCGGTAGTAGGCCGGTGGGGGAGACTCCATTGGAAGAGTGGGACCGTATGCTGGCGCTCAATCTGCGCTCCGCGTTCCTCCTCTCGCGGGCGGTGCTGCCCCTTATACTGGAATCCGGATGGGGGCGCATCGTGCACGTCAGTTCCAAGGCAGCCGTCGCGCCACGAGCCAAACAAGCCGCCTACGCCGTTGCCAAGATGGGGCTGATCACACTGACCGAGGTCATCGCCGCCGAGATCAAAGGGAGCGGCGTCACCGCCAACGTAATCCTGCCCAGCATCATTGACACCCCTGCCAACCGAGACGCAATGCCCAAGGCCGACCCGCGCAAGTGGGTGGAGCCGGCGCGCATCGCTGCGACGATGCGTTTCCTCTGCTCCGACGATGCCGCTTCCATTAACGGCGCGCGCATCCCCATCTACGGAGCGGTCTAGTGGACAAGTAGGCAAATAGACAAGGAAACAAGTGGATAAGTAGATAAGGAGAAGATGGAAAAGATTAAGAATTGGTGGAAGTGCTCTAACTGCGGCTATACCCTTGAGGTTCCAACGCCACCCGAGGTCTGCCCCAGTTGCAAGGAGAAATGTATCTTCATTGACGCCACCTGCTACACCCCTGAGTGCGGCGGGCCGGGCAACATTGACCCGCAGATCGGCCAGAAGCGGTAGTAACCCGCACAATTGCATATATTCACGAGGAGGTATCTATGTCAGAGGCGCGAGGCAGTATCTCTGGCCACCGCAACGAACACCACACCGTTTTCTATGGCCTGTCTACCTGCATTTGGTGCAAGCGGACCCGGCAATTCCTGGAAGACCAGAGCGTAGAGTTTGATTTTGTCTACGTGGACTTGCTTGAGGGCCAGGAACGAGAGGAGGCAATTGAGCAAGTCCGCTGTTGGAACTCGGCCGTGTCCTTCCCCACCGTGGTCGTAAGCGACAACCAGTGCGTGGTGGGATACAAACCGGAGAAACTCGAGGAGGCACTGGGGCTATGAGCGCAGATATTGTCATCCCTCCTGAGAAAGTTGACGCTCTCTACGAAACTTTGAAGCGCTGGGCAGAGTCTACCGGCTACAACCTCAACCCCGACGAAGAGTTTACCCGAGGGTTGGTGGAAGGGCTGCTCATCAACAGACAGCGATATGGGTATCAGTCCTGCCCCTGCCGGTTGGCATCGGGGGACAAACAGAAGGACAAGGACATTATCTGCCCCTGTGACTATCGCGATCCCGACTTGGAGGAATGGGGTGCTTGCTACTGCACCCTCTACGTCTCCGACGAGGTGCTGCGGGGCGAGCGGGAACTCCAATACATACCAGAGCGCCGCCCGCCGGAGGGGCGGCGTTCCTGGGACAAGTCGGCACAACGCGAACAGCGCAACTGAAGGAGAATGCATAATGAACTGGAACACTCCACAAGGTATCCTGCGACGAGCTATGAGCCTGGAGCGGGACGGCTACAACTTTTACACCCAGGCCGCCGAGCGGGCCTCGGGCGAGCGGGGCCGCGCGATGTTCGCTGACCTGGCTTCCCAGGAGGCGGACCATCTGCGGCTTCTGCTGGTCGAGTACCGGGCGCTGGAGGAGGAACGCGGCTGGCTTCCCTACGAGGAAGCGATGCAGGCCGACTTTCCCCTGGACCCCGCCAGCCCGAACTTGCCGGGGGAGGAGCCGCCGGAGCCTATGCCGGTCTTTACCCCCGGCCGGGAGATCTCTCTGGAGGGGGACGTCGCCGCGCTAGAGTTCGGGCTGGAGACGGAGCGCATCTCCCGCGAACTCTACGCCCAGGCAGCGCAGACGGCGGACGACCCGCAAGCCCGCCAGGCCTACGAGTTCCTGACCGGACAGGAGGAGGATCACTACCGGCTCCTGCAGAACACCCACGAGTACCTCACCCAGAACCAGACCTGGTGGGACAGCGAGGAACTGCCGTTCTTCATCGGATAACGTGATGGTGAAGCCAGGGATTGGAGATACCTTTCAGCAGGAGACGAAACACCAACGCGGCCATCTGCCGGGTGGCAGGCTGGATTGGGCCGGCAAACCCGCGACCTACAAACGCTATCCCTCCGCGCCCAGGATCCCGCTGAGCCCACCCCAGACCGAAGGCGGCGCGCCGGTATGGGACGTGTTCAGGAAGCGATGCAGCGTGCGGCGCTTTGGGAACGAGCCTCTGCAAGAGGTGGAGTTATCGCAACTGCTGTGGGCGGCACAAGGGATCACCCGGGTTAGCCGGGGCTTTGGATACCGGACCGCTCCCTCTGCCGGCGCCTTGTATCCGGTGGAGACCTATCTGGTGGTTCACGCTGTCGAGGGGATTGAGCCCGGCGTCTATCACTACGGTGTCGAAAAGCACGTGCTCGACCAGTTGAAAACGGGTGATTTCCGAACGGACGTCGCCCGGGCGGCCCTCGACCAGGAGATCGCCTACTGGGCCAACGTCGTCTTCGTTTGGACGGCGGTCTTTGAGCGCTCAAAGTGGAAGTACAGGCAGCGAGCCTACCGCTACGTCTACCTGGACGCCGGGCACATCGCCCAGAACGTCGCCCTGGCGGCGGTGGCCTTGGGCCTCGGCAGTTGCCAGATCGCGGCGCTCTACGACGACGAGGTGAACGGCTTGCTGGGCGTGGATGGCGTAGACGAAAGCGCGATCTATATGACGGTCGTAGGGAAGCCAAAGTGAGTGAATGAGTAGATGAGTAGATGAGTAGATGAGTAGCGTGACACGCAACACGTTTCACGAGAGGAGACCAATCATGGGAGAAAAGGTCATTGTCCGTCAGAACAACCGGTTTGAGACCGAAATCCTGGCGCTGGACCCCCACTACCCCGGCGCGCACCACTTTTACCCCGTTGGAGACGTCCGTCAACTGACGCCCTACGGGATGTTGTTGGCGGGCCTGGGCTCGTGTACTGCCGTTGTGCTGCACACCTACGCCCAACACCACGGCGTGGACCTGCGCGAGGTGGAACTGCGCTTGCAGTACGACCGGGTTTTCGCCGATGACTGCGAAGACTGTGAAGGGATCGAGGAGTACAGGGAGCAGATCGAAGCAGAGATCGTGCTGAGCGGCGAACTTGCGCCGCAGGAGCGAAAAAGGCTCTTGCGGGTCTCCAGGCATTGCCCGATTCACAAGATACTCAAGCAAGGGATCGAGGTACAGTCGCGTCTGGCAGAAGACCTGTAAGGAGCCCGGTATGGATAAGTTGAAAGACATGCATACGCCTGTTTTCTGGGCCGAAGGACACCCTGGGCCACTGTCGGCCGAGGGGTGGCAGGTCGAATTGGGCGGACTGGTCGAGCATCCAGTCACGCTGGCCTACGAGGAGATCCTCGCGCTGCCCAAGTCCATCGCCGACGCCCGGTTGACCTCGGTTTCTGGCTGGAGCGTGCGGGGCAAATGGGGCGGCGTGCGGGTCAGCGACCTTCTGGCCGTCGCCGGAATCAGGCCGGGGGCCACGCACGTCCAGTTTGTCTCCTACCGCGAGATCTATACGACGTGCATCCCACTGGACGTGGCGTTGAAGGAGCGCACCTTGCTGGCCTACAAATTTGACGGCGAACCGCTGGACGCCGACTACGGCGGCCCGGTGCGTCTGTTCTGCCCCTACCTGTGGGGATACAAATCGGCCAAGAGCGTGATCGCCATCACGTTGGAGGACCACTCGATCCCAGGCTACTGGGAGGTGCGCGGGTATCCCGACGAGGCCCAGATCACGGCCGGGCGCGTGCACGACGTCAACACCCACAGGTGGCGACACATCCCCAGCGGCGAGGTCATCGAGTTTCTGGACTGACAATGTTTCACATCACCCAAACGCTTACGGAGGAAGAAATGGTAGAGACAGGCACAATCGCCCCAGCATTTACGCTGATGGCCGACGACGGCACAGAGGTAAGTCTATCTGACTTTCGCGGCCGGAAGGTGGTGCTCTACTTCTACCCAAAAGCCGACACCCCTGGCTGCACCAGGCAGGCGTGTGCCATCCGCGACGTCTATCCTGACATTGAGGGGGAGGACGTCATCGTGATCGGCATCAGTCCCGACCCGCCCGACAGGCTGGTCAAGTTCCGCGAGAAGCACGACCTGCCGTTCATCCTGCTCTCGGACCCGGACCACGAGATAGCCGAGGCCTACGGAGCCTGGGGTGAAAAGAAGATGTTCGGCAAGACCTACGAGGGTATCATCCGCAGTCACTTTGCGATTGACGAGGAAGGGCGACTGGTGGAGTTCAAGCTCAAGGTCAAGCCGGAAAAGACGGCCGACCTGGTGCTCAAACTGATCCGGTTGTGAGAACCTGATGCCCAACCACCTGGCAAACGAGACCAGCCCCTATCTACTCCAGCACGCCGGCAATCCGGTGGACTGGTACCCCTGGGGCGAGGATGCGTTGCAAAAGGCGCGGGCCGAGGATAAGCCGATCTTTCTCAGCATCGGCTACTCCGCCTGCCACTGGTGCCACGTGATGGCCCACGAGTCGTTCGAGGACGAGCGCGTGGCCGCGATCCTGAACGCGCACTTTGTCAGCATCAAGGTGGACCGGGAGGAGCGGTCAGACCTGGACCGCATCTACATGAGCGCGGTGCAGGCGCTGACCGGTCGCGGCGGCTGGCCGATGTCGGTATTCCTCACGCCCGATGGACGGCCTTTCTACGGCGGTACCTACTTCCCGCCGACGCCGCGCTACGGGATGCCCTCGTTCACCCAGGTCTTGCTGAGCGTAGCCGATGCCTGGCAGAACCGGCGTCAGGAACTCCTGACGGGCGGCCAACAATTGGTGAACGCCATTGAGCAACAGATGGCGGTGGCCGAGGACGTGAAGCATGAGGGTGTGAAGCGTGAGACGTTGGACACCGCCTTCGAGAATCTCGATCGGGACTTTGACGAGCTGCACGGCGGATGGGGCGCTGCACCAAAGTTCCCCCAACCGCTGGTCCTGGAATTCTTGTTGCGCTATCACCACCTCACGGGTGAGGATCGGGCACGGTATATGGTGTCACTGACCCTGGACGCGATGGCCTACGGGGGCATGTACGACCAAATCGGCGGCGGCTTCCATCGCTACTCCGTGGATGACCACTGGCTCGTGCCTCACTTTGAGAAGATGCTCTACGACAATGCACAGTTGGCCCGCATCTACTTGCACGGGTGGCAGGTGACCTCCAATCCGTTCCACCGCACCATCGCAGAAGAGACTCTTGATTACGTCGTCCGC
The DNA here is from genome assembly GCA_034430655.1 of Anaerolineae bacterium. Classification (GTDB taxonomy): domain Bacteria; phylum Chloroflexota; class Anaerolineae; order B4-G1; family B4-G1; genus JAUWNP01. The sequence goes on from DAOUEC010000001.1 coordinate 14,104, forward strand.
GAGATGACCGGCCCGGCCGGCGGCTTCTACTCCACCCAGGACGCCGACAGCGAGGGGGAGGAGGGCAAGTTCTTCTTCTGGACACCGGACGAGATCCGGGCCGTGCTGGGTGCGGAGGCGGAACCATTTATGGCCGCGTATAACGTCACCGAGGCGGGCAATTTCGAGGGGCGGAACATTCTGGAACTCGCCAGCTATGCCAGCCCGCGCGCAGAGTTGACGAAGGCGCGACGCAAACTGTTTGCCGTACGCGAGCAACGGGTGCGTCCGGCACGCGACGAGAAGGTGCTGACCTCCTGGAACGGGCTGATGCTGGCCGCCTTCGCCGAGGGTGCGCGGGTGCTCTCCCCTTCGCCCCCCCTCGGTCCCCCCCAACTATGGGGGGGAAGTGGGAGAGAGGGCCGGGGGGTTAGGGCCGAAGTCTACCGGGAGGTCGCCGAGCGCAACGCCGAGTTTCTGCTGAGCGAACTGAGGACGACCGATGGCCGCCTGTTGCATACGTGGAAGGCTTGTCCTGAGCGGAGCCGAAGGGATGGCGTGGCCAAGATCAACGGTTACCTGGAGGACTACACCCACCTCACCGAAGGGCTCCTGGAGCTCTACCAGACCACCTTCGATCCGCGCTGGTACACCGCCGCCTGTGAGCTGGCCGAGGCGATGATTGAGCACTTCAGCGCACCTGACGGTGGCTTCTTCGACACCAGTGACGATCACGGGACGTTGATCGTCCGGCCCAGGGAGTTGCAGGACAATGCAGTCCCTTCGGGCAACGGGATGGCTGCCTCCGTGCTGCTGCGCCTGGCGGGGCTGGCCGTCGAGCCGCGCTACGGAGAGCTGGCGCGGGCCGCGCTGGGGCCGATGCAGCCGCTGCTGGCGCGACATCCGTTGGGCTTTGGCCAATGGTTGATTGCGCTGGATTACGCCCTCGCGCATCCCCGTGAGATCGCCATCGTGGGCGAGGCAGATGCGGCCGACACCCGCGCTATGCTGGCTGTCTGCAACACCGGCTACCGGCCCCACCAGGTTCTGGCGGTGGGTGTTCCCGATGATGAGCAATCCATCGTCCCGCTGCTGCGAGATCGGGATCAGATTGAGGGACAGGCCACCGCTTACGTCTGTGTTGAGTCTACTTGCCGTCCCCCGGTCACCGACCCGGAGGCGCTATCGGAAGACATAAGGAGGTGGACAAAATGAAAGGAACTTTATGCGACAACTGTCACGAAGAGATTGAGCCCGAAAATGAACCCATTCGCCGTGGCGACAAGGTTTACTGCTGCGAAGCCTGCGCCTTCGAGGCCGGTCGCAGCAAGGACTGTGGGGGACGGGCGGATTCTCACGTCAAGTCAATCGTCGAGCAGGCATAGCTGAGCGAGTAGATGAGTAAATGAGTAGAAGGAGGAAAAAAATGGCTGTTTTTACTGCTGCTGAAGCGATCGAGATGGCAATGGAGATCGAAAAGAACGGAGAACTGTTTTACAATGAGGTGGCCGCGAAGAGCGCCGACTCCGAAGTCAAGGCACTTTTCGAGGACCTGGCTGCCCAGGAGCGGGGACACTACCGCGTATTTGAGAAGATGCTGGGAGATGTGAGGCCGGCCCCTGGGTTGCCTGCTGCCGGGTATGACCAGTATGAAGCCTATCTCCAGGTCGCCCTGGAAAACGCGCTGTTCGCCGGACCAGACAAGGCATTGACGCTGGCCAGGCAGGCCCAGGACCGGGAGACTGCTCTGCGGGCAGCGATGGGCTTCGAGAAGGATACGCTTCTGTTCTTCTACGACCTGCGCGAGATGGTGAACGAACCGGACAAAGCATCCATCTCCAACATTATCCGCGAGGAGAAGACCCACTTGCGCCGGCTGGCGGGAATGTTGTAGGAGGCACGATGCTACCCATCGAGATCAAACCCAACGTCTACTGGATCGGTGTCAACGACCGCACGACCGACCTGTTCGAGGGGCTGTGGCCCATCACCCAGGAAGGGGTCTCGTACAACGCCTACCTGATCAACGACGAGAAGAAGGTGCTCGTGGACCTGGCGAAGGCGTTCAAGACGGACGAGTTTTTCGATCAGGTTGACCAGGTCGCCGACGTCTCGCAGATAGACTACGTCGTCATCAACCACATGGAACCGGACCACTCAGGGATACTGCGCACGCTGCGGCGGATGGCCCCGCAGGTTACTCTCCTGGGCACCGAGAAGACCCACGCCATGCTCGAATCGTTCTACGGCATCACCGAGGGCGTACAGGTCGTCCAGGATGGAGAAACCCTGTCGTTGGGGCAACACACCCTGAAATTCGTCCACACCCCCTTCGTCCATTGGCCCGAGACGATGATGACCTACGAGGTCAGCGAGCGCATCCTGTTTTCCTGCGACGGGTTCGGCAGTTACGGGGCCCTGCGCGGCGGCATCTTTGACGATGAGTGCACCGACCCCGAGTTCTACGAGCGAGAGGCGCTGCGCTATTACGTCAACATCGTGGCCGCGTTTAGCAAGCCGGTTCTGAAGGCAATCGCGAAATTGGCCAATGTCCCGGTCTCCATCATCGCCCCCTCCCACGGGCTGATCTGGCGGGAGAACCCGCAACACATCGTGGACCTGTACAAGAAGTGGGCGGAGTACGCCAGCGGCCCCACGGAGGTCGGCATCACCTTGCTCTACGGCTCAATGTACGGCAACACCGAAAAGATGATGAACGCAGTGGCGCAGGGTATCTCACGAGAAGGAGTGCCACTGACGATCTTTGACGTCACCCACACCCACGTCAGTTACATCCTGCCTTCCCTGTGGACGCAGCGAGGGGTGATGGTGGGCGCTCCCACCTACGAAGGCTCCCTCTTTCCCCCGATGGCCCAGGCGCTGGAGATGGCGACCACCAAACGGATTCGTTACAAGAAGGTCGCCCGCTTCGGCAGTTACGGGTGGAGCGGGGGTGCACAACGCCACTTCGAGCGGCTCATCGAACCGCTGAAGTGGGAGCTGGCAGACTCCTTCGAGTTTGTCGGCTGCCCGACGGAGGAGGATCTGAGGCACGGCGAGGAGTTCGGGGCGCGCTTCGCCAGGCTCATCAAAAGCGACTGAGGCGGGGGAGCAGGGGAACAGGGAGCGGAGGAATGGGGGAGGCAAGGAGGTGACCGTCTGGGAAACCAACCACGCAATACGCCATACGGACTGCTCAGGGCGAGTTCGCCCCTGGGAGAACCACGTCCGCTGGAGTAAAGAGCAGCAGGTGAGAGTCGCCAGCGGCGCGGGTTTGCAGTTCCTTGCTGAAGCCGCTACGGCTGTAGAGAGCATACCACAGTTCCCAGCCTCGCTCGTCACCTAGCCAGTGTCGGGCACGGGCCTGCAGGTCGTCGAGGTTGCTGACGCTCATCTTCTCTCGCCGCCAACGGGCCTCGCCGAGCACACTACTGCGCCGGGCTCTCTGCACCGCTACCAGATCAATCTGCGCTTTGCGCGACCACCACGACCCTACCTCTTCCGGCCAGAAGGGGATCGCCTGTTGCGCAGCCAACTCGTGGACGTGACGGCGGGCCAGTTCTTCCCATGCGAGGCCGACGAAGCGATCCCATCCGGGGCGCAGTCTCTCTTGAATCAACTGCTCGACCTCGCCGAACTCGATCTGACTGGTGTAAGGGAGAATCCAGCATCCCCAGAAACGCAGGTAGGGGTCGGCCAGATGCCACGTTCCCCAACGTCGTCTGCGTCGCTCCGGGCCAATGGGCTGCCGGTGCTCGACCAGCCCCAGTCCCCGCAGCGTATCCAGGTAGCGGGTCGCGGTGGCTCGATCAGTGAATCCGGCCGCTCGGGTGATATCACTGACCTGGTGGTGTCCCCCGGCGATGGCCCGCAGCAAGGCCGCGTACAGCCGGGGTTCGCGCAGTTCTTGCCGCAACAGCAGGTCCGGCTCATTGTACAGGAAACTGTCGCGGTTGAACACTGCCCGGCGCAGGTTGGTCCATAGATCATGACGGTCCGAGAACTGGAGCAGGTAACCCGGCATCCCTCCCGCCACCGCATAGACTTCCACCATCGTCTCGGCGGAGTAGCCAGACAGGAAGGCGGCCGCATCGCGCACCCCCAGAGGACGCAAGAGAAGTTGTCCTGTCCGCCGGCCGTAGAGGGGTGCGCGCTGACCCAGGATGTCCCGTTCCATAATGGAGAGATACGACCCGCTGAGCACCAGCATCAACTGTGTGTGCTGCAATGTCTCATCCCAAACATGTTGCAACACAGAGGCCAACCGGCGGCTGGAGCCAGCCAGATAGGGCCACTCGTCGAGGATGACCAACAACCGCTCTTCGGCCGCCAGCGCTCCCATCGTCTGGAAGAGAGCTTCTCAGGTACCGTAGGTAAAATCAGGGGACGGTGAAAGTTCGGGGCGCTCCAGTCGGCGTAGTAGCGAGGAGAGACGTCGGAGTTGGCTTTGTTCTGAATCAAGGTAGGCGGTGAAACGCAAAGCTCGCTTATCGGTGGCGAAGGTGGTCAGGAGGGCTGTTTTTCCGATACTGCTCGTATGTCCATGCCCGAGAAGCACTGTTGACGGGAATCCCTGAGACAGAAGTGGAAGCACTGTTGAGCGGCATCGTGGATGATTGCCCGGGCGAGGAGATCGCTGCCGTTTTCTACGCTCAGCACTGGACAGAGACCGACGCCAATCCAGATTCAGACGCCAGACAGAAACTGGTGGAGGCTTATGGGGACGACACCGCCGGAGTCATTGAACTGGTGCTGAGGATAATTCGGATGGGTAATCTCATGGGCAACACGTGGGATTATCTTTTGTATCGTATTTCCTTTGGCCGTTGGGGCCTGTGAGTCCCGGCGGCGCTTAGGGCGTTGCTCGAGAGGCGATAGAGAGACATGAACCGCTTTGCTGTACTGCAACTCTCCGGGTGCGCTGGCTGCGAGGTATCGCTCCTCAACGCCGAAGAATGGGTAGACCGGTACAGGCTGGTCTATATGCCGCTGGTCATCTCGGCCCACGACGTGCCGGAGGTGGACGTGCTACTGGTGAGCGGCGGCGTGCGCACCGACGAGGACCTCTACAACCTGCGCCGGGCCGTCCAGCGTGCGCGCCAGGTGGTGGCCGTCGGAACCTGCGCCATCTCCGGCGGCGTGGCCAACCTGGGCGACCGTGACGAGGTACGCGCGCTCTTTCTGGCCCAGGCGGAGCGACGACACCTGCCACACCTGCTGCCCAAGGTCCGCCCCGTGGATAGTGTGGTAACCGTTGACCGCTACCTGCCCGGCTGCCCGCCGACGCCGGAACTCTTTATGGCCGTGCTCTTCCAGCCCCCTGACTTCAAAGTCAGCAAGACCGTCTGCCAGGAGTGCGGGCGCAAGAAACTCAAGGATATGCGCCCCGCCCACCTGCTCGGCTTCCAGCAGGGAGAGGTGCTGCCCGACATCTGCCTCATCAACCAGGGCTACCTCTGCATCGGCTCCTCGACCCGCGGCGGCTGCCGGGCGCCCTGCACCCGCGCCGGGCATCCGTGTGTGGGCTGCCGTGGGCCGTCGGACGCCTTTATCGAAAAGGAGTCGAGTGAGTGGTTCGCCAGCATCCAGCGCGTCTTCGCGGCGATGACCGACGTCCCGGCGGAGGAGATCGAAGCGGCGCTGCGTTCCCCGCAACTGGCGCTGTTCCTGTTCCAGTTCGCCGACTACGCCCCCCCCTCTTTCCCCCCCAGTGGGGGGGATGAAGGGAGGGCAACCAGGCCGAAAGAGAAGGTGTTGTGAGATGCCAACCTTAACCTTTCCGCTCAGTCGCATCGAAGGGCACGCCCAGGTCGTCATCGAAGTGCAGGCCGGGGAGGTTGTCTCCGCCCGCTTTCAGGCGATAGAGTTCCGTGGCTTTGAGCACTTTGTGCAGGGCGGGCCGGCGGAGCAGATGCCGGTGATCACGCCACGCATCTGCGGCGTCTGCTCGACGGCGCACCACGTCGCGGCCGTCAAGGCGCTGGAGGACGCCTACGACGTCACGCCGCCCCCGCTGGCGCTCAGGATCCGCGAACTGCTGTTGCTCGGCCAGATCGTCCAGAACCAGGCCACGTCGCTGTTCATCTTCACCATGCCGGACCGGCCTGGCGTCGCCAGTATCTTCCAGGTCGCTCCCTTCATCCCTACCACTGGGGGGGAAAGAGGGAGGGGAACGTCAGAGCAGGACAACGCCGGAATCGCCATGCGGGCGCTACAGGTGCGCAAAGCGGGTACCGATCTGATCACGACGGCGGGCGGGCAGTTCATCCACCCCGTCAAGGCGGTCGTCGGCGGGGTGACGAGCGGCATCGGGCCGGAGCAGGCCGCCGCGATGCGCGCCGAACTGGCCGAGGTGTTGCCCATCGCCTGCGAGTTATTCGACCTGTACTGGGAGATGTCGCTAGAGATGGGCGAACGCATCGGCACCTGGGGCGACGACGCGCCGGCTTGCTACATCGCCGCCGTCGCCGACTGCCGCCCCAACTATTATGGCGACGTCATCCGCGTGATGTGTCCCGCAGGTGTCATGCGCGCCCGCTTCCCCGCCCGCGACTTTCGCGCCCATCTCACCTACCAGGAGACCGACTACAGTTACGCCGGCCAGACCAGTTACGGAGGTGAGGTGATGCGGGCCAACAGCCTGGCGCGCATCAACATGGCCCGCTGTATGGGCACCCCGCGCGCCGACGAGTATCTGGCCCGCTTCCACGAGGCCTTCGGGCAGCCAGCCCACGCGATCATGCTATTCGACCTGGCGCGGGGCATCGAATTGGTCTACGCACTGGAGCGGGCGCTGGAGATCCTGGCCGAGCCGCTCGACCACGAGGACACCGCCATCCCCTACACCCCGCGCGACGGGGAAGGGTATGGCCTGGTCGAAGCGCCGCGTGGCCCCCTGATCCACCATTACCGCATCGAGAACGGCCTCATCGCCCGGGCCGAGTTCATCATCCCCACGGTGCACAACTCGCTGGCTATTGAGCGGGCGCTGCGGGTCGCGGCCGAGCGCTACGTCACCGCCGAGCGGGTGGATATGGAACTGGAGCGCGCCGTCGGACGGGTCGTGCGCGCCTTCGACCCATGCATCGCCTGTGCGACGCACTGAATTGGTAGGCTGCTGATGACTATCACAGTTCAGGCCCTGTCCCAACTGCCACTCTTTGCCGGGCTCGGTGACGACGCCCTGCGGGAGATCGTGCCCCACGTCCGCGAGCACACTTTCTCATCCGGCCAGGTGATCCTGCTGGAAGGCGATCCCTGCCAGGCGGTGTACCTCGTCGTCCGGGGTCTGGTGCGGACCGTGCGGCTGTCCCACGAAGGCCGCGAGCAGGTGCTGGCCTATCTCGGGCCCGGCGAGCTATTCAACCTCGTCCCTGCGCTCGATGGCGGCTCCCATCTGGCTACCGTAAGACGCTGTGACAGAGGCAACGCTCTACACCATCCCCTGCGAGCGCTTCCGGCGCATCGTGCGCGAGCACCCCAAGGTGGCGCTGACCATCATGGATCGTCTGGCGACTGAGGTGCGACGCCTGACCGACATGGTGGGGGACCTGGCGTTGCACACGGTACGCACCCGCCTGGCGCGTTTCCTGTTGGCCCAGGCTGAGGCCCCGCAGCCATCCCACCGCTGGACACAGGAAGAGATCGCCGCGCACATCGGCACCGTGCGGGAGATGGTGGGGCGCACACTGCGGGCCTTCACCGCCGCCGGGCTAATCCGCCGCCAGCGCGGGCGGGTCGTCGTGGCAGATCGAGAGGGACTGGAGCGGGAGGCTACAGGCGCGTAGAAAAAAGAGACTTTTGTCGCAGACAGACGACCGCCCTGATGGTACAATAACGGCGATCGTTTTGGGTACAGGAGATAGCGATGAACAGGACGTGGGCCCTGCCCCAGGTTGACGAAACTCGCTGCACACTCTGCGGGCTGTGCGTGGAGGCCTGCCCCTGCCATGCTGTGGAATTGGGAGAACGGGGACAGATCTTCACCTGTCCGGAAGCCTGCCGCCGCACCTGCACTGAGACTTTCGACTGCTGTTGCCTGTGCGAAGAGGTCTGTCCCACCGGGGCGATCACCTGCGCTTTCGAAATCGTCGGTGCAAATGTAACCTGATTGAAGGAGACACGCAAGGCGTTGCGCAAGGCCGCGCCGGGTGACGTGGTTAGAGGAGATGAAGGATGTCTTGACTCGATGGAGAGTCTCAGTAGATCCAAATTTTCATAATAGAGGCGCGGCAGGCGCGACGATCTCTCGGACGCAGCCATAATGCTCCTCCAAAGCGCGGCGAATGAAGTTGGCCATGCGAGAAAGCTCGAAACGCTCTGTGT
>DAOUEC010000002.1:0-21308 GCA_034430655.1 Anaerolineae bacterium
GTCTGGGATCAGTCCATGCCAACCACGAAAGTGGCGGTTGTCGGGAAAACGTCCCACGCGACCGATGTAGCTGGCGTACACCGCTGCTCCTTGCTCTCCTACTCCCAGCAAGGTTTCCATGTGGCGGCTAGTACTACAACGTTACTTTAATTTTCAAAGACCATCCAGGCGCTTGAGGACGCGCTTACGATGAGACACATAAGCAGCATGGTTTTGCTTTTGAATGAACCGAACGCGCTTGACCGCCTCTTGCGGATCAAGTCGCTTGAGCGGCAGGATCGAAGCAATCAACAGGAGCGCTTGTTGAATGGTCAAGGCAGGGGCCCCCTTTTTAGCCGCTTCTGCACGCGGACGAGGAAATGATGAGCCAAGATACACAGCATCATATGGTGATGCCAACCAATCCAAGAGCGAACCATGTACTCGTCCATTCCAAGATTGTCTTTCCCGTCCTCAAGAGCGGTTTCCACAGGCCAACGCATACCGGCTACACGCACCAATGCAGTGTAAGGAGTGTCCGCCGATGCGTTGCTGAGATAGGTCTTGAGTTCCGGCTCTTCCTCCAAAGAGCGGCGCAAGACCAACCACACTTCGGGTCCAGGCAGTTCATCGCGCACCACGATCACGCGTCGAAAGGCAAACTCAGCTACCATTGGCCCTTTGCTGCCTTCCTTGATCAGATAGGCTTTCCATTCATCTTTGGGTATCGTCGCTGCATACTCATCCACGCGCTGCGGCGCGGGTTCTCCGGTCACCAATTGCTCTTTGGTTGGTCGTCGGCCTCGCCCCTTCCATTCAGGCACTGCCGTTTTAGGTTGAGTCTCCCATACTCTAGTGCTGTGGGGCACTTCGGCAAAGTACCAGCGCTCCAAATCCGCCACGCGATCCAAGAAGGCTGGGTCTTTGCCATAAGTTTCGTCGCAAGTCACCCAGCGAAAACGCAGGCTGCCTTCGGTTGTGACCGATCTCAACATGTCCAGAGCCAATTCGGGCTCGGTCTTGAAGGTCGTATCGTCCGGAATGCCGCATTTTTCCCATCGCTCTCGATAGTCATCGTCAAACCACTTCTCAGGCAGGTAAAGTCGTCGATCCAGCAAGGTGTACCCCTTACGGCTGGCGTAGGCAGCAAACGCGCCTTCCTGACAGTTCTCGATCTTGCCCAGTTGACCACACCACTGACGTGCTACACCTACCGAGTGAACTCCCTTCTTGGGAAACCCAGAACCATCGACGATCCATACCCCGTCCTCTTCACCCAATGTCTCGTCTACCAACTGCCAATGCTTCTTCAGCAGCTTCCCATCCTCCCACCGCCCCTGACCAACAAACTGTTGCATCGCTTGAATATCACCCCCTTCGAGGGCCATCGCCATAGGCTGAATCGTTTTCGATTTGTTGAGCGGTGCCATCAAACCTTGCATGTACATATGCCCCCAGTGAGCTTGCTCAACTCGGTAGTAAAGATCGGCAAACTCGGCATGGTAGGCCACCAATTCATCCGCCAGTGCCTCAATATCCGCCGGCTTCAGTTCCAGCGGCGGCGGCGCTTCCGCTATCTCGGTAATTCCTATGTCGCTGATGTCCATTCTAACCTCCATCTGTGTTGGAGATTAGGATACCACATCAGCCAAAAAAAGTCACGTTGTAGTACTAGTACACGTGGGCGCAAATCCTTCCCCAGTTAGGCGTTGGGCGAGAGCGCCGGTCGAGTAGGAGCGACTTGTGTTGAGCCTGTCGAAACAAGCGACGTATCGAGACCAAGCGGCTTATCAGAAGCGCTCTTGTGGGCAGAAAACGCTTGGTTTCGATACACTTCTCCGCTGGCGCTACGAAGTTACTCAACCGGCGCTTGTCCTGCAACTACCGAAGGATTTTCGCCGTGATGTACTAGTGAAACGAAAAACAGGATTATCCCCAGAGCCGCAGCACGCGCAATCTTAACCATGTTTTGCCGGCTGTGTTGCCGCTTTGTCCCTGAGTTGTCTGGTTGCCTTCTTGCGGTTGGAGGCTTTCTCGGCTTTTTTCGCCGAGCCACATCAGGTGCGCTCACCGCAGCAGGCCGGGGTGCAGGCTGTTCGCGGGGTGTCGCAATAGGTTCAGCCCGTGGCGTCAGCGAGGAAACCGCACCCAACGGTCGCACACCCTCCTTGGCGATCAGTGACTCTAGTCCACGCCTCGCTACCCCGTTGTTGGGGTTAATCGCCAAAACGTTTTCCAGGCAGGTACGGCGCTCCTCGTCCGTATCTACTGCGCCGCTCAGCCACAGCCAGGCCGTCTCGTTGCGCTCGTCCTGCTGGGTAACTTGCATCAGCAGTTTGTGCGCTTCTGCCTTGCGCCCAGCCTTGAGAGTAGCAATTCCTTGCTTCAAAAGATCATCGGTTGCCATTTCGTACCTCCTGAGGACTCTCGGCTGATAGGGCACTCGGTGCTACAGGAAAGGTGCATCACTGGAAATTGCCACACCTTGGCGGTGGGTGGGCCTTGCGCTATATTCCCTCCCCGTCCCCTTCCCCCCTCAGCACCGCCCGACCCCGCGCCAGCACCGCCTCCGGAGCCTCCTCCTCCCGGACCCCCATCTCGGCGTAGAACTCCGGCGTGCCGTAGGTGCGGGTGCGCACCACCACCGGCATCGGCACGGCGTGGCCCAGGATGAGCGCCTGCTGGCGGGTGTCGAGCCGCGCCAGCACCTCCCGCAGCGCGCCCGCCCCGCTGATGCCCGAAAAGACCGCCCGGATGTCCGCCTCGTCGTCCAAGAGGCAGGTGACGCGGGTGCCGACCTGGCTCATCACCTCCGGGTCAATCCCGCTGGGCCGCTGGTCCACGATGAGCAGCGTGACGTTGTACTTGCGCAACTCGCGGGCGATGGTGCCGAAGATGGTGTGCCGGGCAACGGCGGGATCGAGGAACTTGTGTGCCTCCTCGATGGTGATGACCAGTGAGCGCGGCTCTTTCCCCCGCTCTCCCAGCGCCTCCTCCTTACGCCTGACGTAGTGCGCGTGGATGCGGCGGGTGATGTAGTTGGCCACCAGCAGGTAGGCTTCCAGGCTGTTGCCGTACCTCCCGAATTCCAGGATGACGTTCACCCCCCGGTCCAGGTAGTCCAGAATCTGCTTCACGGCGTCCTCCGGCACGCGCTCCTGGAGAAAGCCGAAGCGGCGGAACATGCCCAGTTTGCGCTGGATGGCCCCCAGCGTCCCGCCGTGGAGGGTGCCCCGCTCCAGTGCGCTCTCCAGGTCCTCCAGCGGATCGTCCTCGTCCAGCAGGCGGGTGACCCAGCGCTGCCCCAGCCGCCGCCGCAGGAAGTACAGGGCTCCCACCTGCACGTCCGAAAGGGCCATCAGGCTGGCGAGGCTGTCCACGTCCTCCGGTTCGACCTGGTCGTAGCCGATGCGCACCACGCCATCCACCTTGCTCCCCCGCCGCCGGGACGACGCCTCGTCCAGCGTGAACACCGAGACCTGGCCAGTGGGGAAGAGTTGCCGCAGCCCCTTGACCTCTTGCTTTGCCTCGTCCTGGCTCTTCCAGCCGTACTCGTTGTGCATGTCGAAGACCAGGTTGACCGCCACATGCTCCTGGATCAGTCCGGCCAGCAGTGTGCGCGTGAGGAAGGTCTTGCCGGTGCCCGTCTTGCCGAAGACCCCCGCCGAGCGCTCGACGAAGCGGTGCAGGTCGAGTGCCACGTGGACGCCCTCCATCTCCAGCGGGTCGCCGACGTAGAAGTAGCCCGGCTCTGTCTCCTGGCCGAAGATGAGGGCCACCTCCTCCTCGCTGGCGGGGTAGACCGAGGTGAAGTGGGCCGGGATGGTCTTGACCGGTTTCGGCTCGCTCCCCCCCTCTTTCCCTCCCATTGGGGGGGAGGAAGGGGAGGGCTCCAGCACCAGCATCGGCACGATGTGGAGCCGCCCGAAGACGGCGGTGCCCTGGTAGACGCGGGCCAGGAAGGGGTCGGAGGTGTCCGGCGGGGCCTTCTCAATGAGCGGGTTGAGCGCGTCCAGTTGCACGTCGGTGACCATGGAGAAGAAACGCCGTTCAGTCTGCCCGCGCACGACGACGTACCGGCCTACGGCCAGTCCCTCGATGACCGTGCCCTGGTCCAGTTTGACGTCCAGCCCCTTGGAGAGGCTCCCGCCGACGACGATGCCCAGCCTTTGGAGGGGCCGGGGCTCGGCCAGGCGGGGGCCGAAAAAGGCTTCCAGTTCTTGTTCGGGTGAGTGATCATCCATCATTTGGTTCCCTATTGGTCAGGATGCCGCGATCGCGCAAGAACCGCTCCAAGCGGGCGACGATGCGCTCGGCCTGCTCCAGCACCTCCCGGGTTTTCTCCTCGGTGAATTCGACGCCGAAATGGTAGTCGGCGTTCTCACGCCACTGACGGGTCTCCGTGTAGAATCGGCCATATTCAGGTTCAATAAGACCTGGCTTGATCAGGTATGGGCTATGTCCTCACCGTCAAACATCGCAATCGGCCCCCAACGGGCCTCGCACAGCGCCACCAGGCCGGTCTCCAGGTGGTGCAACATCTCGACTTTGCGTAGCCAGGTCTCCCGATTGTCCAGGTGCAGGATGTCCAGCAGGTCCTGGTCGAAGTGCTCTGGCTTGACCGGCAGGTCGCGCAGCAACCGGCCCATACGAGAGGAGTGGCGGTTGTAGTTGGGCTGGTCGTTCAACACCATCACCAGGTCCACGATCAGGTTCTTGATGGCCGAAAGGTCCAGGCCGACCCATGCCCCACGTCGGCAGTACTTCTTGTAGCGGTAGATGCGCACGTGCAGCAGGCGCAGGTCTGCCTGAACACGGGTCTTGAGGCCTGCGTCGCTATATACCTGGTTGGGCCTGCGCAAGCCTGGGGCCAGTTCGTCCTTGTCCACCAGCGTTGTGTAGTCGAAATAGAACTGGAGTTGGTGGGGCAGGTGGTAACTGACGTCAAACCAGGTATCACGGAAGACGAACTTGTCAATGACCTGCGATTTTACCGGTAATGCGGGCTTGTCCACGCCAGCAATGGCCAGCATAATGTTCCGGCAGCCGATGGCGCGCAGTCGCTCTAAGCGCTCATCGTCGGGGATGAGCGTGTTGACGGCTACGAGCATGTCCACGTCGGAGTAGGCATCACCCTCACCACTGGCAGTGGAACCGACGATGAAAACCGCTCGCACCCGGTCGTCGTCCGCGTACCCAAATGTCCGTGCGAAGGCCTCGGCTACCTGGCGATGTGTCTCTGTTCCCATGTTTTCACCTCACACGTTTCGCAGCCGTCGCAGCAATCCCTCCAGCCGCACCGGGTCGCTGGCCAGCAGCCGCGCCAGTTCGCGTCCCGCCTCGATCAGGAACGCCTCTCGCTCACCCTCTGGCCGGGCGGCAGCGGCGGCCCGCAGGCTGGCCGCCAGCAGTTCGTCGGCCGGTACTTCGCGAGCCTCCAGCACCAGGCGGAAGTAGTCGAAGCAGGCGGTGAAGGCCCGCACCTCTTCGTCGCTGCACTGGTAGAGCCAGTCGAGCGTCACCGGGGGTTGCGCGGGCAGGCGATGGCGGATAGTCTCACCGTCGCTGCAGCCCACCGCCAGCACGCTGACCTCGATGGGCACCTGGCGGTTCTCGCGCTGGTCGCGCACGACCTCCTCGGGCGGGTCAGCGCTGATAAACTGGCGCACAAAGGGATCGTCCTCCACGCCGACGTCGTAGATCAGGCCGTAGATGACGCTCCCCGGCGTCTGTCCTTCCGCCCGCACGAACGAGCCGAAGGTCGGGATATCGGGCTGCATCACCGCACAGCCGATGGCAAATCCGCGTGTGCCGGCCCGCAACACCCGCCCCACCTGCAGATTACCGTTGCTCATAAGCGATACCTCCTCCTGCCCCGGCGGGTCAGGCTCTTGTAGTACGCTTTTGGTGAGAGGGACGACCGCACGCCAACACGCAGCAACGCTGTGGTCACCATCTCCTCAAACGCCGCTCTCTCCGGGCCACTGACGTAGGCCAGTTCGTCGGCGCGGGCCAGCGCGTAGGGGTAGTCGCCGGTGATGCGCGCCTGGGCAACGACAGCCCCGTGGACCAACGCCAGACGGTCGTGGTCCCTGGCCACCCAGGCCGGCACCTCTACCCGCGCGATGACCGGGTCGTGCTCCTCTTCGGCCAGGTTGAGATAGCAGAAGTGGACGGCGTGACCGGCGGGGTGATAGTACTCGTAGTTGATGGGCGAGGGGCTGACGAAGAGGGCCGAACGCGCACCGGGGGGCAGCGGTTCGAAGACTGCGCGGTCGGGCAGGTGTTCCAGCGGATTGGGCTCCTGGGTGGCCCGGTTCACGTCTCCGTCCAGGCTGGCCAGGTACAGCAGCCGTGTTACCTCGGCACGGCGCGGACGACTGACGAAAGCGGCCACGGCGGCACCAGCCTTGCGAATGCGGTCCAATTGGTCGAGGTAGGCCGTCACCTTCGCGCACCGCCCCTCGGCCGGCAGGTCTTCCAGCACCCATAGGATGAGGGTGCCGTCCACCAACGCCATCGTAGATCCCGGCGGCTCGACGGCGCATAGATCGGCCAGGCGGGTGATTTCAGCCAGGTCACGCCGCACGTCGAGCAGGTTCCCGCCCACGAGGAGTCCATTCTCGTACATGTCGGCCTCGGTGTAGCCCAGGATGGGCTCGCTGTGGGCCTCGGGCGCTTCGCTGCTGCCGTGCCGGTAGACCAGGCTGCCGACGTTGATCAGGTAGTAGAGCGCCACGCCGTGCCGGTCGGGCTGAATCTGCGAACCATCGGCAGCGATGACGGTGAACCGTTCTGGGATGGCAGGCAGGGGGTGGACGGCGTCGAGGGCCTCGCCGGTCGGGATAGCGGCGCGGATGGCCCGGGCTGGATGGCGCAACCGCTCACCCTGGTCGGCGTACTGGGCCAGCCAGCGGTGTGCCAGTTCTACCAGGTCGGCGAACTGCCGCTCGCGGGCGGCCAACTCCTCGCCCATCGCCCGCACCTGTCCGGTCAATCTGCTCAGTTCGAGCGTCACTGAGATCTCCTTGTGTTGTAAGCCTCCACCCCAGCCCTCCCCCACGAGGGGAGGGGGGTCCGACGAACTGCCTCGCCTGGCACAAGTCTATGGAAGGCTAGCGCCATTGGGATTCAGGTGCATTATACCTGAGGCAGCAATCGCTGACAAGCAGGGATTTGCGTTCCCATCACCAGCAGGGTATAATGACATTGATGACCAATGCTCAGGAAACTGAACGTCTCTCAAGCCGCCGCAAAACTGGATCAGCCGTTCTCGATGGCCAACGTCGCCCGCGTCGGCGACATTATCGTCAGTATCTACATCTGCCAGGGAATGCTGAAGTGGCATAAGCACCTGGACAACGATGAACTGTTCTGGGTCTACGAGGGGACTATCCTGCTGGAAAGCGAGTGGGGGGAGGTACGACTGCGGCCGGGCGAGTTGGCTGTCGTGCCGAAGGGGGTGGAACATCGCTCCAGTTCCAGGTTGCGTGCCAGCGTGCTGCTCCTACGCTGTGGCTTCATTCCCGAACGGAAGAACGGCCGCCGCCGCCTTTATGCTCTCGCTGGTGAGGCCAGGTTAAAGCGTACCAGTCTCCACGACGCGGTGCGGGCACTCCCCCGGCCGTTTCAGTTCCAGACCGTCGCGCGGATCGAGGATGCCGTCGTGCAGGCGGCGTGGGGGGAAGGAACCTGGCCGGTTGAGATACCAGCCCCTCACGACCTGCTGCTCTTCGTGTTGGAGGGCACCGCGACCGCGCGCACGTCACAGAGTATGCTGCACCTGCACCCCGGCGATTTCACCGTCGTGCCGCAGGGGACGGTCTACCAACTCAGCACCACCAAGGGCGCGGCGCTGGTGTGGGTGACACGCGAAGGCGTGAGGGCGTGAAACGTGAAACGAGAAACGTACCCACACTCTACATCCCGGTCGCCGGGGATGATGAAATGGAGGAGTCGCGATGAATGCTTCAGTGGGCTTGCTTGAACGTCTGCATTGGCTGGGCCATGCCAGTTTCCGCCTCGACGGACCGCCGACGATTTACTTCGACCCGTGGAAACTGAAGGGCCACTGCCCCCAGGCCGACGTCATTCTGATCAGCCACGAGCACCACGACCATTGCTCCCCGAAAGACGTGAAGCGGGTCAGTGGGCCTGGGACGGTGGTCGTCGCCAGCCGTGGAGCGGCGAAGAAGTTGCGCGGCAATGTGCGTGCATTGCGGCCAGGGGAGCGTACGGCAGTGGGAGAGGTGGAGATCGAGGCCGTGCCGGCCTACAACGTGAAAAAGAGCTTCCACCCCAGGCAGGCCGGGCACGTCGGGTTCATCGTAACGGTGGGTGGGGAGCGCCTCTACTTCGCCGGTGACACCGACCGCATCCCGGAGATGGCCGACGTCCGCTGTGATATGGCTTTGCTGCCGGTAGGAGGTACCTATACGATGGCCGCCGAGGAGGCCGCCCAGGCCGCAGCCGACATCGGGCCAAAGGTAGCCGTACCGATGCACTACGGAGCGGGCGTCGTCGGTACCCGCGCCGACGCCGAGCGCTTTCGCAGCCTGTGCGACTGCGAGGTGGTCATACTGGAGGCGGAATAGCGCCCGCGACTATTCTTCCTCCGACGACTGAAGGACCTCGTCCACCAGCCCATACTCGACCGCTTCCTCAGCGGTCATAAAGCGGTCGCGGTCGAAGTCGGCCGCGATCTGTTCTACCGACTGGCCGGTATGGAGTGCCAGCAACTCGTGAAGCAGGTCCTCAATGCGCTTCAGTTCCTTGTACTGGATCTCGACGTCGGGAGCATACCCCTGCGTGCTGCCGCCGGCCGGGTGCATGTGTATGGTGGCGTGCGGCAGCGCGTAGCGATAGCCTTTCGTACCCGCTGCCAGCAACATCGTGCCCATACTAGCCGTCACCCCTATAGCGTAGGTCGCGACTGGCGGTTGCACTTGCTGCATGGTGTCGTAAACCGCCAGGCCGTGGTAGACCATGCCTCCGGGGCAGTTTATGTACATTGAGATAGGTTTGTCCGCATCCTCGCTCGCGAGATACAGCAATTGGGCCACCGCCAGATTGGCGACCTGGTCGGTGATGGGTGTGCCTACGAAAATGATGCGCTGCTTGAGCAGCAGCGAGTAAATATCGTAGGCGCGCTCGCCTCGCGCTGTCGTCTCAATCACCATTGGAATCAACGCCATAGGTGGAGTTCTTCTCATCACTCTTCCTCCCTTGCTTCTACATTCTCCTGCTCCTCGGCCCCCTCTCCCTCCTCCTCACCAGCGACAGCCTCTGGGGCTTCCCCTTTGGCGATGGCGACCAGTCGTTGCACTGCCCTGTCGGCCAGCAGGTGGTTGCGCACCGCTCGTCGCCCCTCGTCGGAGTCGAGCGATGCACGCATCTCGTCGGCCCGGACGCCCCACGGGGCGCTGGCCTCCTCGATGCGTGCGCCGATTTCCCCCTCGTCCACTTCAAGCCCTTCCAGTCTTACGACTTCCCCCAGCGTCAGGGCACGCTTGAGACGGGCTGCAGCCTGGGGCCTCAATTCCTCTCGCAGTTCCTCCATGCTCTTACCATGGATGCGCAGGTGATCCTCCAGCGAGAGCCGTGCCTCGCGCCTCACCGCCCGCTCGACGTCCTTGACCGCCTCGTCCAGTGTCTCTTCGAGCATCACAGGCGGGTGCTCGACCCGGGCTTGCTCGATGATGGCTTCCACTACCTGCTCTGCGTACTCCCTATCGGCTTTTTCCTGCGCCGCCTGCCGTAACTGCTCGCTGACGTGCTCTCGCAATTCCTCGAAGGAATCGAAGTTGCCGACGGTACGCGCCAGGTCGTCGTCCAATTCGGGGAGGATACGCTCGTAAACCTCCGTCAGCCTGACGGTGAACTCCGCTTTCTGGCCCTGCAACTTCTCCCTGGAGAAGTCGTCTGGCAAAGTCAGCGCGAAGGTGCGCTCTTCATCCGCCTCCATCCTCACAATAGCCTCGGCAAAACCCGGCGCAGGATCGGTGCCTTCGGCGTCTAGCAGAATACGGACGTCGTCTCCTTTGAGGAACGCCACCCCCTCGGCTGTCTGGCCCACGAGGTTTATCATGGCCACGTCGTCCAGCGCAGCCGGGCGGTCAACAGGCTCGAGGATCGCGTTCTGCTCGCGCATCGCTTCGAGTGCCTGCTGCAATTCCTTTTTGGAGATCTTGACCTTCGGGGGCTTGAGGCGATAGTTGCGGTAGTCGTCCAGGTCAACCGTCGGGCGCAGGGGGACGGTGAGCCTGAAGGTGATGGGGTGAAGCACGACCTCACTCAGTGTACTGGGAGCGTAAGGCTCGATCCCCTCCTGCTCCAATGCCTCGCGGTAGGCTTCCTGGGCCAGCATGTCGGCGGCTTCCTTACGGATGGCATCCTCGCCGTGGCGCTGCACGATGAGGCTGTAGGGAGCCTTCCCTTTGCGGAAGCCTGGGATGTTCACCTGTCTGGCAATCTGGCGCGCGGCCCGTCGCATGGCTTGTTGAGCCTGCTCTTCATCCACCTCAATGGTGAGGGCTAGTTGGCGATTCTCAAGAGGTTCGGTGGTGATCTTCAAATGCATTGCCTCCTCATCAATCTTGAGGCAGGCTCGAAAGCCTGCCCTACCAGGTGGGGAAGGCGGGACTCGAACCCGCACGGGTCGCCCCACGTGATCCTAAGTCACGCTCGTCTGCCCATTCCGACACTTCCCCGCGTTGGGTTTCATTATAATGCCGAGTGCGCGTTCACGCAAGGTTGACAATCACGCCCGCTGCTGGTATCATCACAGTCGCGAAGATTTGTGTTCCATCGAACGGAGGACATCAGATGAACCTGGACGACCACACACGTTTTAGCGAACTCGACCCCAATGGTATGCTCGAGCGCATCGGTGAACTGCCACAGCAGTGTCGGGCAGCCTGGACATTGGCCCAAAGGCTGGAGTTGCCACCCGCCTACGGTGCAGTGCGGCACGTAGTCATCCTGGGGATGGGCGGCTCGGCCATCGGCGGGGCGCTCCTGCAGGGGTTGGTCGCCGGAGAATGTGCCATCCCCTTCACCATCGTGCGCGACTACACGCTCCCTGCTTTCGCCCGCGGTCCTGACTACCTGGTTATCGGCTGCAGTTATTCGGGCAACACGGAGGAGACGCTGTCGGCCTTCGGAGAGGCCCTGGAGCGGGGAACCAGCCCGGTGGTGATCACGACAGGGGGGAAACTGGCGGCGCTGGCGCAGGAGAGGGAAATACCGCTGGTTCGTTTCGACTACCAGTCGCAGCCGCGGGCCGCATTGGGCTATTCCTTCACCTTGCCGCTGGGCGTCTGCTGGCGGCTGGGGCTGCTCCGCGATTACTCCGCAGACCTGGCGGAGGCCGTCCAGGTGATGGAGGCATGGCGGGCAGAGATGGGACCCGAGGCGCCGACAGCGCACAACGCAGCCAAGCACCTGGCGGGCCAGATCGCGGGCTACCTGCCGGTTGTCTACGGGGCGGGGTTCCTGTCCGCCGTCGCCAACCGCTGGAAGACCCAGTTCAACGAGAACAGCAAGCACTGGGCTTTCTTCGAGGTACTGCCCGAACTCAACCACAACGCCGTCGTGGGCTTCGGCATCCCCCGGGCTGTGCGCGAGCAGACCGTCGTGCTGATGTTGTGCTCAGGCCTGGACCATCCGCGGGTGCAGGTGCGCTGGGAGGTGACGCAGGCATTGCTCCTGCGCAAGGGCGTGGCGGCCGAGACGCTGCAAGGGCGGGGCGAAAGCCGTCTTGCGCAGATGCTCTCCCTGATCCACTTCGGCGATTACGTGAGTTTCTATCTGGCCATGCTCAACGACGTGGACCCGACGCCGGTGGAGACCATCGCTTTCCTCAAGCAGCGGCTGGCGGAGGCGGAGGGCCGCAAGTTCATTTGACAGATATATACAGTGACTTTATAATTCGGTCACACAATTCGGCGAGACGCAAGGGGCGGGGCGTGAGGCAGAGGATAAAGCGGAAAACGCGAAGCGTAATAGCCCGTTACGTTTCACGTTTTACGTGTCATAGAAATTAGGAACACAGGAGATATAGATATATGGAAGAAGAAATTGACCTGCGTGCATACGTTGAAGTATTGATCCGCTACTGGAAGTGGATCGTGGGGCTGGCGCTGGTGGCGGCGGTGATGGCGTTGGTGGTGAGTTTTTTGCTCCCCCCTACCTATGAGGCCGGGGCCGCCGTGGCCATTGTTCGCACGCGCACGGACGTCACCTTTGACCCCCGCATGGTGACTGTCTCGGAGGACGAGTTGGCTAATCGTGCACTGGACGTGAATGCGCGGCGCGACGCGCTCGTCGCACTGGTGTCCAGTAGTGACATTGCGGCCCAGGTGCTGGACGAGGCCGGCGCTCAACTGAAGCCCGACGAACGCAACGTGCCTGATCTGCTCGACATGGTCGAGGCTTCGAACGATGGCGATTTGATCTCCATCAAGGTGCGCTATCGAAATCCGATCACAGCCACGATGATAGCCAACGCCTGGGCGCAGAACTACGAACGCCACATCAACAATCTGTACGGCGCTGCTGGCGACTCGGACGTCATGATTGCGGCGCAGGTGGGACCGGCCCAGGTGGCATACAATGCGGCTCAGGCAGCGTTGGAGGCATTTCTGGGGGATAACCGCATCGCCACGCTGGGGCGTGAAATCGCTGCCCGGCAGGAGTTGCTCAATGCCTACCAGGCAGCCCGGAATGCGGCCCAGACACAGCCGGTCAGCCTGCAAATGAGCACCAGACGCCAGGTATTGGCTGATTACTACAATGACCTGCAGGAGATCGAGCGCTGGCTGGCGGATGCACGCGCGCTGCGAGCGCAGATCGAGACAGGTTCCGGCTCAGCCGCGGCCAACACAGGTGATGCCCTGGCTCTGATTTTCCTGCGCAGCAAGGCCCTGGGGGGCTCGGGGGGATTGCCGGTGCAGTTACAGGTTGACTTGACTGCAGGGCAGAGTGAGAGCGTGCAACTTGCTGACGTGGATACGTTGATCGAAGTACTGGAAGCACGTCGTACGGAGACGCAGGAGCAGATTGATGCCCTCACCGCCGCCCTGGTGGCGGAGGAGCCCAGTGAGGTGACTGTCGAGCCCGATAATCTCCTGAATGTACGCATCACTGCACTGAATGCTGAGATATTGGCTCTCCAGGAAGAACTTGAGGCCCAGCAAGCACGGCAGCGGGAACTCCAAGAAGCGCGGGACCTGGCGTGGAGTACGTACCAGACGTTGGTGCGGAAGCAAGTGGAGGTGGATGTCGCCTCGCAGACAACCGGGACAGAGGTGCGTCTCGCAGCATCGGCGGTGCCGCCGGAGGATCCGGTGAGCCCGCGCAAGATGGTCAACACCGCCGTGGCGGGGGCGCTGGGCCTGATGCTGGGCGTGTTCGGGGCCTTCATCGCCGAGTGGTGGCGGGGGGAAGGGGAGACAGGGGGATAGGGAGACAAGGGGACAGGGAGAAGGGGGGCGAGGGGACACGACGATGGTACTGGTGGCATTCCTGGTGGCCGACACCGTTCTGCGCCAGGGAGTGATTGCCCTGAGACGGCGCGCAGGAAGCGGAGGACAAAGGGAAGAAGAGCAAACGTGGAAAAGGTGGAACGGGAAAAGAGGCCTCAGGCTGTGGGAGTTACTTATATCGAGGGTGTCGTGACTGGTCCGACCGGCAAGCAGGCAACCGTGCGCTTTCTGGTGGACAGTGGTGCGACCTACACGTTGCTACCGCATAAGGATTGGCAGACGATAGGGTTGTCGTCAAAACGATCTATGACCTTCACCCTGGCTGATGGCACCTCGATCGAGCGCAAGGTGTCTGAGTGCTATATTGCGCTGCCTCAGGGAGAAGGACACACCCCCGTGATTCTCGGGGAGCCTGGCGACGAACCGCTCTTAGGGGTGGTCACCTTAGAGATCCTTGGGCTGGTTTTGAACCCATTCACTCGCGCTTTGCAACCGATGCGCATGCTGCTCGCCTGACCAGGTTGTTTCTGCATAGATGCGATAAGGGATTGAAAGTCCCCACGCTGCAGCGGGAACAGGTTACCTCGGTTCATCAGGTGGTCTGGGCGTCTGTGGTGCGCCTTGCCAGTTTGCAGGGAGGATCACAGCAGTTGAGTGACATAGCAGACCTGCCAACTTGCAGCAGGCTGCCTAGAGTTACGCCCGCTACCACGCCCAGGTCCTTCGACAAGCTCAGGACAGGCTCCCCGACGACCTCCTGGGCCGGGGCAGGCCCTGCCTGACGCTGCGGGGGAACACCGGACGCCTGGTGATGGTGATCCAGGGGACGAACACGATCTTCTATCCTGAACTGACCAGGCAACGGGTTAGCAGAAAGGCAGCGCCGTGAAGATCGTTTGGACAAGACACGTGGAAGAGCGTCAGGGGGATTTGTTGCTCAAGCAAGAATAGGAAATGGTCTGTTGAGGGCTCCCTTCATCGAGATAGAAGGAGGACGCAAGGTCCTGACAGTTTATTGGACCAGCAAAGTGGGGAAGTATTGGAGGGAGGAACAAGATGCGAATCCGGTATGATTCTGAAGCCGATGTCCTTCTACTCGTCCTGCGGGATTTGCCTCCGGTGGATGCGGTAGAGGAACCGGGTGGTGTGATCATCAGCTACGGGGAGGATGGGGAGGCGGTCAGCGTGGAGTTCTTGCATGCTTCGGTGCGGCAGCTGATTCGGACAGGTGAGATCAGCGTGACGCTTCAGGCCGAAAGCGTGTCCGACAGGGTGTACTCAACAGCCGGAGCCTAGCACAGTGTTCAGTCGAGCGAAGTCGGTTCATCGACACACAAAAAACAAAGCAAAATCCGTGAAAATCGGTGTGAATCTGTGGTTGGAATCTGTGGTCGGGGAGGCCTCGTTCTGAACATCGTGGTTATCGGTTAGGGATGCTCTACGAGGCGCGGGCGGAGGGAGAGGCGGGGGAATAGGAAGACAAGGGGACGGGGGGGGGCACGGGGACGAAGACATAAAGACATAGAGAAGTATCAGAGGAGGTGGAGGGGTGAGTGAGAGAACATCTTCATTCCAAATGGCTCTGGAGACGGTAGATAGATTGGCGTTGGAAGAGCAGGAGATGCTATTGGAAATTGTATATCATCGTTTCATCGAACAGCGGCGCGCGGATCTGTCCGGGGAAATAGCCGCGGCGCACAAGGCATACCGATGTGGCGAGGTCCGGCGGGGAACGGTGGAGGATCTGATGGCGGAGTTAGCGGAATGAGGACTCTGGTTTGGAGTTCGTCTTTTGTGCGAGCGTTAAAGCGCAGAATCCGACGCCACCCAGGTCTGCGCGGCAAGGTGGAGCAGACGCTTCGCCAGCTCGCCGAAGACCCCTTCCATCCCTCGCTGCACAGCCATAGGCTTAAGGGACCACTCTGGAGCGTGGGCTTGCAGCGTTGGCTACGATGTCCGGATTCTCTTCGAGTTCGTCCAGAATCCAGAGTCCGGCGAAGAGGAGATTCTGCTGTTGACCGTCGGTTCTCACGATGAGGTGTACTGATCTTCAGCAGAGATACTGGGGACTGAAGCAGAGACGTTTCTGGAACTCGTAGAGCGAGAGCGTATTGGTGGTGTCATCAAATTGGACGACCAGTGGCGGGTCTCAATTTTTACACTAGCCCGGCTGTTAGATACCACTCCTGAGGTTTTGCTTGAGCTTGTTGAGGACTATGTGCTAGACCAGATGATCGAGGAAGTGGAGGATGATGAGTGGTTCGAGGGCCAGGAAGGGAGGGGGGTCTACCAAGGCTACCTGATGGACAGGCCGCCGCGCGGATTGTAGCGGTGTTACGTAAATGGGTTCAATCATCGAGGTGCTTTCAGTCTTCGGCCTGCGCCCCGAGCCGATCAAACTGGCCCCGGTGATCCAGGAACTGTGACGGCATCATCAGTGGAGGTTTCATTGACAAACATCGGCGTTATTGGTATGGGCTACGTGGGCATCCCCTGCGCGCTGCTGGCCAACGTGCCGGGCTTCCGCGTGACCGGGGTGCAGCGCCGTGTTGGCCCGTAGGGTGCTCTCGCGGTGAGTCGGGATGTCTTGCCCGGAGGGATACGGATGCAGCGATGGTTGCCGCTGATGGGTGCGCTAGTGCTGCTGTTGCGTGCGTCTATGCTGGCGAGCGCGGCATGGGGCAATGTGGGAATGTTGGCATTGCGTGACTAACTTATGGCCCAGGCGGACGTGGCTCCCGGCGCTTACCCGGTTTACGAGGCCCTGGACGAGACAGCGGCGACCGCCCGCGTGATGCAGACCCTGCGCCGTGCCGTAGCCCTGGACGAAGACAGCCTCGCTGCACGGTGGGCGCTGGGCCGCGCAGCGCTGGCTATGGGCGATGGGGAGGCTGCTGCCGACGCGCTGAGGCCGTTGACGGAAGGGGCAAGGCGTAACCCGCTCTTGTATGACGATGCACTGACCGCCTTCAGTCACGGTTGGAGGCCCGCAGAGGTGGTCGCGCTGTACGAAGCGGTTCCGCCGCCGCAGTGGACGAGTGCGGTGAGTGATACGGTGGCGTTGGCCTATCTGGAGGGGAGCATAGGAGCAAGGGAGCAGGGGGGCAGGGGAGCGCTGGAGAGAGTGAGGGAATTGCGGCCAGGCGATCTGTATGCCAACTACCACCTCTGGATGCAGGCACGACAGGACGGCGACCTGGGGGCTGCGGCGGCCTACAGCGAAACCTTGACCTACTTCCCCCTGGAGGCGATAGACCCCGGCGACGAGCGGCTGCTGGATTACGTCGCAGAGGCCATCCTGGCTTTGTTGGAAGACGGTCTGTGGGACCGGGACAAGACGCTGAACGTGGTCTCTTTCCTGGTGTGGCAGCACAACGGGGCGACGGGCGTGGAGCGGCTGCTGGAGCAACTGACCGAGCGTTACCCCACCGAACCCGAGTGGCCCTTTTACCTGGCCGAACTCTACCACCGCCGGGGCGATCTGGACCATGCCGAGGCGGCCTACCAGCAGGTGTTGGCAGTGGACCCGGAGTACGCGCAGGCTTATCTGTGCATAGGGATGCTCTACGAGACGCGGGCGGAGGGAGAGACGGGGGAATAGCAAGACAAGGGGACAGGGGGACAAGGAGAGGGGGAGACAAGGAGCTCGGCGCGGGCCGTTGGGTCTGGCTTGTCTGATCGAGTGGTAACACCCTGCTCAGATACGGAGACCGTACATAACGACTGTGAAGACTGTTGAAGGAGAGTAGACATATGGCGACTACGGTGAAAAAGATGGCGGTGCGAGCGCTGCAAGAGCTGCCGGAAGAAGAGACAGCGGAGGTGTTGGATTTCATCGGCTATCTGCGCTGGCGACGGGAAGAGACAGACCAATCTTGGTTCTGGACCGAGGAATGGCAAGCCCGCTACCGGGAAGCCAAAAGGGATCTGGCCGAAGGGCGATACCGCGATTTTGACGACATTGAGACATTGCTTGCCGAACTGAAAAGCCAGCCAGGGACGTCAGGATGAGAATCCGACGTACCGATCGCTTCAAGAAAGACTATCAGAGGTTGCCATCGCACATTCAAGGGCGAGTGGATGAGAAACTGAGGTTTTTGCTGCGTGATCTGCGTCATCCTTCGTTGCGCGTCCACAAGCTGCGGGGCGCGGAAGGACTGTGGGAATTCAGCGTGACGATGGAGTATCGGGTGATCTTCGAGATTGAGGGTGAGTACTACGTGCTGCTCGGCGTTGGCCCTCACCGGATTGTGGACCGGATCTAGGAAGTATTCAGATGATGATACGTGTTTTCATCACCGCCGTCACCGGTTTCGCTCTTATCCTGCTCCTTTCCGCCTGCACCGCACCATCGGTGGCCGGCCGACCGACGGGCCAGCCCCCTGCCCTGCCACCTGCTGACTTGCTACCTGCAAACTTGCCACTTGCCGACTTGCAAACTTGCAGACTTGCAAACTTGCACCAAGCCGCCTATAATTACAACCGCTACCACACCCTGGTCCTTCGACAGGCTCAGGACAGGCTCCCCGACGATCTCCTGGGCCCTTCGACAGGCTCAGGACAAGCCTCAAACGCCTGGCCGGGGTGTGCACCGCGCTGGAGGACCCTTCGACAGAGCCCTTCGGCGAGGCTCAGGACAGGCTCAGGGCAGGGGCCGGCGTGGAGGACCCCAGTTGCCGGGAGGCGGCGGAGCGGGTGACGGGGAGACAAGGAGACAAGGGGAGAGAGGAATTCGCCATTTGCCATTCGCAATCTGAAAGTTGAGAGGATATCCGAGGCGCGAAAGAATCTCTGGGGGATTGAAGGAGGAGAGAGATGACTGTACAGAGAGAGTTGAACCTGGAGGCCCTGGATGAGTGGTACGCTGCCCATTTTGAGGAGTTGGTGAGAAAACACGCCGGGAAAGCCATCGCTGTGGTGGACAGAAAAGTTGCCGCCGTAGCCGATACAGAGCGGGAAGCGGATCGCCTGGCGCGGGAGAAATACCCGGGTGCAGTTCCACTTGTGCTGGCTATACCGACCGAGGAGGAACTGGTATGCCTGTTGCGACATATCGCTACAAACAGCTAAAGGGCTTGCGTGTCCCGATCATTACCCTGGCTATCCGGTATGGGGGAAAATGGCATCCGGTCGGGGCCTACGTAGATAGTGGGGCCACCTTTAGTGTGTTCACGGCGCAGGTCGCTGATCGTCTGGGTCTGGCTTATCGTTCTGGGCGACGGATGTATGTTCAAGTGGGAGATGGGAGTTTTATCCCCGTGTACCTCCACGATCTCGAGATACAGGTGGGCAGACATCGGCTGATGGCCCCGCTGGGTTTCTCCGATAGACTCGGGGTGCGTTTCAATTTACTGGGGCGGACGGGCATCTTTGACTATTTCAAGGTCTGTTTCGACGAAAAGGAGTTGGTCGTTACCTTCTTGCCTTATGGGAAGCCAGAATAATGATGATAGCCGACCCAATGTCATCAAGTTAAGGATCACACAAGACCTCGGAGGTCTGGGCGATCCTTAACTTAATGACGTGGCCGACGTCCCAGGCTTCCGGGTGACCGGGGTGCAGCGGCGGTCGGAGCGGCCGGGGTGGAAGATCGAGTGTCTGGACGGTGGGAACTGCCCCGCTGTTTGAATGGAAATAGGAGGAAAACTATGTCGGCTGTTATCCCACTGGAATTGGAATTGCCTGAGACGAAATTGATTGAGGCTTTTCGTCGTCTGCCCCCACGGCGACGTGCAGAGTTGCTGGTCAGGTTACAGGCTTTGCGTGAGCCAGAGTTGCGAACAGTGCCAGCCAGCAGGTTGTACGCGCTGACGGGACTGGTCTCGTTGGGAGGCAATGCCCTGGCCGACACGGAGGCGATATATGATGGCAACAGTTGTCATCGACGCTAACGTCCTGGTAGGGTTGCTGGACGAGCGCGACAAATAGCATGATACGGCCGTAGTCATTCGTGACGCCCTGGATGGGGCAGGTGCTGAACTGATTGGCTGACTCATGTTGATAGCGCTGCCGGGGTCGCAAGGGCGTTGCAGTAGGAGGTGGCACCACAGATTAGCACAGATTGACACAGGTGAAAAACAAAACAAAATCCGTGAAAATCGGTGTGAATCTGTGGTTGGAATCTGTGGTCGGGGAGGCTTTGTTCTGAACATCGCCGTCATTGGTATGGGCTACGTGGGCATCCCCTGCGCGGCGCTTTTGGCCGACGTGCCGGGGTTCCGGGTGACCGGGGTGCAACGGCAGTCGGAGCGCTCCGGGTGGAAGATCGAGTGTCTAAACGGGGGAAATTGCCCCTTTGAGGGGGATGAGCCTGGGCTGGCGGAACTCATCCACCGCGTAGTGGTCGAGAAAGGCACGTTCCGGGTCACCGACGACTACGCGGTCTGCAAGGATGCCGGCGTGATCTTGAGGTTCTTTGGGAATTCCCGTGGTGTAGGCCATATCTGGGGGTACTCAGGCAAATAGCCGATATCCCTCCAAATCCAAGTACAGGCGTTGGAAGAAGTGAGTCACGTTGAGAATCCCATAACAGCGACGTTTCAGCACTTTAACTTTGTTATTGAAGCCCTCCACAAATCCGCTGGTGTGGCGCTGTCTAAAGTAGTTGAGAATTTCGCCCCACCAGTTGTGTAACGTGGTGAGGAACTTGTTGAAGCAAGTCAGGCCGCTATCGCGCACTGCCTTACACCACGCCTGGAGCTTAACAGCGGCCTCCTCCGGGGACAGGAGCGTATCAAAGATGCTCGTTAATTGCTCGCGGAACTGATACGCCCGTTTGAGGCTTGGGGCGTGCTGAAAGAGCCGCTCCAAGCGGGCTTGTTCCTCAGGTTCCAGGTCATCCCACCGGCGGCGGAACAACCACATCACCCCCCGGAATTGCCGGTACTCGGCTTCCGGCAATTGTTGTTTCAGACGCTTCATTTCCTTCTTGCGCAAGTTGTCGGCTGCTTTGTGGTACTGCTTCGCCACGTGAAAGCGGTCAATCACGATATCTACTTGACATTCGGGATCGGGGTCGAAAGACTCACGAACGGCGTTCACGAATCCGTCCCACATATCGACGCAAACTGTGCGCACGGTGCGCCGCAGGCGGGGTGGAATCGAGTCCAAGAAGGCCTTGACGGTTGCCTTTTTCCGGTCTGGCAGTACGGCCAGCAGCCGTGTCTTCCCGGCAGCGGTGCGCGTGGTGATGAGGGCGAGGAAATCGCGGTGACCTTTGCGCCGGGCAATCTCGTCGATCCCGATGATTTCCAGGTCAGTGAATTCCTCCCACACCACTTTCGTGGCAATGCGGCGCTCCAGCACGCCCAGGACGGTATCGTAAGAGAGATGTTCCTTCCGACTGACGTCTTCGATCGTGCTGTTGACTAACTGCAACAACACATGCTCTTCATAGGTGCAGGTCAGGGGATGCGTGGCGATTGCCAACTCAACGCCTGAGTGGTGATCACCTTCCTCTCAGGCGTGGAACAGTGAGGGCAAAGGAACCGTTTGGGGCGAAAGGTGATGTACGTGGGATGCCCAAACACCGGCAGATGCTGCACGGTGATCGGATCATCATAGCCGTGGGAACAGGTGATCTCGCCCCCACAGTTTCGGCACTGCGTATGATTCACTACACTGCGCACGGTGATGTGGTATCCGTCGGCATCCATTTTCACACTGACGATTTCAACCCCTGGTAGTTCCAGGGGAATGTACAATGTGGGCTCGGCACTATTTTCAAAACGGAGTGGAATTGCCATGGTTGATGACCTCCTTGAATATGATGAGCCAATTGTACCACTTTGGCAGGAGACGCCAACCCCCACATATGGGGGATACCACGCCAATTCCCAGAGAGCC
>DAOUEC010000003.1:0-37971 GCA_034430655.1 Anaerolineae bacterium
CGCTCTCTCCTCCTCGTAAATCTCCCGGATGAGGTCGTTGACAGTCCCCATATCAACTTTGGCCTCATAGACCTCTCTGAACATCTGTCTTGCAAGGGTGCTCCGCGAAGTAAGGCCAACCCTATCAAAGAGCCTCTCGAGATACCTCTTGCGGGACAGAGATCTAAGTTTCAGGTAAAGCAATCCATCCGGGGTTTGACCAAGTTCTCGAATCCTATCTTCCCGGAACTTTTGTTCAGCGCTCTGAAAATCTAAAGGCATCTGTTCTTCCTCGCTTCTCAGGGGGAGCACTTGACCACCCCTCAATGTGTTCAAGTTTGTGGACTCGATCTGCACCTGATGAGTCAGCCCCCGGTTTCTGGAACACTAGAGCAAAATCATACTTCAAACTGCCCTTTCTGCTGTCTTGCACAACTGACCCGGCAGAATAGGACAATGGAAAATATCCCCTGTATTCAAGGCAACCATCGGCAGACTCCTGGAGAGATGCATGCAAATATTCCCAACTTAACGAGCCGCGTGCATTGAAAAGCAATACTAGAAAGCGACCTCTCTTCAAAACCTTTCCAGCAAGAGCAAGAAACTTCCTCATAGCGCGGTTGTACTCTGCAAGCCCTTTATGTCTTTCCCTGGCGTTAGAGACCACAATCTCCCTCTGGAAGTCTACCGTGTACCCAAGAATAGCGTTCCATATCTCGCAGAGTTCAAGATAGGGTACCCGATCGCTGTGTGGGGGGTCAGTCAAGATCAAATCAATCGAGTTAGCAGGAAACTGTCCGAGCGCCTCCAACGCATCGTCGCAACAGAGAGAGCCCATCGCCTGGCCGCACAACACATCAAAAGGATGTTCTGACAACGAGCAGGGCGCCGGCAATCCCGGTTTTCCCAAGGCATTAGCGAGTCTGTGCACCCGCCGCGCAAAACAGTTCCATACGTTGATCTCAAAATGGAGTTCGGGACGCCAATAACCGACCACCCAACTTCCTACCTCGATCCTGGAGGAAGAACGACCGATTGTTTTGCCCCGGCCCGTGATAGCAAAAACCATACGACTCATTTGGCCACAAGCGGCAGTCAGACACAAGCGAAAGATAGGCTGCGTGGGGGAGGGCAAACTGCAGATTGCATCCAGTAGCAAGTCCATATTTCGCAAGGCGCGGCCGGTGAAAATGTCATTCAATGTCAGATTGGGAGACGCATTGATCCGAGAGTTTGTAAAGAACCGGGGGGACCGAATGTGGCGCGATTGATACCCCTCATAATTCTCAAATTGTCTAATGTCGTGCTCCGTTGGCTCGTATACTCGTCTTCCCTTGTTCACTACCCATACTTGCTCGAGTTCGTGCTTCTTCCAAAGATAGTGAGTCGCAACGTCGTCGGCACCGTCTCTCTTATAGGACTCCTCAATTTGTCTACGCACGCGCCTCTCAATCTCGACAAAGCCTTCCTCGACAATATCAGCGTCAGGCGGTGAGACTACAAATTTTGAGATTTCGACGGCAACCGGATTGAGATCAATGCCGATGAAGCGTCGTCCAAGACGGGCGGATTCTCTTGTAACTACGCCCGAGCCCACAAAGGGATCCAGGATTACTTCACGTCTATCGGTCAGATTCTCAATCACATAAGAAACCGGCTCAAAAGGCTTCTTTCCCCAGTACTTGTGGAAAGCATACAGCCCACGATACCCTGACGGGGCTGATACCTGAGCAGTCGTTATGACTGCCTCCGTTCCTTCGAGGGGTAATCGAAGCTGACGATGTGAGTTGCTCACTATGCTTTCACCCTCGCCACCGCGAACACCTCTCGCTCGAAGAACCAGCGGAAGGGCGGCCAGTTAAACAGGATATGGCGGGCCGCCGCCAGCAACTGCCCTTCGTCCCGGTTCTGCGGGGGTGTATCCAGCCACACCCGGGCGCGGAACCCCGCTCGCCGCAGCACCCGCCACAGGCTCAGTGCACTCTGCTCGTTCACGTGTACGTCGAGGTTGGCAGGGATGATGGCGCGGGGGTCCTTTGGATAGTTCGCCCCCTGCCCCATCAGCGTGCGTACCAGCCGCACCAGCGAATAGGCATAGCGGTCGTACCAGACGTTGGGAGCGGTGTGGATGATAAGCCGGCCATCGGGCCGCAGCACGCGCCGTGCCTCCGCCAGCGCCTGGTCCAGTTCCCACGGGTGAAGGTGCTCGACCAGATCGAACATCAGCACGCGGTCGAAGAAGACAGCGGGAAAGGGCAGCACCTTGGCGTTAGCCCGATAGACGCCCACAACGCCCCGCGTCTCTTCACTGGCCGTCACCAGCCCCTGCGCCATACGCAACGCCACCGATGCGTAGTCCACCCCGTAGGCCCGCGCTCCCAGCCGCGCACAGTGGCGCAAAATCTCGCCCCTCCCACAGCCGACGTCAAGCACCCGCATCCCGGACGCGACCTCGGCCACCTCAAAAGCCTGGCTCAGCCGGCGCGAAAGGTGCGCTCCCTCACTGGCTATGAACTCTGCGTATCCCTCACAGGCACCTAAGAAATACCCCTCATCGTATCGCTCGGGGCAAACCGGTTTGCTCTTCTCACTCCCCAATCGCGCCTCACACACAAGGTCTCATATATAGACAATGGAATTATAATCTACTGCTCAGGCCCCGTCAAGCGCCGGCCCCACTCAACCAAAGCCCGTCCCAACAGGCCAACTTCTTCCATCCGCAGAAGAGCGGCCAGCACGCCATAGATGGCGATCCCGACGAGCCCGCCCCCCCCTACCAGCAGCACCTCGCCCGCTAATCCGGCGGGCGTGACCTGTGCCAGTTTACCCGTCGCTATGTGGACCACGCCCCCCATCATCGTTGAGGCGACCACCGCCTTGACCACGAGCCCCCACACCCTATGTCCCTGCAGGCCACCTGTATTGTGCCGGAGGAGCACCAGCATCAGCAATGCGTGGGCCATCCACTTGAGCGAGTTTGCCAGTATCAGGCCGTTCAGCGTGAGGGGCATGAAAAGCGTCGGGAACAGGGCCAGAATCACGTACAGGATCACCGTCGCCACACCCACCAGCGCTGGTGTCCAGGTGTCCTTGCGAGCGTAGAAGGCGAAGATGAGCGGCTGATCTACAGCGGCGAAGATCAGCCCCACCAGGTGGCAGCGCAACGCCGTGACCGTCGCCAGCGTATCGGCGGGGGTGAAGTCCCCATGCTCGAAGACCAGCGCGACGATGGGGGTCGCCAGCACCCAAAGGCCGACCGTCGCCGGGATGGTCAACGCCAGCACCAGCCGTAGACCCCGAGCGAGCGTGGCCTTGAAAGGACCGGGCTGCCCGTCGCTTGCCTGGCGGGAGAGGGTAGGCAGGATGGCGATGGAAACAGCGGTGGCAACCAGCCCCAGGGGGAACTGGATAAGCGTGGCTGAGTATTTCATCCAGTTGATGCTCTGATCGCCGGTGCGGGAGGCCAGATTGTAACTGAGCGCCACGGCCAACTGATCCACCACCAATCCGAGGAAAATGGGGACGTAGAGGCGCTTGATGCGCCGCAAGGCTGGATGGCTCAGGTCGAGCGCGAAGCGCCACCGGGCATCACGCAGGCCAGGCCACTGGAGCACGATCTGAAGTATGCTCCCTACCAGCAGCCCAACCGCCAGGCTGGCCACACCCCACCGCTCGTTCAGCAACAGCGCGGCGACGACGACGGCCGCGTTAAAGGCGACTGCGGTAAAGGCCGGGAAGGCAAAACGCTTGAGTGCGTAGAGCGTCCCTGAGACGACGCCGGCCAGGTTGAGGAAAAGCACTGCCGGCACACAGATGCGCAACAGCCGGGCCGCCATAGCCTGCAGGTCGGGGGTCAGGCCGCCGCCCAGCAGCCAGACGACCTGGGGGGCCAGCACCTCCACCAAGAGGACGAAGGCAGAGAGGATAACGACGACCAGGCTGAGGAGACTGCCGAGCAGGTGCCACAGTTCGGCGCGGCGCTCGGGGACAGTGTAGTCGGAAAGAACAGGCACCAGCGCCGCGTTGCTCATCCCACCCACAAGGAGGTCATAGATTATCGTGGGGACGAGGGCAGCCACCTCGTAGGCGCTCAGTGAGCCGGCGGCACCAAAGAGATCGGCCTTGACCGTATCGCGCACAACACCCAGCACTCGACTGGCGATGTTTCCCAGTGCGATAATCCCGGCCGCCCGCGCGACCTCCACCTCTCGCTGGAACGTCGTCTCCTGCGTTTCGTCCAACCCATTCCTCTCATCTCGTGCCTTCACCAATCAACTTCGACCCAAGCACGCCATTCTACCGCGATTTGGGAAGAACTACAAACACGAGAGGACTGCACCAGCCTGAAGCGCCGGTGCTGGGTGGACTCGCCAGGACTGCCTGTTCACGGCGGTGCATAGCACCCCAAAGCGGGGGGATAGGTCATCCCGCGAGAACATACAGGGACGCTCGACATCGTCAAAGAAGACCTGGAGGCGTGGTACACCCTGCTGGCCTACCAGGTGGGAGGCGAGGACCTGGTTGACGAGATCGGCGGACCGGTGAAGTTGGTCTTCCCCGCCGACGCGCGAGAGACCTACGCCGACGACCAGTGGATGTGGTGAGTCGTCGAGGTGCAAATCCAGTAACACAAGAGCAGGGTGGAGCCCCTCCTTCCTCACATCTGGAGGGGCTCCCATTCACTCTATCGCCTCGCCTTGTCGTTCTGCGTTCTTATCAACTCAAGCATTTCCGTGTGGTTCCTATTCTCAATATGCTGCTGGTTGTACACTCGGCCCATCACTACCGCTCAATTCCCTTGCGCGCTACCACGCCCTGCTGGTAGTAGTGCTTCACCTCCCGCATCTCCGTCACCAGGTCGGCCCGCTCAATCAGTTCCTGCGGAGCACGGCGGCCAGTCAGGATCACCTCCACGTGCTCTGGCCGCTGACCCAGGAACGCCAGTACCTGCTCCACGGTGAGCAACCCGAACCAGATCGTCACGTTGACCTCGTCCAGCACCACGATGTCATACCGGT
Organism: Anaerolineae bacterium; assembly: GCA_034430655.1. Classification (GTDB taxonomy): domain Bacteria; phylum Chloroflexota; class Anaerolineae; order B4-G1; family B4-G1; genus JAUWNP01. Next base: position 4,998 of record DAOUEC010000003.1, read on the forward strand.
CTGAGAGCATCGCCTCCCGCGCCCGTTTCAGTCCCCGCTGGGCCTGGGTCACGTGCTCGGGGGTGACCTCCTCCCGGCGGATGCAGCGCACGTCCCCGTACTGCTCAATGGTGATGAGGGGATGGTCGCGCAGCGCCTCCAGTTCCCCATAGTGCTGGCCTTTCATAAACTGGCCGATGTAGGTGCGCATGCCGTGGCCGGAAGCCCGCAGCGCCAGGCCCAGGGCAGCCGTCGTTTTACCTTTGCCGTCTCCCGTGTAGACCTGCACGTAGCCTTTTGAAAGATGATCGCTCGCTTTTTGCATCGCCACCTCATTGACACTCATACCTAATTGTGGTGTCGTATAAAAGGATACGTATGGCGCTCGGTGTCTACAAAAGGTCCAAACTTGAACTGGCTGGCCGGGCGAGCCGACTTATTTGGCAGCGAGGTGCTACGCCAGCGCCCACACCCGCCCGTTGTCTGCCCCAGTCGCGCATAGCCCTGCCAGCGGGCAGGCGGCACATCCGCCGCCGCACTCCCCACCCACACGCTTTAGATACCCCATGCGGGCCAGGTCCTCCAGCATCGCTTCCACCAACTGGGGGGTCGTCTCCAACTCGCGGGCCAACTCGGTCACCCGATGAGTACCCCCCATCCGCAGCAACTCCAGCAGCCGGTTCAACATGGTCGCCTACTCCTCGCTCTCTGCTCCTTTGTTCCTCGTAGCCTCCCGCTGGACCACCCAGCGGGCCAACAAACTTGCGATCACCCCCGTGATAGGCACCGCCAGGATCAGCCCTATGCTTCCCACCAGCGTGCGCACGATCTCCTCGGCGATGGGCTCGCGGTTGAGCCGCCGCCAGAGCGGTTCCTGGTAAATCATGAAGGCCAGCATCAGGGGCATCGAGGCTCCCACGTAGGCCAGGAGCAGCGTGTTGACCATCGCCGCGATGTGATCACGGCCGATGTTGAGGCTGTGACGGAAGAGGGCCAGCCAGCTCAGGTCACGGTTGGCGTTGACCAGTTCGAAGATCGCCGACGACTGCCCCACACAGATGTCGTCCAGCACACCCAGGGAGCCGATGATAATCCCGCCCAGCACCAGCCCGCGCAGGTTGATCTTCGGCCCCATGGCCATCACCAGGTAGCCTCCCTCCTCGCTCAGTCCCGTCAGGCGGGCCCAGCCGACGAACAGCCAGGCCAGCAGCCCCGTCAGCGTCAGACTGATGGCCATTCCGGCCAGCGCCGCGTGCGCCTTGGGGTTCCAGCCGTAGGTCACGTAGGTGGACAGCGCCAGCATCACAATCGCACCGGCGATGCTGACCAGCACCGGGTCGCGCCCGGCCAGGATTTGCGGCAGGATGAACGCAAAGAGGACCACCACGCTGCAGACCGTCCCCAGCAGCGAGCGAGCGCCCCGGCCGCGCCCGACCAGCACGATGAGAGCAGCGAAGAGCACCACCAGCCAGAACAGCGGCCCGGTGCGCACGAAGTCCGAGATGTAGAAGCGGTCACCGTCCGGCCCCACCGCCCGTTCCAGGTAAACCCGGTCGCCGATGTGGAACAGCCGCTCCTGGCTGATGATGTTGACCGTTCCCTCCTCGACCTCCACCTCCTGTCCGGCCAGCGAGCCACTCTCGACGCGCAGCAGCAACCGCTGCCACGGCTGCGTACTGCCCTCGCCCAGGTCAACGGTGCCTTCCTCCAGCACCTCGATCACGCGCGCGGCCAGCGTCTCCGTCTCGCCCGGCGCGAGGGGGTACTCAGTTGGGGAGGGCTGCCGGCCCAGCCGTGGCCCTATGACAACGACTGCTACCGCCAGCACGACCAGCACACCCAGGCCGGCGATGAAGAAGCGTTCCAATTTTGACATTACAATCCCACCAAGTGTGCCAGCCAGAAGGCCCCGGCTCCCGCCGCCCACGACACGAGCAGCAGAAACCCCACGTTGAAAAATGTCCAGCGCCACGAGCCGGTTTCCTGCCGGACGACGGCGACTGTCGCCACGCAGGGGACGAAGAGCATCTGCACCACCAGGAAGGCCAGCGCGGTTGGGGCGGGGAAGGTAGCCGCCAGCGTCTCCGCCAGCCCGGCTTCCTCGCCCGCGCTGAACAGCACGCCCAGTGAGGCGATGGAGTTCTCCTTGGCGATGAAACTGGTCAACAGTGCCACCATCAGCCGCCAGTCGAAGCCCATCAGCCGGCCCACCGGCTCCAGCAGACGGCCGATCTGGGCCAGGAAACTGGTCTCAATCTCCCCGCCAGGCAACACCGAGAGGGCCCATACCACCACCGAGACCACCAGAATCAGTGTGCCTGCTTTCTTGAGGAAGGCCAGAGTGCGCTGCCACACCAGCAGGCCGATGGTGCGCCCGTTCGGGAGATGATAGAGCGGCAGTTCCATAATGAATGCCGCCCGCCGCCCCCGGAAGACGGTCTTGTTGATGAGCATGCCGGAGAGGGCCAACACGACCAGCGCCAGGAGAATCATGCCCCAGGAGACGAACGTGGCAGCGGAGCCGAAGAAGGCTGGGGCCAGAAAGGTCACTACCGCCATCCGGGCCGTGCATGGGATCAGCGGGGCCAGCATAATCGTCAGTAACCGGGCGCGCCGGGACTCGATCACGCGAGTGCCCAGCACCGCTGGCACGTTGCAGCCGAAGCCCAGGAACAGCGGCAGGAAGGATTTTCCGTGCAGCCCCATCAGGTGCATGAAGCCATCCATCACGTAGGCCGCCCGGGCCATGTACCCCACATCCTCCAATATGCCCATCACGGCGAAGAAGATGACCAGGATAGGCAGGAAGGTGAGCACCGCTCCCACGCCGCCGATGGCTCCATCCACAATCAGATCGGAGAGCCAGGCGGGAGCCCCGGCCAGCCCAGCGCGGGCCAGTTTCGCCAGTCCGCCCACCACGTAGATATCGAGCAGTTCCTGCAAGGGGGCGCCGATGGCGTAGGTCAGCCAGAAGGTCAGACCCAGGATGCCGGCCAGGATGACCAGCCCCCAGAAGGGGTGTGCCGCCCAGCGGTCCAGCCGCTCCGTCAGGCCGATCTGACCGGCTTTAGGACGAATCACGGCGGCGCGGATCATGCGCCCAATCCACTCATAACGACCACTGGCCACGGCCATCAGCGCGTCGTCGTGGGCTCGCAGAACGTCATGAACCGCCTCCCACCGCTCGTCCGGCAGGCACTCCTGCATCATCCGCGTGATCTCCCGGTCTCCTTCCAGCAGTTTCAGCGCCACCCAGCCTTGGGGATAGGGCTCCGGCACGCACCCGGCGATCAGCCCCTCGATCTTCTCCAGGACCTCCTTGTGGTCGGCGCGGATCTCAGGGCGCTTGGGCGTGTAGACGTAGCCATCACGTGCCACCGTGTCAATCGCCTTCACCAGTCCACGGACACCAATGTTCTTAGTGGCAACCATAGGCATCACCTTGACGCCCAGCGCCGCCTCCAGCACCTCCGGCTCAATGCAGAATCCCTCCTGTTGGGCCACGTCCATCATATTCAGCACCACGATGACCGGCGCGGGCAGCGGCAGCAACTCCGCCACCAGGTACAGGCTGCGCTCCAGGATCGCCGCGTCCACCACCACGACCACCACGTCGGGCCGCTCCTTGATGATGAAATCGCGGGCGATGACCTCCTCAGCGGAGTTGGCGGTCAGGCTGTAGGTGCCGGGCAGATCCACCAGCCGGTAAGCGTGGCCGTTGTATGTGAAGGTGCCCTCCTTCCGCTCGACCGTCTTGCCGGGCCAGTTGCCCACGTGCTGGTTGAGGCCGGTGAGGAGGTTGAAGAGGGTGGATTTGCCCACGTTGGGTTGCCCAGCCAGGGCAACGGTAATAGTGTTCTCTTTCGTCATGCGCGCATCACTCTCACTTTGCTCGCTTCACCGCGCCCCAGCGCCACGCGCGTGTCGCGCAGGAGCACGATGAGCGGGCCGTGGCCGAAGTTCTGCAGCATCCTCACCTCTGCCCCTGGCGTGAAGCCCAGTGCTGCCATTCGACCCAGTACCCCGCGCCCGCCGAGCAACTCGGCTACCATTCCCCGCTCACCGGGGTATAGGGTGCTCAGGGCCACCATCTCGTTCTCTGATTTGGACGATGGGGCTACCTGGTGTGTCTCCGGCTCATTTCTCATCGTTGCTTTGTCCTCCTGCTTCAGTTTGGCACTGAGCGCAGTAACCACTCAGGTGCAGATGGGCATCAGTCACGCGCACCCCCTCCCGTGCGCTTAGCCCCTGCTCGATCTGCGCCACCAGAGGGGTATCGAACTCGATCACCTTACCACAGCCCAGGCAGGTGAAGTGGTAGTGCGGACTGTCCCGCGCCGCCTCGTAGTGGCCGTGCTCCTCGCCCAGGCGGTGCTCTTCCACCAGCCCCATCTCCTTGAAAACGGCCAGTGTACGGTAGATCGTCGCCAGGCTGATGTTGGCGTCCCGGGCCTTCGCCTGGAGGTAGACTGTCTCGGCCTCCAGGTGCCCGTCACTTTCCTCCAGCACTCTCAGCACGAGCCGGCGCTGGGAGGTCAACCGTCGGCCCGCCGCTCGAAAGGCGTCACGCAAGCGATCATTTGGCTCACTCATCTCTCTATTCCTATTGCGAATCCTTTGCATTAACAATTATAAGCCCTTTGTGCTATCTTGGCAAGTGACATCTGGCGTTCCCTTTGAATGTCACCTGTCACTTCGTCAGGCGGTGCTCACAAAGCCGAAGCCGCCTCCGTCGGAGATACAGTCGGGGAGACAGTTTCTCGTCGCTTTGGTCACATATTGCCGCGAGCGCATCACGTTGGGGACAAAGTGGCCCACCGCCACCACGCAGAGCGTTGAAACGCCCTGCTGATACTCGAAACCTGTTTCCAACAGGTTTCGCCAGTGCGTTTTCAACGCACTTCGTGGTATCGGCTGGTGATTTCAATCATCGGCGGGCAGCGTCCCAAATACGATACGCTCCCCATACTGCGATTTGCCCCCGCTCTCTCACTCTGGTATAATGCCCTGTTTGAGCGAGGAGCGTGGCGTATGACGGAATGGAGGACAAACGCGAGGCAAGGTCTGAGTGTCGGCATCGGCCTGATGGTCACCATTGTCTTGGTAGACATTGGCTTGATCTGGCTGGCCGCCACCCGGCCGCTCAGCATCGGGACGTTCATCATCGGCCTGGCCGTGCTGCTCAGCCTGGGCCTGCTGGGGTTGACCGGTTACTGGTTGTACGGATTGGCCCGCTCGGGATACTCTCTCGACCGCAACGCATTGATCATCCACTGGAGGCCGATGGAGCAGACCATTCCTGCCGGGCAGATCGAGCGCGTGCTTCTGGGCGACCAGGTCGAAGGACACATCCAGTTCTACGGCGGGATGTGGCCTGGTCACTGCGTTGGCTACGGCGAGGTCCCCGGTGCAGGGCCGGCCCTCTTCTACGCCACCGTCCCGCCTCAGCACCAAATTTACGTCGTCACCCCCAGCTTCACCTACGGCATCTCCCCCGCCGACCGCGAGGGCTTCCTCGAGTCACTGCACAGACGATTGCAGATGGGTCCCACCCAGATCGTGGAGCAATCCTCCAGACGGCCAGGCTTTCTGAGTTGGACTATCTGGCAAGACCGGCTGGGCCTGGCTCTGCTGGCAGCCGGCTTACTGGCGCTCCTGGCCTTGATTGGCCTGCTATGTTTCCAGTTCCCCGCGTTGCCCTGGCTGGCGCCCCTGCACTTCGATGCCGTGGGCAACCCCGACCGGCTGGCTCCCCGGGGCCAGATCTTCATGATCCCGCTCATCGGCTTGCTGGCGTTGCTGCTCAACGGCGCGCTGGGCGGGCTGGTGTACCGGCATGATCGGGTGGCGAGTTATCTGCTGTGGGGCGGGGCGGCCCTTATCCAGGTGTTGGTGTGGGCAGCGGCAATCGGAATCCTGGGGCAGTTGTAGAAGAACCCTTGCGAAGGTTTAGCAGTAGCCTTCACGCTAAAAGCGTCTTCGCCTGCCGGAAGTAGCCCATCTGCCAGGGCCGTTCGCAACCTTCGCAAGGGTAACTGAACGCTTATGTGCGAGGCACACAATGCTCGGTTCACTCAACCTCTTTGAACTAGCAGGCGGGTTTGCTCTCTCCCTCGTCATCGGCGTGATCGGCTACAGGCATGGCGCGTTGAGCGGCAGCGGCGTCGTGGGCGCGCTCATCGCCGGCACGCTCATCTTTGGGCTGGGGGGCTGGGAGTGGGGCACCCTGCTCATCGCCTTCTTCGTCTCCTCCAGTGCGCTCTCCTTCTACCGTGCCCGCGACAAGCAGAGATTGGCAGAGAAGTTCGCCAAGGGACACCGGCGCGACCTGGGCCAGGCACTGGCCAACGGAGGTGTGGCGGCCCTGCTGGCGGTGCTCTCTCACCTTCTCCCCCCCCTCCCAGGGGGGGGCAAGGGGGGGATATGGTTCGTCGCCTGTGCTGGCGCGATGGCCGCTGTCAATGCCGACACCTGGGCCACCGAACTTGGCGTGCTGAGTCCACACCCCCCACGCCTGATCACCACCGGCCGGCAGGTCGAAGTGGGCGCTTCGGGGGGCGTCACATGGCTGGGGACGGCGGCATCGCTGGGGGGCGCGCTCTTCATCGGCTTGCTGGGTGGGCTGGGGTGGCTGATTCTGCGCCAGGGCTGGGCTGGTGTTGGCGCGTTGCTGCTGGCGGCGACGGTGGGCGGGCTGGTGGGGTCGCTCGGCGACAGCCTCCTGGGGGCCAGTGTGCAGGCCATCTACTGGTGCGACGTCTGCGGGAAAGAGACCGAGCGCAGAGTGCACCGCTGCGGCACGGAGACGCACCTTTCGCGGGGATGGCGCTGGTTGGGGAATGACCTGGTGAACTTCATCGCCTCTGCCGTGGGTGCGCTCGTCGCGGCGGGGGTTGCCTGGCTGCTGCTCTGAATTGCAGAGCACCGGGATTGCAAAGAACCACAGGAGGAACAGTATGATGTCGTTCTTCACCGTCAAGGAACTGCCCGGGACAGAGATGCTGCCGGGCGTCGTGCGCCGAGCCGTCTACCTGGAGCAAGTAATGATGACCTTCTTCGACTTCGAGCCAGGGAGCGTGATCCCGGAGCACGACCATCCCCACGAACAGATCACCTATGTCGTGCGGGGGGCGATGGAGTTTCGCCTGGGGAACGAGACGCGGGTGTTGCGGGCCGGCGACGGGGTATGCTGCCCGCCCGGCGTGCCCCACAGCGCCGTCGTCCTCGACGAGCCCACCGTCGCCCTCGACGCCTGGTATCCTCCGCGCGAGGAGTACAAGTAGCGGCGTGCGGAAAAGCAGTCCGTCGCCGAAACGTTCGATTTTCCCTTGTTGCCCGCCGAGGTATACGGTCCCTACATCCAAGGAATCACGGGGCCACTGGCGGTGGACACCCGCTACGGCGCGCAGAATCCGGCACAGGGCGACCGCTCCAACTGTTTCCGCGACGCCAGCGGTGGGCCTCACTCACCTCCGAGCGAGGCCCGCTTCGCTAACCGCTGACACTGCTAACTGCTAGCCGCTTCCTTCGCCTCCCCTCTCGTCACTCCCAGCATGCACAGGATCGCCAGTGCGAAGAAGGCCGGCGTCACGACAAAGATCAGGTTGTAGTCGCCGCCGCCCCACTCCACGATGTAGCCGTTGATCGTCGGCCCTGCCACGGCTGCCAACTGCGAGGCGATGTAGTACAGCCCTGTGTAGACCCCCAGGTCGGCATCGGAGGCTGCGGTGTCCACCACCATGGGCAGCGAGTTGATGTTGACCAGTGCCCAGCCCATCCCACCCACCGCCATGATGGGCCAGACCAGCGTCGCGTTGCGCAGGAAGAAGTTCACCACCAGCAATACGCCAAAGATTGTCAGGCCTGAGATGATCGTCCGCCGCCGGCCGAAGCGGGCCGCGATGTAGCCGGAGGGTATCGCGAAGGCCAGGAAGGCCAGCGACCCCACCCCCAGCAGCAACGGCGCTTGGCCGGTGGACATCCCCAGTTCACTCACCCCGTAGGAAGAGAGAAAGGTCTCAATGGCGTTGTAGCCGACAAACCAGCAGAAGATTGCGCCCATCAGGAATGCCAGGCTGCGGCGGGCCTCCGGCGAGACGCGCTTGATGCCCCGCAGTGCGCCTAACCCCTCGTCCTCGTGGGCCGCAGCCTCAAACTTCCGCGGCTCCTTGACGAAAAAGAGCAGCATCAGCACTGCCGCGGCCATCAGCACGCCGCCAAAGACGAAGGGCACGACATGCCCCATTCCGTACAGAAAACTGCTGCCCAACGTGGCAATCAGCGTCCCCACGCCCCCCATCAGGTTGATGACACCGTTGGCCTGGGAGCGCAGCGGGCTGGGCGTCAGGTCGGGCATGAGCGCAATCACCGGTGTCCGAAAGCCGGCCATCGCCAGCAGAAAGATACCTATGGCGGTCATAAAAAGCGCCAACGGTGTCCCCAGGCGGTCAACCTGCCCGCTGAGTTCGGGCGGGATCATCTGAACTGCCACGGGGATCAGAATGAACGCCACGATCGCGATAGGGGCGAGCACGAGAATGAACGGCAAGCGGCGGCCCAAGCGGGTCCAGAGCCGGTCGGACCAGAGACCAATCAGCGGCAGGAGAAAGAAGGCGGCGATGTTGTCCAGCGTCATAACCACGCCTGTCAGTCCTGCGCCGAGGCCGAAGCCTGCCTCCCCATGTGCATCAAACGTCGGGCTGCCCGCTTGCAGGTAGATCGGCACGTAAGCGTTGTAGAGTGTCCACATCACGCTGATGCCGAAGAAACCGAAGCCGATCAGAAATGTCTTTTTGTAGCCCAGCGTCATTGTGTGCCTCCCTGGAAGAATATGTGACGAGTATAGCATAGCATCCCAAACGGGACAAATCAACACTTGCGGAGAAGGGCAATGCATGGTAGAATTTTGGCAGTAGATCGCGGCGACGTAGCCAAGTGGTAAGGCAGGGGTCTGCAAAACCCTTATTCGCCGGTTCAATTCCGGCCGTCGCCTCCTGAACACGACACCTGAAACGACGGGCAGCATGCAAGGCTGCCCGTAGCACATGCGGGGCGGTGGCGAAACGGTAGACGCCGAGGACTTAAAATCCTCTGTCCGCAAGGACGTGTGGGTTCGAATCCCACCCGCCCTACTGTGCGGGGCACTGCGTAGGGGCGCGGTGACCGCGCCCCTACTCTTTGTTCAGTGCGACGTTTGAGTTTTCGCCGCTTTTGGTGTATCATTGTCCCTGATTCCCCCTTGGAGGTGAGTAAGCGTGAAGATTATTCTGACCCGTGACGTGCCCAACCTGGGGCAGGCTGGCGACGCCAGGGACGTCGCAGCCGGTTACGCCCGCAACTATCTGATCCCCAAAGGGCTGGCAGTGAAAACCACCGCTGGGGCTCTGAAAGAGTTCGAGCACCGCCGGACTGCGGAGGCCCGCCATGAGGAGCGACTGGCGGCCCATGCTGAGGCACTTGCCCAGCGCCTGAACAGCCTCACCCTTACCTTCGAGGCCAAGGCCGGTGAGAAGGGCCGCCTCTATGGTTCTATCACTACTGCCGACATCGCCGAGGCGCTCGAACGCGAGGTCGGGGAGAAGTTCGACCGGCGCAAACACATCCTCTCCGAGCCGATCCGGCAGGTGGGTGAACACGTCGTCTCCGTGCGTCTGGCGGCAGACGTGATAGCCGAGGTCAAGGTCGTGGTGAAGCCAGAGGGAGGGGAACTACCCGAGGCAACCCCAGCCGAGCCTGTGGAGGAGCCAGCGCCGGAGGAAAACCAGGTGGAGGAGTAGGGGCACGGTCACCGCGCCCTTACACAGCGCCGAAGGATCAGCGATGGAAACGCTCGGGGTGTGGTTGCGCCAGACACGTGAGGCCAGAGAAGGCTCGCTACAGGAGGCCGAGGCCGCCACCCGTATCCGGGTTCGCTTTTTGGAGATGCTGGAGGATGGGGATTTCGCCACCCTCCCCGGCGGCGAGGTGCAGGTGCGCGGATTCCTGCGCATCTATGCCCGTCACCTCGGCCTCTCCCCCGACGAAGTTTTGGCCCGCTACGACGCCGAGGTGCACGGCGTCGAGGCCGTAGTCCTCCCAGATACATCTGCGGAAATGGAGCCTGCTCCGCCCGCTCGTTCGGCCACCGGACCAGTAGCGTTCCAACCCCGCGACATTCCCGTCTCTACTTCCCGACCGCGCTGGATGAACCCGGAAACGCTGATGGTCGCAGGCATTGTGCTCATCATCCTCCTGGCGGTTGTGACAGCGGTGGGGTATTTTATGGGCCAGGGCGCTGGCGAGCGAGTGGCGATCACCGCCACTGCGACCGTGCCTTCGGGAGCGGTGCTGCCGCCCACGGCGACGGCGACGCCGCCCCTGCCCATTGTTACCCCCACTTTCCCGGCCAATCCCCAGGGAGGCGTGAGGCTGACGCTGGAGGCCACCGAGCACGTCTGGGTGCGCGTGCTGACCGATGGTCAGACAGCATTTGAGGGACTGATGGCCCCGGGACAGGCCGAGCGCTGGTCGGGCCAGGAGGTGGTCGTCGTAGACACGGGCAACGGGGCCGGGCTGCTGGTGACAGTCAACGGGCAGCCGCAAGGAGTAATGGGTGGACGAGGCCAGGTCTGTACCCGCACCTGGGGACCCACTGGCGAGGTCGCTGTACCATAGTTATTGACACTGGTTGCTCGACTGGTTGACGGGTAGTCGAGTATCCAGTATCCAGCGTCGAGTATCCGGTACACATCACAGGCGGGCGCATACGCCCGCTCTTTTCATCTCGATGAGCAAATTGCGATATTTCTACCTCGTCTCCCTTGGCTGCCCCAAGAATCTGGTGGACAGCGCTGGGTTGGCGATGCTGCTGCAACGCGCTGGCTACACCGCCGCCGTTGCCCCCGAAGAGGCCGATCTGCTCATCGTCAACACCTGTGGGTTCATCGCGCCGGCGCGTGAGGAGTCGCTCGGTGTGTTGCGGGAACTGGCGCAGGCCAGACAGCCCGGACAACGGCTCATCGCCGCAGGATGCTACTCGCAGCGTTGCCCCCACGAACTGGCCGAAGCAGTGCCTGGCATTGACGGCCTCATCGGCACGCGCCGCTGGATGGACATCGTGGCCCTCGTCGAGCAACTAGAGGCTCTTCCCCCTCCTCCCGTGGGGGAGGGCCGGGGTGGGGGTGGGGGAGGTCAACAGCCTGTCTACCACCTTCCAGAGACGCCGACGGTGGGACAGGACGCGCCGGGTGTGCCTCGTGTGGCAGTACAGGGGGCCAGCGCCTACCTCAAACTCGCCGACGGCTGCCGCCGCTCCTGCGCCTTTTGTGCCATCCCGCTCATCAAGGGCACCGCTGTGAGCCGCCCGCCAGAGGTCATCCTGGCCGACGCCGCGTGGCTGGCCGAGCGTGGGGTGCAGGAGATCATCCTCATCGCCCAGGACACCACCGACTACGGGCACGACCTGGAGATATTCTCCCCCTTCCCTGCGAGGGAAGAGGGCCGGAGGGTTAGGTCTCAGGAAGGATTAGCGGAATTGCTGGAACGGCTAGTCGTGGCGGTGCCGCAGGTACCGTGGATACGCCTGATGTACGCCTACCCCAGCCGTGTCACGGAGCGGCTGATCGAGACGATGGCCCGCCACCCGCAGATTCTGCCCTACCTCGATATCCCCCTCCAGCACGCCCATCCCGACGTGCTGCGCCGTATGCGCCGCCCGGCCGACCTCGAGGGGGTGCACCTCACCCTCGAGCGGCTGCGGGCGGCGATGCCAGAGATCGCTATCCGCACCACCTTCCTGGTGGGCCACCCCGGTGAGACGGAGGCGGAGTTCCAGGTGCTGCTGGACTTCGTGACCGAGATGGAGTTCGACCGCGTGGGGGTCTTCACCTACTCCCACGAGGAGGGCACCCCGGCCGCCAGGCTGGAGGACGACGTGCCGCCGGAGGTGAAGGAGGAACGGCGCGAGCGACTGATGGCAGTCCAGCAGCGCATCTCCCTGGCGAAGAACCAGGCGCTGGTGGGACGGACGCTGGACGTGTTGATCGAGGGGCAGGGGGACGGGCTGAGTGTGGGACGCTCGTATCGTGACGCGCCCGAGATTGACGGCCTGGTGTTGGTGCAGGCGGAGTTACCAGTCGGGAAGATCGTCCCCGTGCGCATCACTGCCGCGCTGGAGTACGACCTGGTCGGCGAGCCTGCAATTCGTTCGTAGTGACGACTTCAGTCGTTAAATCGCGGGTATCATTGGGTCAAAAAACGACTGAAGTCGTTACTACGGTCGTCACTACGGCTCAATGATAATCTCGATCTCCCGTTCCCCGGTCGGGATCACCTCGAAGAAGGTATTGCCGACCTTCAACGGGATCGGATCGCCCTCCTCGTCCGTCAGCGTCAGCATGTCCTCCCGCTCCCAGCGCTGCCAGAAAGCATCAACGCGCATCCCATCTCGAAAGATAATCGCGCGGTTGGATTCCCAGAGCGCAAACTGGATCGAGAGCGCGCCGCTGTGCGGTTCCTCGATTATGTCGGTGTTCCACTGCGGCACGTAGAGCACCACCACGTTGGCCGCGCTGAGTTGCTGCCCGTTGAGCGCGTCGGTGTGCGGGACCCCATCGGACCAGCGCAGGTAGCGCTCGCTGGCCTCGTCGTAGCGCCATTCGGTGTCTTGCCGGTACCACGAGATGTAAATGTACGTCGCTATCTGCCCCTCCACCGTCGGTTCCTCAGAAAAGACCATCCCTTCCAACTCTTGCCGTCCACTGACGCCGTGCTCCGCCGCCCACTCGCGCACCAACGCCGGGCTGGTATACATCGTGTGTTCCAGGGGCACATCGCGGCTATAGTCGCGGTAGAAGACCGGCGCGCCAACGCCTACGCTGGGCGAAGTGACCCAGTCAGGGTAGAGGTCCGAGTCCTTGACCAGCGCCAGCACGCCGTTGCTGAAGCCAGAGCAGGCGAAAACCGCCTTGTACATTGCCGGTATCTCCAGGTCAATCAGGCGACCGCTGCGCACCGACCCCACTCGCTCAGGGTCCTTGCCCAGGTAAACCGCTGTCCAGCGTGTGGCGAACCAGCCTTCGTTGTAGTGCTCAAAGATCAAATCGGCGCTGTTGATGCCCGCTTGAGGCCGCACATACTGGGGCCAGGTGTTGGCAATCTTGATCGCCACCGGCACCCGCTCCAGCAGGCTGGAGTCGGAGACCATCTCACCGGTGAGGGGGTTGACGTTTTCGGGCCACGGCGTCGCGGTGGGAATGAGTGTAGGAGTGGGGGTGAGAGTGGGTGTAGGAGCGAGAGTGGAGGTTGGGGGCGGAGTGGCCGCCGGCGCGAGGGTGCGGGTCTGTGCGGGTGGTGCCTCCACCGTGTCGCTGCCACAGCCGCCCAGCGCGCCCGAAATGAGCGCCACCGCCGCTAATCCAGTCATGATCCGTGCCAGTGTGCACAGCCGCTTTTTGTGCTCCGTGTGCCCCATCCTCGTTCACCTCCGCGTGGGATTTCCGCAACGCGGGGTATTATAGCACAAGGGATAGGACGGGCAACCGTTTTGGGGGTACTCACTCACCTAACCCCCCGGCCCCCTTTCCTGGTAGGGAAGGTGAGTCTCCCCTCCCTGCTTCGGTGAGGGGCCGGGGGAGAGGTTGCCCCCCATTCCATTTTACTGTACAATATCCTCAGCCAATTGCCTTTCCCGGAGGTGGACAATGAGTGACCCCCAGAGCCTACCCCGCACAGTGGACGCTGCCTACGGCACTGTTGACCCCAGCGTGCCCCTGGAGCCCGGCGACCGGCGCGGGGAAGTGTTCACCTCGTGGAACCTGGGGCTGTTATACGAAGGCTCTGACCCTGCTCGTGCCGTTGACCTGATGCAGGTCTGTGTGGACTACGAGTGCAAGATCGGCCATCCCGATGCCGAACCCCACGCCGCCCGCGTGGAGGAGATTTGGGCACGGGTGAGAACAGCGGATCGGCAGGATTAGCGGAGCTGACGCAAATCTACAATCTGCAATCTCGAATTTGCAATCTGCAATGGAGCAAGCGTGGTTCATCCCCGGAAGGCCCGGCGCGCCTGGCAGACCGCTGGCTCGCTACCGCCCCGCCCCGCCTGTCGGGGCGGCGGGGGGGTACGTGCGCGCTTTCACCGCGCCCGGCGACCTGGTGGTGAACCTGTTCTGCCAGGGGCCAACGGCCGTGCGGGAGGTGGTCGCCGCAGGCCGCCGCGCGCTGGGTCTCAGCGTCAATCCCCTGCTCCTCATCGCCGCCCGCCTTGGACTGAGCCAGCCGGGCGCCGACGCGCTCAATGCCGCCTTCACCCTCCTGGCCGATAGCCTCAAGGGGGACGTGCCTCTGCGCCGCCATCTGGCCTCTCTCTACCACTCCGCCTGCCCGGCCTGCGGAGCACCAGGTGTCGCCGAGTGGTTCGCCTGGGACCACGACGGAGACTACCTTTTAAGGAAAGCGGTACGCTGCCCCCGGTGTGAGGAGGTGCGGGAGGGAGCGCCGGACGACGAGGACGTCGAATCCGCCTACCGCACGTCGCCCCGGGGCCTGGCCTACTACTACGCGCTGGATCGGGTGGCTCCCCTGGGGCACCCGGCGCGGGAGCGGGCCGCCGAACTGGTCAAACTCTACACGCCGCGCAACCTCTCCGCACTGATGGACCTGGCGATGCGGCTCGAAGGGCTGGAGGCCGGCGAGGAGGTCAAGATTGCGCTCACGGCAGTGCTGCTCGATTGCTTCGACCGGGGCAGCAGCCTCGATCCATACGGCGAGACGCGCCCGCGCCCGCGCACACTGCGCGTTCCGTCCCGCTATGTCGAGCGCAACGTCTGGTTGTGCTTCGAGGAGGGGCTGTCGCGCCTGCTGGCCGAGACCCCTCCCCGGAGCGGGGAGGGGAGCTCCCCTTCCCTGGTAGGGAAGGGGGGTTGGGGGGTTAGGTCGACTCCCCAGACCGCAGACGTTCCTACATTGGTGCGGGGCGAGGCACAGGGATACGCGCTGGTCAGCCGCGCAGCCAGCGACGTAGGAAAGGTCATCCCGCCTGGGAGCGCTGTCCTCATCTTCGCCGACCCGGCCCGGCCCGACGGCGTCTTTTGGGCGCTTTCGGCGTTGTGGGCGGGGTGGCTGTGGGAAACTCCCGCCGCCCGCGCACTGCGTCCTTACTTACGCCGCAGGCGCTTCGATTGGGACTGGCACCAGCGCGTGCTGCGAGTGGCGCTGGAGACAGCCGGGCCGCTGCTCGCCACCGAGGGTCACCTGGTCACCCTCTTCTCCGACCCCGATGAGGCGCTACTGGAATCGGTCTGCCTGGCGGCCACCGGCGCGGGCTACTCCCTGGAGGGCTGGGGTTACAGCCCTGAGGTCGGCCATCGGCTGGTCTGGCGCTGGGAACCGGAGATTGCAGATTGCAGATTGCAGATTGCGGCGGGCGATGTAGAGACGCTGGAGCACAACCTGATGACCGTGGCGGAGGAGACGGCGGTGGTCACACTCCGGGAGCGTGGAGAGCCAACGCCCTGGCCGCTGCTCCACGCCAGCGTATATGCAGGGTTGGCTGGCCGGCGGACGCTGGCCTCCATCGCCGCCCTCCCCGACGATGGCCCGCCCCCGCTCGGCTTTGCCGCCCACGCCACGCGACAGGCCATCGAGGAGGCACCGCTGGTGCAGGTGGAAGCGGTCGTGCTGGGCGGTAGGGGCGCGGCGACCGCGCCCCTACTGTGGTGGCTGGCCGACTCCCAGGGTGCGCAGGAACCTCTGGCCGACCGGGTCGAAGCGGCGGTGCTGGAACTGCTGGAGTGGCGCACGGCGTGGGACGAGGAAGAGTTGGTCAACACCGTCTACGCTCGCTTCCCTGGCGCCCTCACGCCCGACCTGACGCTGGTACAGGTTTGCATCGCTTCGTACAGCGTACAGGAGGGCGAGACGCTCCGCCTACGCCCGGAGGATGACTCGCAGCGGCGCGCCGCCGAACTCAAGACGCTGCGCGATGACCTGGTGGAGTTGGGGAAGCGGCTGGGGTTCAAGGTGAGGCGGCGGGGCGGCGGCTGGGACGTGCGCTGGCTGGAAGGGGGACGGGAGGCTTACGTCTTCGCCATCTCGGCCACAGCGATCCTGGGGCCTCATCTGCTCACCCTCTCTTTCCCCCCCTATAGGGAGGGCGGGGGGGGTAGCGAGGGGCCGCAGCGCTGTCTGGTCGTGCCCGGTGGGCGGGCGCAGTTGGTTAGCCTCAAATTGCAGCGCGACCCGCGCCTGGCCCGTGCTGTCGAGACGGGCCATTGGCAGTTCGTCAAGTTCCGCCACCTGCGCCGCCTGGTCGCCGAGGAGGGACTGGACCGTCACGCCCTCAAGACCGTGCTGGGCCTCGACCCCATCGTCGAGCAGGAGGCGGCCCAGATTCCACTTTTCTGAGCGAGGAGTTCACCGATGAAGAAAGGCTATCTCGTCACCCTGGTCGTGCTGGCTGTGTTGACACTGCTCTCGCTGGTGCTCAATGGTGTGGTCATCCTCAATCTGCTGCAGGTGCGGCGGATCGCCCTGGATGCGGTAGCCGAGGCCCGCGCCATCGTCACCGGCATCGGTGACGACACCTTCGCTTACACCTTCGAAGTGAATCAGGAGATCCCCATCGTGACCAGCATCCCTTTCAACGAAGAGATCACCGTGCCTGTCAAGACGACCATCCCTATCAACACCACCGTCGTCATGCCCATCAACGCCGGGCTATTGGGTACCTTCGACATAGACGTGCCCATCCGCACTGTCATTCCGGTGGACCTGGAGTTCACCGTGCCGGTCAGCCAGACAGTGGACATCGCCACCACGGTGCCATTGGACCTGGACGTGCCGATGGAGATCCTCATCGCCGACACACCGCTGGTCGGCTACCTGGAGGAGTTGGACACGGCGCTGGCGCGGATCGAAGCGCGACTGGGGCAACCGGCTGGTGTTGGGGATTGACAGGCGACACTGCTGGTTGTACAATCCTGGTCAGACGGGTGGGCTGGCGGGGGGTATCGTGCCTGCCTTTGTCGGGGCGGATACTCGATCGTGGGGGAAGAGTGGGCAAGTGGAAGAACGTCGTGCCGCTGAACAGTCTGGACGAAGTCCTCTGTGATGAACCTTTCCATCTGGTGTGAGCGCTGCCGGCGGTGGCAGGAGCGCGATTTGGGGGACGCGCTGGCCCACTTCACCTTCATCGCCGACGTGACGACGCTGGCCCCTGCGTGTCGCTTCGCCGGTGACGCGGAGACACTGGTGGCCCGCTACGATGGGCTCCCCTTCACCGCCATCGCCTTCCACGGCGACGACCCGGCGCGACTTGCGGCGCTGACTCGCCAGTTGCTCGCGCCAGGTGAGGAGACATGGTGCCTGGTGAGTGAGGAGCAATGGCTGCTCGTGCAGACCTTCTGCCGCGTGCTGGAGGTGCGCCAGGAGTGGCAGATGCTCTTCCGTGGCGACCTGGCCGCGCTCGACCACGGCGACGTGGTGCCCCTGGGCCCGCCGGACCTGCCGGAGATGGCGGCGCTAGCCCGCCGCGAGGGGATGATGGCTTTCGAGCACGACCCGCTTACACAAGGACCGTGGTACGGCGTGCGGCGCGGTGGGGCACTGGTCGCCCAGGGCGGCACGCACCTGATGCTGAGCCGCGCTGCCGAGATCGGCAACATCGTCACGGCGCGGACGCACCGGCGACGAGGATACGGCTCGCAAGTCGTGGCGGCATTGGTGCGCGCGCTCCATGCGCAGGAGAAAGCGGTCTTCTTGCAGGTACTCAAAGACAACGTGGCTGCTATCGCCTGCTACGAACGGCTGGGATTCGAGCCGCTGCGGACAATGTATCTGGCGCAATGCCAGCCGTACCCCTCGCCGGCTGTCGAGACGATACACCACGTGAAATGACACATAACGACAGGAGAAAAGAGAATGGGCGTGACGAACAACGATGCAATTGATCTCTCCCTGATGGACTCAGTCTTTGAAAATTATCGGGAGCAACGAGGGGCTTTGATCCCCGTCCTGCAAAAGGCACAGGGGGTCTATGGCTATTTGCCAGCGGGGTCGGAGGCAGGCAACACGGAGTCCATATGCCTGTGATCGAGGTCGCTTTCACTGTTGGATTGAGGATAGCAGACGACACGCCCTACCGCAAGGTGGAATCTCCCGGCCGTCGCCAGCAGTCTGACGGCACGTTGGAAATAGTGTCGAGAACCCTCGGGGCAGGTCAAAGGGTATCAGGAGCGTGGAAAGCGTTACACTGGAACCCGTCTGGTATGTGCTCGTGCCATCTGTTTTTGGCACGCTGAGCGTCGTTTGGCGGGAAACTGAAAAAGGGCCAAAGGTAAGTCGCGTATTCCTCCCCAATGAACAAACTCCGGCGCAGGACGTCGCTCGGATGACCTTCCCTGACGCCAGCCTGCTATCGTGCCCTGCGGTTGCGGCACTTGGCGAACGAATTCAACGCTTTCTTGAGGGAGACGCTGTTGGCTTTGGACTGAGCCTTATTGTGCTCGAACGGTGTTCTGAGTTTCAAAGAAGGGTCCTCTTGGCTGAACACAAGATTCCTCGGGGGTGGGTAAGTACCTACGGGAGGATTGCAAGAAGTTTGGGAGTCCCAGGAGGCGCAAGGGCGGTTGGTAGCGCTCTATCGCGCAACCCTTTTCCTATCATCATCCCCTGCCACCGAGCGATAAGATCCGATGGTCAACTGGGGGGGTTTCAAGGTGGTCTCAAAATGAAGCGGTCTTTGCTTGAACTTGAAGGAGTAAAGGTCGCGCAGACGGGAAAGGCGCTTACGGATAGGTTCTACTACTGATGCTTGTGGATAACCTTGCCTTAAAAGAGCATCGCTGGTATAATTAAATAGACGGCTATAAGAGGAAAGGTTGGATTATCGGATGACGTGGCTGCGAGCCATTCTCGCTGCTCATCAGTTGATGCTGGCACTTTTGCATGGGCAGGCCTTTTTCGTGCTGAGCCTCTCGATTGTCTTCCTGGCCCGCCGCAGTGTACGACTGGAGGTCGCCCGTGGCCTTTTACCACTGGCGGCCTTCGGGTTTTGCGAGGCGTTGGTGGCCTGGAGTCCTGCGTGGCTGGTGCCCCCGAGTGCTTCAGTGTCCTTGCTGACCTGGTTGCGGCTGCTTTTGCTGGGTGTTGGCTATGCTTTCCTGCTGGCTTTCGCTATGCAGACCTGCGTGCCGCTGGAGAAGCGACCGTGGGAGCAGTGGGCATTTGCCGGCGGGCTCTTTGCACTGTGGCTGACCGGTTTGGTTGTCGCCCGCCTGGTCGGTGTGCCATCGGAGCAGGTATGGCTCGGCGGCGAGATCGCTGCACGCTACGGGCTGGCGCTGCCCGGCGGCCTGGCGGGGGCGTGGGGGCTACGCCGCCAGACTTACCGTACCATCGAGTCCGAAAGGCTGCCGCTGGTCAAGCCCCACTTGCGCGTTACCTGGTTCGCCCTGGGGTTCTTCGCCTTGTTTGGAGGGCTGATCGGACCAGCTGCGTCTTTCTTCCCCGCGAGTTGGCTCAACCAGGAGGTTCTTCTGCGGGCGACGGGCATCCCGATTTCGCTCCTCCGTGGCCTGTGTGGCGTCGCCACTACTTATGGGGTCGTGCGGGCGCTGGGTGTGGTCCTGAGCGAGATTGAACTCTGGCTGGAGAGTGTGGAGCGCAGGCAGGCGCTGGCCCGCGAGCGGGAGCGTATCGGGCGAGAGTTACACGACGGCATCATTCAGTCCATCTACGCTGCCGGGCTGATGCTGGAGGGAGCCCGTCACAGTATTCCTGGCGAGCCGGAGGTGGCGCGTGCCCAATTGACACGTGCGATTGGGAGCCTGAATCAGACCATCCAGGATATTCGCTGCTACATCTTCGACCTGCGTGGCGAGATGCCGGAGGATGACCTTGAGCTGGGCCTGAGCAAGATGCTGAGAGATTTTCGCGTCAACACGCTGCTGGAGACGGAGTTCATCGTGGAGGGTGAGGACATCCGGGTACTGGGGGCCGAGCGTCAGCAGCACATCTTCCAAATCGCGCGCGAGGCGTTGACCAACGTGGCCCGGCACGCACAAGCCCGGCGGGTCGAAGTACACCTGCGACACGGCGTCAATGTGTTGCAACTCCGTATCTCCGACGATGGCGTTGGACTCTCGGCGCTGCCAGTCAATGGGGGGCACGGACTGCGCAACATCCGCGAACGTGCGCGTTTGCTTGATGGCCTGCTGGACGTTGACACTGCGCCGAATAAGGGCCTGACCCTGATCCTCACTGTGCCCTATTGACGTAAAACGTGAAACGTGATGCGTGAGAGGCCAACACAGCATCTGGATCACGTTTCACGTATCACGGGACGGAGGTGGTATGGCACTCAGAATTATCATCGTGGACGACCACGAAGTGGTGCGGCTTGGCCTGCGCACGCTCATTGAACACCATCCAGATTTCACAGTCGTGGACGAGGCTGCTACGGCTAAGGAGGCCGTTCAGAAGGCTCTGTTTCTTCGTCCTGACGTCGTGGTGATGGACGTCCGGCTGCTGGGAGGGAGCGGCATTGATGCCTGCCGGAAAATCGTCGAGCAGGCACCAGAGGTCAAAGTTATCATTCTTACATCTTATGCTGAGGACGAGATGCTGTTCGACGCCATCGCTGCCGGGGCGTGTGGTTATGTGCTCAAGCAGATCGGCAGCGACGATCTGGTCCGGGCGATAGAGACGGTGGGGAAGGGGGAGGCGCTGTTGGACCCGGCGCTTACACAGCGGGTCTTCGCCCGCGTGCGTGAAGCGGCGCGCAAAGAGCAAGAGGAGGCTTTCGCTGGTCTGACCGACCAGGAGATGCGTGTCCTGGCCCGGGTGGCGGAGGGGAAGACGAACCGGGAGATTGCTGGGGCGATGTTCCTGGGCGAGGGGACGGTACGTAACTACGTCAGCAGTATTCTGAGAAAACTGGATCTGACAAATCGTGCTGAGGCTGCTGCTTACGCAGTGGAGCATAACCTGAAGGATTTTCTCTGACAGCGAACCGTTTGTAGTGTGCACTTCAGTGCGCTTTCGTGGCGCTGAAGCGCCTACTACGAACCCAGTTAACTGCAAGGCGGGTTGCGCCCTCTTCCCTCTATTAGGGGGAAGAAAAGCAGGGCGCAACCCGCTGTGCGTTTTGGTGAATTCAGGGATTCACCGGCTGGTCATGCCCTGCTTAGGGCGCAGCCTCCCCCAGATACTCGTTGCACGTCGAAACGGTGGCGTCCAGTTGTGTCTGGGCATCCTCACCACCCATGACGGCGATGAGCATCTCCGCGAGGGCCGCACGGCACTCGTCGTAGCCGGCCACCGGCGACTCGATGCCGTAGTCCATCGCCATGAAGGTGAAGGCCTTCTCGTAGGTGGGATGCTCGGCGAAGTAGTCGGCCAGCAGGTCGGCCGCTGCCTGGCGGGTGGGGAAGTAGCCGGTGCTGCTGGCCCACGTCGCCTGCTGCTCCGGCCCGCTCAGCCACTTGATGAACAGCCATGCCGCCAACTGCTCCTCGGGGGTGCTGACGAAGATGGACTGGCTCGCGCCGTAGATGTTCAGCCGTGGCGTGGCCGTGCTGTGCGGCGGCGGGTTGACGCTCCAGTTAAAGCCCGCGCCCTCACCTACCGCCTGCCCGTAGTAGGGCAGGCCGGAGATGGAGGAGATGGTGAAGAGCACCCGGCCGGCGCCGAAGTCGCTCTGGTCGCCGTACGGCTCCGTCACCACCGCGGCGCAGCCGCGATCATCCAGGTCCTTCAGGAAGGTCAGCGCTTCCAGGCCCGCCGCATCGTTGAAGACGTAGCCGGTGCCAGTCTCGTTGATGATGTTGCCGCCCCGGCTGAAGGCGAAGGTGGCGAAGCGGGAGGCGTCAATGGAGTATTCGTAGCCCAGTACCACCCCCTCACCCGTGGCACCAGAGAACGGTTGTTCGACGGCCTTGCAGGACATCTCGCCGAATTCCTCCCAGGTCTCGGGCGGGCCATCATAGCCCAACTCGGCCAGCCAGTCCTCGTTGTAGTACATCACTTCCATGGACTTGTAGGGCGGCCAGCCGTAGCGGGCCTCGAACTGAGGCAGGTAGTCGGCGGCCAGCGCGATGGGGAAGAAGTCGTCCAGTTCCGCCTCTGTGTAGCCCCACTTCTCGCTGTCCACGTAAGGGTCGAAGGCGACCAACACTTTCTGCACGGCGTAGGTAGCCGCCTGGTTCTGGTAGGCTACCGCCATGGTGGGGAGTTGCTTGGCCGGGATGCCGGCGACGATCTTCTGATACAGGTCATCGTAGCCGCCCTGGGATTCTCCCTGCACCGTGATGCCCCACTCGTTGGTGCGGTTGAACTCGTCAATAAAACCCAACATGAGCTCCTCGCGGGAGCCCGTGTGTTGGTACCAGTAGACAACCATCTGGCCGCTGGGGTCCAGGTTCTCAAGGTCGCCGTAGGTATCCACATCATACTCTGGCTTTGGGGGGGCACACGAGACCACGAGGGCCAAAATCATCCCCGCCACAACCAGCACAAACAGTAATCTACGCATGTTCATTATCCTTTCTCCTCCTGATTGGATTTGTCACTTGGTCAATCGTAGATTCGTAGATTCGTAGATTCGTAGATTCCTCGCGCATCACCCCCTTTCACCTTACGTTTTGCGCATCACGTTCTACGCTTTACCCCTTGAGCCCCGTCTTCGCAATCCCCTCTGTGAACTGCTTCTGGGTGAAGAAATAGAGCACCAGGATGGGGATGGTCGTGATCACCGAGCCGGCCATGATGAGTTGCGTCTCGGCCGATGCCTCGGTGATGAAGCCAGATAACCCCACGGTGATGGGACGCCAATCGGCGGTGCTGGTGATGATCAAGGGCCACTGCAGCGAGTTCCAGGCCCAGATGCCGTTGAGAATGATCACCGTCATCAAAGGTGCTTTTGAGATCGGCAACACGACCTGCGTCAGGAAACGGAGGTGGCCGCAGCCGTCAATCAGCGCCGCGTCGAATAACTCGTTGGGAATCTGGGCGAAGAACTGTCGCAGTAGGAAGACAGTGAAGGCGTTGACCATAAAGGGGATCGTCAGTGCAGTCCAGTTGTTGTACCACGCATTAGTCATGCCAAACGTTTCTTTGAAGAAGTCGTTCAGGGCGACGATGATCAGGTAGTCTGGAATCATGACCACCGTCCACGGGATCATGTAGGTCGCCAGATAGGCCGTGAACAGGAGGTTCTTGCCTGGGAACTCCATGCGGGCGAAGGCATAAGCGGCCAGCGTGCCCGTCAATACTACCCCCGCGATGGTCAATAGCGTGATAATGACGCTATTCCGCGTGTACAGGGCAAAGTTTGCCTGTTCCCAGGCTGTGATGTAGTTGCCGAAGAACATGTGTCCCACGTTCCACCCGCGCTTGACCACGAGTTGGTCGGGACTTGCCTCTATCACCTTAAAGTGTGGCCCCCACCGGCCCCGGGCGGCTCCTTCGTAGTCTGGCCCGCCCCACTGTCCCAATTTGATGCGCGTGGTAAATTGCTCGGCCAGGCGCGAGTCAACGGTCAGAACAAAGCGATCATAGTTCCGCATCCCGTCATCGGTGGTGTCCATCGCCAGGATCAGCACGTTGAAGGGGATTGCTATTCCCTTCTTATCAAGGTTTTCAGCCACGAGCCGGGACACCTCATTCACGGGGATCACGCCTTCCACCAGGGGGCTGAAGGAAGCGATTGATCCGTGCCAGGCGTCGGTCGGGTGCATATCCACCACGATCTCCTGGGCCGGTGACAGGTTGGTGTATGGACGCACCGTCAAGCCCGCGGGCCAGAACACCTTCTGGCTGTGCTCGCCGTAGGTCTTGGACGCGGTAAGGAGCATCCACGCAAAGGGGACGACCGCCACGACGGCGCCCAGGATGAGGGTCAGATACAGAAGGCCCTGCACGATCCCTCTACGAATTCGATACTCTCTCGTTTCGCTTTCCGCAGCAGCCGGCGTGCTAGCCATAGAACACCCGCCCTTCTGCAACGCGGCTCTGGATCCAGGTCAGGCTCAGCATCACGCCGGTCAGGACAAACGCCAGTGCCGAGGCGTAGCCGAACTGATTCCGTTCCCAGAAGTGCTTAAATATGAGAATGCTGGACGTCATCGTGGTACCCTGGGGGAAGCCCAGCGTTCGACCGACCTTGGTCATAACATATATGTGGTTAAAGGCTTTGAAAGTGCCAAGAACTCCCATCATAGTCAAGAAGTAGGTGGTTGGCGAGACGAGGGGTATCGTGATGTGACGCAGCAGTTCCCAGCGGCTGGCGCCGTCTATCCTGGCTGCCTCGTACAGTTCTCGCGGGACGTTCCCCAGCCCGGCCAGGTAGATGACGGCATTGTACCCCACATACACCCAGATGTTGTAAATGATCACCGCCACGAGCGCCAGGCTCGGCCCGCCCGCCCAGGCCGGCACTTCAAAGCCGAGCCACTGGCCAATCAGCGTGCCGATACCCGTCGCCTCGAATAACCACTGGGGCAAGTTCTCCTCCGCCACGCCAAGCACGGTTAACACCAGGTTGGCCAGACCACGACGGGGCTCGAAAATCGAGGTCCACACGGCGGCAGAGGCCACCGTGACGGTGACGTAGGGCAAAAAGTACAAGATGCGCCAGGCGGTCTTTCCACGGATGTCCTGGAACAGAATATTGGCCAGGAGGAAGGAGAGGACAATCTGGAGGGGAACTGTGCCGAGGGAATAGAAGAAGGTGATCAGCAGTGATTTGAACAGGTTTTCGTCGCCGTTGGCCAGCATGTCCGGGAACCCCACGACCAGGGCCAGGCCGCCGATGATCAACATCAGCGCGACGGCTGCGTGCAACAGGAATCCCTTTCCTGACGTCTCGGGCTTGATACTGTGCCACACTGCCCATGCTCCAGCCAGCAGACCTAATCCTCCGACTACCCATACCACATCCATCGGTTCGCCCAGCGCCCTCAGGTAGTTCTCCAGTCCAATAAAGTCGCCGCGCTGGATGCGCCACTTGTGCATACTGATGTAGAAGGCGTAGCCCACGGGCAGGAGGTTGAAGACGAGCAGCAGGAGTGTACCGGGGAGCAGGAAAAGATAAGCCTGTAGAGTCTCGCGGATGCGTCGGCCCCGGCGCCCAGCAAAGAGACCACAACGGAAGGCAGGCGTCACGGGTTGTTCAACGGTGGCCATACTCTCCTTTCGCGAAGGGGAATTATGCTGCACGTAAGATTATAGGACAAAGGTGAGGGACTGTCAAGCGCACACCGAGGAACACCGAGCCCGGTGCTGTCAAAGTTTACGCCGATTTTACACTCGCTTGACTTTCGGATAACTAACTTGTTCGAGAATAAAGTGGCTGATATTTGGCCCCAGGCTGGATGTAAACAGCAGTGAACGTCATCACCGATGCCGGGACTGTCTTTCGTGTCCCTGGCATCGAGGAACCTGCTCTGGATAACGTTGATGTCGGCGCTCAGGCAATCGTGGCCGGTACCTGGGAGAACGAGACGACCTTCGATGCCGTAGGTGTTGGCGTGCGCAGTGGCCGCCGGGCGGGCCAGCGGGCCGTCGTGCGCGGGCATGCCATTCGCGTCGAGACCGAAAGCCTCGTTCTGGGCACCCTGCGCGGGCCGGTGACGGTGCTGGTGGGTGATGAGACGCAGTATCGTGTGCCCGGCGTGGATGATCCTGGCCTCGACGATGTCAGGACAGGCGCTCCGGTCGGCGTCCGGGGGACGTGGAACGTGGACGGTACGCTGCAGGCTACGGGCGTGGCGGCGCTGAGCAGTGGGTAAGTGCGCCCCACCGCGAACGGGCGGCGATAAGCCGTGACCGCTGCCAAACAGGCCGGGCGAGATGCCCGGCCTGTCGCATGTGCGGAGTAGGGGCGTAGTCACCGCGCCTCTACTCAACGACGCCGATGTACTCCGGGGGCCAGTACGAAAACCAGGCATGGCCCACGACGTGATCAATAGGCACAGGCCCGAAGTTGCGCGAGTCGTTGGAAGCGCCTCGATTGTCGCCCATTAGGAAGACGTGCAGCGGGGGGATGGTCTGCGGGCCGTAACCGCTTCCACCCGGATTGACCGTCCAGGGTTCGTCAACCTGCTCGCCTTCGATGTACACCTTCCCGCCGCGCACTTCGATGGTCTCCCCCGGCAACCCCACCACGCGTTTGATCAACATTTCCGTTTGTCCTGGCAAGTTAATCACGACGATGTCGCCGCGCCGTGGGCCGTGGAAAAAGCGGTACGTCACTTTTTCCACCACCACCCGCTGGGCACTGTGCAGGTTCGGTTCCATGCTCTGTCCCAGCACCTGGGTGGCCTGGGCCAGGAAGAGATTAATAACCAGGGCGATGACGACTGCGGGAATGACTGTCTCAGCCACCTCGCGCAGTGCTCGCAACAGCCAGCGCAACACCTGAGACCCGAAACTGCGGGACCCCTGCCCGACTTCGATTTCGGGTTCTTCGATGATCTCTTCTACAATCTCCTCCACGGCGGTCTCTCAGCGTGGACTAGCGTCGTTGGGGTGGGCGACGGCCTCTGTCGCCCCGGTTTCCCCCTGGTCTGTCGGCCGCCTGGGCCTGCTCCGGTGTCCATCCCTCCAGCACCGCTCGGCGCGAGAGGCGGATCTTGCCCTCGGGGTCAATATTGGTCACCATCACCATGATCTCGTCGCCGACGCGTACCACATCCTCGACGCTATTGACGCGATAGTCGGCCAGTTGCGAGATATGCACCAGTCCATCGGTGCCGGGCAGAATCTCGACGAACGCGCCGAAGTTCGTGATGCGCACCACGCGTCCGGTGTAGATGCGGCCTATCTCGGCTTCCTCGGTCAACGCCTCGATCATTTGCTGCGCCTTCTCCGCGGCCGGACCGCTGGTTGAGGCGATGTAGATGGTGCCATCGTCCTCAATATCAATGCGCACGCCGCACTCATCTTGGAGAGCACGCACCGTCTTGCCGCCCGTCCCGATGACCGCCCCCAGTTTATCGGGGTCTATATGCAGGATGGTCATCCGGGGCGCGTAGGGCGAAAGTTCCGCCCGTGGCGCGGGGATGGTCTCCTCAATCACATCGAGAATCTGCATGCGTGCCTGGCGGGCTTGTTCCAACGCCTCCGCCAGGATGTCGTAGGAGAGACCGGCGACTTTGATGTCCATCTGCAAAGCGGTGATCCCCGTGCGCGTACCGGCGACTTTGAAGTCCATGTCTCCGATGTGATCTTCCAGCCCCTGGATGTCGGTCAGAATCTGATAGCGGCCATCCTCCATCATCAGGCCCATCGCGATGCCTGCGACCGGGGCCTTGATGGGCACACCGGCATCCATGAGCGCCAGCGTGCTTCCACATACACTCGCCATCGAGGTTGAACCGTTGGAACTGATCGCCTCGCTGACGACGCGAATGGTGTAGGGGAACTCGCCATTGTCAGGGATCGCCGGCAGCAGTGCCCGCTCGGCCAGTGCGCCGTGGCCGATCTCGCGCCGGCGAGGGCCGCGCAGCGGGCGTGTCTCACCTGTGGAGTAGGGTGGGAAGTTATAATGGTGGATGTAGCGTTTGGTCTCCTCCGGCGAGAGGTCATCCAGCATTTGCTCCTCCCGTGGCGTACCCAGCGTGGCGACGGAGAGCACCTGGGTTTCGCCGCGCGTGAAGAGGCCAGAGCCGTGCGTCCGTGGCAGCAGCCCTACCTCGGCCGAGAGGGGACGGATAGTCTGGGATGCCCGTCCATCGGCGCGGATGCCTTCCTCGATAGTGCGCCTGCGGACGACTTCGCGCAGCACTTCTCCAAGAGCCTCCTTGATTGCCTTCTCATTCCATTCTTCTTGCAGATGCTCGACCAATTCATCCTGCAGAGCCCTCACTCGCTCGTTGTGCTCTTCTTTGCTCGTTGCGCCGTAGATGGCCTCCGGTAGCCGATCACCCACTTGCTGGCGGACAACTTCACGCAACTCGTCGGGCAGGGCGCAGGGGGTATAGGTCCGCTTGGGCTTCCCCACCGCCTCCTGCATCTCGTTCTGGACGCGAATCACGTCTTGTATCGCCTGGTGGCCACGGTGGAGCGCCTCGACTATTACATCTTCGCTGACCTCGTTCGCCCCGGCCTCGACCATCAACAGGGCATCGGCGGTGCCGGCCAGCCGCAGGTCGAGCGCGCTGTGCTCCATCTGCGAGACGGTTGGGCTAATGACCACTTCCCCACCGATGTATCCCACGCGCACGGCTCCTACCGGCCCGTCAAACGGGACGTCGGAGATGGTGAGTGCGGCCGAAGCACCAATGATGGACAGGATGTCGGCCTGATGCTCCTCGTCTTGCGAGAGGGGAGTGATGATGACCTGCACATCGTTGCGCATATCGTGGGGGAAGAGGGGGCGCATAGGGCGATCAGTCAGCCGCGCGGTGAGCGTGGCCGATTCGGTTGGCCGTCCCTCGCGGCGGAAGAAAGAACCTGGGATGCGGCCTGCTGCGTAGAGCCGCTCCTCGAAGTCTACAGTGAGGGGGAAGAAATCGATCCCCTCGCGGACGCTGTGTGACATCGTCGCCGTGACGAGCAACAGCGTGTCGCCGTAGCGAACTGTGACTGCACCGCCTGCTTGTTGGGCCAGTTTTCCGGTCTCGATAGTGACGACTTCGTCTCCCAACGTAGCGGTAGATTGGTAAATATTCACTTTTTACACCTCCGTGTCTGAGGCCAGGCGCGGAGGTCAGG
The DNA here is from genome assembly GCA_034430655.1 of Anaerolineae bacterium. GTDB lineage: Bacteria > Chloroflexota > Anaerolineae > B4-G1 > B4-G1 > JAUWNP01. Next base: position 33,669 of record DAOUEC010000003.1, read on the forward strand.
GACTGGGGGGCGTCTCGTAGCGGGTTGCTTGCCGTTGGGCTACGCTACACTCCCCAATCCTGGACCTGACGCCGGACCTCTATAAGATTGTTTGTTTTCCAGAGAATACGTCAAACGAGCAGATGGGCGCACCCTCTCCCGCATCTACTCGCTTGATTGACCTTCCTGATGTTGTGTTACCTGCGCAGCCCGAGTCGCTGGATGATCTCCTTATAGCGGTCGGGGTCTTTGCGACTGAGATAGGTCAAATGACGCCGACGTTGGCCGACCATCTTGAGCAGGCCGCGCCGGGAGTGCTCATCGTGCTTATGTGCCTTCAGGTGTTCCGTCAGTTGCTTGATGCGGGTGGTCAATAGCGCAATCTGCACTTCCGGTGAGCCAGTATCGTTGGGCGCACGGCCATACTCCTGGATGATGGCTTCTTTCTCGCTTTTACTCAACGGCACCATTTCCTCCTTCTACGCACAGGCAGGGCTCAGCGTACACCCCACCCAGTTTGCACAACTATTTTACCACGATTCGGCCCTATGTGCAAACTGGCATAAGACGGGGGGCATTTCAGTTTTGGGGCAAACCTACCCGAAAGATTGGAAACGAATCAGGAACGTCAAGAACGTGGCCAAAAAGCGCCGTCCTGTCTTTAGGTACCCCGTGCGATCTTTCGGGGTTGGCCTCACCCGCACTCCCGCCTACCAGTTCTGCTCCCGGATACAGCACGACCATCTCCAGCCCCTCGTCGAGTGTCACCTGCAACCTGGCCTGGCTCTCGTAGACCGTCGCTTCCTCTGTCTCCAATAACTGTTGTAGTCGGGGTGCATGAGCACGACCACGTCGAGCGTGCGGTCCCAGAAGGGCATCTGGCGGCCCAATTGCGACAAGAGCACCGCCTCGCTGGGGCCGCCGTCCACCAGCACCTGCCGGCCAGAGGGGGTCTGGATGAAGATGGCATCCCCCTCACCCATGTCGAGGAGGGGGTAACGACGCCCAGGTGCGCTTACCGTTCCGTCTCCACCCACACCCGCGCTCCGTCGCTGATGACCTCCACCACACCCCGCTCGTCGGTGCAGTAGACCGGCAGCGCCCTTCGATTTCGCTCAGGGTAGGCTGCCAGCCGCTCCAGCACCTCGGCGCAAGGGTGACCGAAATCGTTGTCGGCCCCCACGCTGATGACCACTACCTCCGGGTTTACCGCTTCCAGAAACTCCTGCGTCGTCGAACTGCAACTCCCGTGGTGGGCTACCTTCAGCACCGTGCTCGCAAGCGTTGCCCCCTCCGCCACCAACTGGTGCTCCACCACCGCCTCGATGTCCCCTGTCAGCAGCACCGACACCTGCCCGTATGTCAGCCGCGTCACGACTGAGTTGTTGTTGGCGCTCCCTGCCCTCCCGCCTACCAGTTCTGCCCCCGGATGCAGCACGACCATCTCCAGCCCCTCGTCGAGCGTCATACGCAGCCCGGCCTCGCCCTGGTAGACCGTCGCCCCCTCTGCCTCCAACAACCGCAACCAGTACTCGTAGACCTCGGACTCTTGCTCCATCTCGCGGAAGATCACCGTGTCCACCTGGTACCGCTCCAGCACCGGCACCAGCCCGGTGACGTGGTCGGAGTCGGGGTGCGTCAGCACCATCACGTCCAGAGTGCGGTCCCAGAAGGGCATCTGGCGGCCCAACTGCGACAGGAGCACCGCCTCGCTGGGGCCGCCGTCCACCAGCACCTGCCGGCCAGAGGGGGTCTGGATGAAGATGGCATCCCCCTCCCCCACGTCGAGGAACACGACGTGGAGACGACCGTCAGGCAAGCCCCGCCAGGCGAAGAGGCCCAGCACCAGCAGGACGGCGGCCGCGCCGGCGAGCACCTTCGTCTCCAGGCGGGAGGAGAGCCTGACCCACAGTTCTCTGCGCCGTCTCGGGGACTGAGCAAACCACCACGTAACGCCACCCAGGAGGGCGTAGTATCCCCACACCATCCAGCCGTCCATCCGCACCTCCACCGAGGCGAAGGGCACCCGCGCCGTCAGCCGCACTACCTCGATGGTGTAGGCGAGGAACACCCACGCCACCCAGCCGACGACCTGTCCCAGCGGCCGCACGACCAGGCCCAGCAGCGTGGCGATGCCTCCCCAGATCATCACACCCGGTTGTGCGGGAAGGATCAAGAAGTTAGTGGCCAGTGTGACCAGGGAGAGCCGCCCGAAGGTTTTCATGATGAGCACGGTAGTGGTGATCTGGGCTGCCAGGGTGACGACCAGCGCCTCGTTGACCAGGCCCACGATCTTTTGGGCGCGTTCGGCAGAAGTGAACCGCGCCAGCGCCCGCTCGAAGATATGCTCCAGCGGTTCGGTATAGAACACCAACCCCGCCGTGGCGGCGAAACTGAGTTGGAAGCCCGCGTCCCATAACATGTAGGGGTTCCACGCCGTCATCGCGACAGCCACCGCGGCGAGGGACGCGGGGGCGTAAGCGGCGCGTCCCAGGCGCCGGGCCCACAGGCAGAGGATGCCCATCAACGCCGCCCGCAGCACCGCCGCCGACGCACCGACGAGCATTGTGTAGACCGCCACTCCGGCGATGGCGACCCAGAATGCCCGTTGCTTGCCCTGAGCGGCGCCGAAGGGCTGGCCGAACAGTCGCTGCGCCAGCATGGTGAAGATACCAGCAATTATTGTGATGTTGAACCCGGAGATGACGATGATGTGGGTCGTGCCAGTGGCGGCGAAGTCGTCCATCAGGTCATCCGGGATGCCCGTCTCCACGCCCAGCAGGATGCCGGTCAGCAGGGCTGCTTGCGGCTCCGGGAGAATGTTGGCGATGGTGGATTGGGCATAGCGCTTGAAGGCGAAAAGGTGATACAGGATGGGACTGGCCTGGTTTCCTGCCAGCAATGTGACCTGGGCACGGCGGATGAGGGAGTGAATGCCCTGGCGGGCCAGGTACTCGCGATAGGAGAACTCCTCGAAGACGGGCGGCGTCTCCAGCAGCCCCGCGACCCGCACACGGTCGCCGCAGTGGCGCTGGGGGTAGCGGCCCGCCTTGACCAGCGTCACTCCCTCGACCTCCAGTTCTGTGCCGTCGGGCAGCGCCAGCCGCTCGACCCGCACGCGCAGATTGGTGTAGCGCTCTCGCTCGTCTGGCTCCCCTACCACGACGCCCTCGAGCGTCACCCAGCCGGCGTGGTTGTAGGTTGCCAGGGAAGTTTCATCGAAGTGGGGAACGGCGAGCAGGAGGCGGCCCGCGCCCAGGGCCAGCGCCAGCGCACACAGCGCGCCCAACTGGACGCGGCGGTCATCCCGCCACAGCAGCAGGCCGAGGAACGCCGCCAGCCCCAGCACAGGCAGCACCTGCCAGGGCAGGCTGATCGCCTTGGCGAGCGCGATGCCTGCGAGCCAGGCCACGGCGAGGTATACGAGGGTCATAGGGCTGTCCTACGGGCGAAGCGTCCCTATCTGTCGGGCGCGGCTTCAGTATAGTGCAACTTTGCGCGGAGGTCAATCGCTGGCTAGCCACTGCCTCTGTCCTCCCGCCTCTCCGCCCCTGAGCGGTTTGCGTTTCCTGGCTTGCGGTGGCGCTGCGAAGTTTTGACTTCTGGGCAAGGTTGGGTTATACTGAATATGTGACAGACACGCCTCATGGTCGAAGTGAACCAGGGGCGGTGGCCAAAGCAGCAAGAGCGCCTTGGCGGTAAACGTTGCAGCATCGCAGAGCCCGCCCACCGTCAGGATGCGGCGGGTGTTTCTGTTGAGTATATGGCGCGAACACGGCAAGTTGGACGACATTGACCAGGTACTACAGGGACGGGGTCATATATGAGCAGCCAATTTGCGCTGGTTATCGAGGATGAAAGAGACGAGGCGTTTTTCTTTGCCCAGGCGTTACAGGCAGCCGGGCTTGAGACCGAAATCATCCAGGCCGGGGACAGAGCCCTGGCGCGGCTCGCTGTCGTAGTCCCGGACGTGGTGGTGCTGGATCTGCGCCTCCCCCGCATAGCGGGGACCGACATCCTGCGCCAGATTCGGGGCGATGCACGGCTGGCAGAGACACGCGTTATCGTCGTCACCGGCGACCCTCAAATGGCCGAAAGCCTCCGAGACGAAGCCGACCTGGTGCTCATCAAACCCATCGGCTTCGATCAACTGCGCGACCTGGCCGCGCGCCTGGTCTCCGTCGCACCGCCAAGCAAATAGCACACCCCGCCCGTCTGCGCAAGCCGGCGCGCGAGTGACGGCGAAATGACCGCCCCGACCGGCAGCGGGTGGGGCGGTTTGCGCTGCTTGATTTAGGAGGTGCGAAGGGTTGACCTTTCGGCA
>DAOUEC010000004.1:0-25581 GCA_034430655.1 Anaerolineae bacterium
CAATTGGAGCAGCGGGTGCAGGAGCGCACCGCCGAACTCCAGGCCCAGTACGCCCGGCTAGATGTAATCCTGCGCAGTGCCTCCGACGGCATCGTCGTCACCGACGGACAGGGTGAGATTCTCCGGGCCAATCCCGTCGCCCAGACCTGGCTCACCCAGACCCTCTCACCGGAAGATGCGGCCCGGATGCGGGAGACGGTGCGCGACCTGGCCCGGCGAGCCGATGAGCGGCCGGAGGCGGTGCTGGAACTGAAAGGGCTGGACCTGGAACTGAAGGCAGCGCCCATCCCGGAGCCGGGGGAGAAAGAAGCGGCGGCGGTGGTGGCCGTCCACGACGTCAGCCACCTCAAGGCGCTGGAGCGGATGAAGTCCCGCTTCGTCTCCAACATCTCCCACAAATTGCGGACGCCTATCACGACGATAAAGTTGTACGCGGCACTCCTGCGGAAGGCATCGCCGGGGAAGCGAGAGGGGTATCTGGAGACACTGGAGCAGGAGACGGAACAACTGGCGCGCCTGATAGAGGATATCTTGCACATCTCTCGCATTGACGCCAGGCGGCTGGGTATGGAACCCCGGCCGACCCTCCTCAACGAGTTGACCGAGGTGGCGGTGGTGAGCCACCAGACGCTAGCCCAGAACCGGGGGCTGACACTGGAGCACCGGCCGGCGGAGCCGGGGCCGGTGGCACTGGCGGACCCGGAACAGATGATGCAGGCACTGAATAACCTGGTGGTGAATGCGATTCAGTACACGCCGGAGGGGGGACAGGTGGTGGTCTCCACTGGCAAGCAGGATATGAAGGGGCGGGCTTGGGCCACGGTGACGGTGGCGGACACTGGAATCGGCATCCCGGAAGAGGAACTGCCGCACCTCTTCGAGCGGTTCTTCCGGGGCGAGGAGCCACGGCTGATGCAGATGCCGGGGAGCGGCCTGGGGTTGGCGATCGCGAAGGAGATCGTGGAATTGCACGGAGGGCGGCTGACCGTAGAGAGCCAGGTGGGGAAGGGCACCACCTTCACCATCTGGCTGCCCCTCACCGACTACCTTCTCAATAAATTGGGGTACGGGCCAATGTCATTAAGTTAAGGAAGCGAGCGCTGGTCGAGTAGGCCCGAAGGGCCGTATCGAGACCAAGCGAGCGGCTTTTGCAACGGATTTCGCACTGTATGGGCCGCGCCGTGGTTTCGATACGCTTCGCTACTCAACCGACGGCGCTTAACTTAATGACATTGGGATAGGGGCAGGTCTTGTGCCTGCCCCAGAGGGCGACCGCAAGGGTGCGCCCCTACATATTGAGATGATACCTCACCAACCAATGATGGTCGGGAGGATAAAGATTGGAGGAAGGAGCATGGGCAGACAACGCATCCTGGCCGTCGAAGATCACGAGACCCTTCTGGCAGGTATTCGGGAGGTCCTGGAGGCGGCGGGCTACGCCGTCTCCACCGCTACCGACGGGGTACAGGCACTCCAGGCAATGGAAGAGGTGTGCCCCGACCTGATCGTCGCAGACATCATGATGCCCCGGATGGATGGGTATGCGTTCTACGAGGCGGTCCGCGCCCGTCCAGAGTGGGTGCCTATTCCCTTCATCTTCCTGACCGCCAAGGCGGAGAAGGAGGATGTGCTGAAGGGGAAAGGCCTGGGAGCCGAGGACTACATCACCAAGCCCTTCGAGTCCCAGGAACTGCTGGTGGCAGCCCGCACCCGGCTTGGGCGTGCCCGGGCCATTCGGGAGGTCACGGAAGCGGAGTTCGACCAACTCAAACAGCAGATCGTCACCGCACTGAGCCACGAAATGCGCACTCCCCTCACCTATATCCGGGGCTACACCGAACTGGCACTGGACGACGTCTCGTCTCTCCCCCCCGACGCTCTCCAGGAGTTCCTGCTGGGGATCAAACGGGGCGCCGACCGGCTGACCTCGCTGGTGGAGGACTTCCTACTCATGATCCGGCTCGACACCGGCCAGGCGGAGGAGGACTTCCGTCTTCTGGCCCATGTGCATCATAACCTGGATGCGATCCTGCAGCGCACAGCCCGGCAATACGAGGAGCAGGCCACGGCCGGCGGCGTGACACTGGATGTAATAGTGGAGCCTGACCTGCCCCCGGTGCGGCTGTGCGAGCCCCTCTTCGTGGACGCTCTGGGGCGGCTGGTAGAAAACGGCATCAAGTTCTCCCGCGACCAGGGAAAGCGGGTGACGGTGAGCGCCCGGGCTGTGGATGACTCGGTGGAGGTGGCCATGGCGGACGAAGGGGTGGGCATCCCTCCTGAAGACGTACCTCATCTCTTTGAGCGGTTCCGGCAGATCGGCCGGGAAGAGATGGAGCAACAGGGAATCGGCCTGGGACTGGCCATCGCCCGGGCTCTGATTTACCTGCATGGCGGCGAGATCACGGTGGAGAGCGGGCCTGGCGTGGGCAGCACCTTCACGATCCACCTGCCGGTGGCCGAAGAGGGATAGAGCCTCGACTTTTGCTGCACAGAGCCAGGATCTGGCGATCCCTGGCGAGCATATAACGTTAACGTATCTGTAACGATTCTGTCCTTACGTCTCCTCGTTTTCGGGTTATAATCACAATAGCGCGAAAACTCTTGGAGGTATAAGGACAATGACGCACAAGACTCGATTAGCCATCATCGGGGGCATGGCGTTGCTACTGGTGCTGAGCAGCCTGGCCTGCTCCATCAGCGGCGAGGTTAACGTGGATGATCCCCCGGACACGCCCCAGGCCAGCAGAGGGGAGGCTGGCTCCGAGGCAGCGACGCCTACCGCCCTCCCACCGGCCGAACCGACGACTCCGCCGGAAGCAGGAACACCACAGTCCATAGAGGCGACGACTCCGTCAGAGGCGGATACCCCCCAGCCCACAGAACCACCGGCCGCCGCCGACACGCCCGCGCCGACTGCCCCGTCACCGACGGCACCGCCGGTCGAGGTGCCCGCCGATCAGGAGCCGCTGGAGATGGCCGAGATCCCGGAACTGGCGGTTACCACCCTCGATCCGACCGGGGAAGGCCTGGGCCACCTGGGCACCTTCCGACAACGGATGACGGTGGAGTTGACTAGCCAGGAGAGCGACTACACCGGCGTCTATCACTACGACGCAGAGGCCAACACCGCCGAGCAGGCAGTGCACATCACCGTCAGCGCCGAGGGGCCTGCGGCGCAGGAACTGTCCGCGAACCAGGTCCAGGCGATCTGGATCGGCACCCAACTGTGGATCAAGTTGGGCAATCAGCCCTGGCTGCCGGTGCCGGAGAGCGTGGCGGAGATCCGGTTCGACGAGCAGATGTACACGGTGGGCGACTTCCTACCTTACGTGCAGCACTTCCAGCGGGTCGAGCCGGACGAGGTGGTCAACGGCATACGCTCGGCTCACTACACCTACGACGCCCAGAATCTGCCGACCCAGTACGGCACCATGAGTGGCCACGGGAACGTGTACGTGGCCCTCGAGGGCGGCTATGTCGTGCGCTACACACTGGACGGGAGCGGCACCTTCGAGGATTATTTCCAGGGGAGCGGCACGCTTCACCTCGTGTACGACACTTACGACGTCGGCGCGCCGATCAGTATCCAGCCGCCGCGCCGCCTTTAGCATACAACCTCACAAACCTTGAAATCTGCCTGCTTTTGTGTTATCATTGGTACAGTGGGTAGTCCCAATTTACCAATGTACCAACTTACAGATTTCGATCGAAACCTCAAAAGGATGACGTGCAACAATGTACCCTGAAAGCGAAATTCTCTTTCCATCCCGTTGCATTCCGCAACTGCGCGACCTGCGCGGCCCAGAGTGGGCCGAGTTGGTTGACCACATCACCACCCTCCCCGACGGCCACGAGGACGTACTGGGCTTATCGTTGATGATGATCAAACTGGCGAGTTGTCTCACCTGTGACCTGGACAGTTACCGCGCCTCATTGGGCTGCTGCATGTGCGCCGGACGCACCGTCTCCGGCTTCAAGGGTTCCGACCAGGAGATCATCCGCCTGTTCGAGCAAGCCCGCGAGGAGGTGCGGACCTACCTGGCATCCGACGAACTCCCTGAGGCCGTAGCAGCACTGGTCAAGCAACCGGCCTGATGTGAGCCGCCCACACCCCCCCGGCTCCCCCTACGCAGGGGGAGGGTTCAACCGACGGGGCCCGGCGCAGTGCCGGGCCTCTTGCATCCCAGAGGAAGCAGGGTATAATCGCGGCGCGATGCGCAAACTGACCTTCACCCTGGCCATCCTGGCGTCGTTGGCTCTGTCTGCTTGCCAGTCCACCCCCCCGCACCCCCCCCCCGAAGCGGGGAGAGGGGAGGGAGAGTGGATGTTTGCCTGTACGGGGGAGGAGGACCTGCTACCCCAGATGCGCGGTATAGGCCAACTGGCAGCCAACGTCCTCCATCCTCAGCCACGCACGGCGCCCGACGTGCCAGTGGCCCACGCTGGCGTCAATCTCCTCGGCATCAACGTCTTCCTGGAACAAGAAGTGGAGGAACGGAAGCGTGAGAAGTCATTGCAGATGGTCGCCGACGCCGGCTTCCACTGGATCCGCCAGGAGTTTCCCTGGGAGGACATCGAGATCCACGGCAAGGGCGACTTCGAGGACCGACGGCACGAACCCCACCGCTCCGCCTGGGAGAAGTACGATCACATCGTGGGCCTGGCCGAACAGTACGGCCTGGAAGTCGTCCCCCGCCTGAGCAACCCGCCCGCCTGGACTCGCGCGCTGACCGACACCATCGGTACCCACGCCCCCCCCGACGCCCTGGCCGACTGGGGCGATTACATCTACGCCGTCGTCTCGCGCTACCGGGGACGCGTGCGCTACTACCAACTGTGGAACGAGCCCAACATCTACGACGAATGGGGCGAGCAGCCGGTAGATCCGGAGGGCTACACACGGCTCCTGTGCGAGGGGTACCGCCGCGCCAAGGAGGCCGACCCGGACGTGGTCATCATCAGCGGTGCACTGGCTCCCACCGTCTCGCTCTATCCTGGACCTGGGCCTGGGACAGGCTTGAACGACTTCGTCTTCCTCCAGCGCATGTACGACGCCGGCGCTGCTGATTGCTTCGACATCCTGGCCGTCAACGACTACATGCTCTGGTCCGGCCCCACCGACCGCCGCATGCGACCGCTCAACATCAACTTCGCTCGCCCGATCTACATCCGCGACATTATGGTCGCTAACGGCGACGCGGCCAAGCCTATCTGGATCAGCGAGATGAACTCCAACGCCGTGCCCAACGATCCGGACATCGTGGATGTGGGACGCTTCGGGCAAGTGACGCCGGAGCAGCAGGCGCGTTACGCTCCCCTGGCCTACCAGAGGGCGATGGAGGAGTGGCCCTGGGTAGGCGTGGTCAACTTCTGGTTCTTCAAGCGTGCCTCCGATGCCGAGCGGGACCAATCGTGGTATTACTTCCGCATGGTCGAGCCGGACTTCACCCCGATGCCGGTCTACGAGGCGATGCGAGAGTACACGTCCAATCTCACGCCGGCCCTCTACCCCGGCACCCACCAGGAGGATCACTGGGCGCTGGAATACGCAGGAGATTGGGAGGCGGTACGTGATGCAGCGGCGACGCTGGGGGCCTACCGGCGGGCGACCACGCCTGGCGCCGCACTGCGCTTCACGTTTGAAGGCACTTCCCTGACGCTGGTGCCCGGCCCGGGCGCAGGCGAGGTCGAGGTGAGCGTAGATGGGAATGGGCCTCAGCGCGTCTCACTCGACGGGCGACCGGTGCGATTGGTACGGAACTGGCGGCAGGAGCGCCACGAGGTCACCCTGACCGCCGTCACGGGGAAGGCCGCCGTAGATGGATTCGTCGTTCGTCGCCCCTGGCAACCATCTCTCGGACTTGTCTTGAGCGTGGCTGGCCTGGGCCTCACTGCGGTCTGGTTTCTGATGCGCCAGCGATGAAACGGCATACATCCAGCACCCAGCATCCAGCATCCAGATTCTTGCTTCTTGCTATCTTGCTTCTTGCTTCCTTTCTCCGCTTCTACCGCCTCGACGCCCAATCCCTCTGGAACGACGAAGGTAACTCGGCCCGCATTGCCGAGCGGACGCTCAATCTGATTCTGGAAGGAGCAGCAGGCGACATCCACCCGCCCGGCTACTACCTGCTGCTCCACTGCTGGCGGGCGCTGTTCGGCCAGAGCGAGTTCGCGCTGCGTTCCCTCTCCGTCGTGGCGGGGCTTGCGCTCGTCGCCTTCACCTACCTGCTGGGTCGCCATCTCTTCGGCGAGGCCACCGGCCTGATGGCGGCCTTCCTGGGAGCGATCTCCCCCTTTGCCATTTACTACTCCCAGGAGGCGCGCATGTACGCCCTCCTGGCCGCCCTTTCTGCCGCCTCCACCTACCTGTTCCTCCGCCTCCATCCAGTATCCAGTATCCAGTATCCAGCAACATGGGACCCCAAACCCAAAGCCCCCGTCACCTACATCCTCATCACTACAGTCGGCTTGTACACCCACTACGCCTTCTCCTTCGTCCTGCTCGTCCACAACACCATCTTCGGCCTGTGGTGGCTGGCCGTGGCGCGCCGGTCAGCAAACCGCTGGCAGTGGCTCACGCTGTGGGCCGGGGCACAGGCAGCAATCGTCGTTCTCTACCTGCCGTGGCTGCCTATCGCGCTCAAGAGCGCCACCGGCTGGTCCTCCGCCGGGCGGGCGTATGAACTGGGACCAGCCCTGCTGGACGTGTTGGGCGTGCTCAGCGCCGGCATCACGCTGCCAGTTGGGGAGGCCACGGCACTGCTCGTCGGCGCAGGGGTGCTGTTGCTCGCGGGATTGTGGCCTGTCCTGAGCCCCGCCGAAGGGCCCCGGCGGGCAGGCTGGCCCGGCATCGCCAGCGCCGCCCTCTGCCTGCTGCTCCCCATCGCCCTCATCTTCACTTTCGACCTCTATAAACCGGCCTGGCTCAAATTCCTGGTAGTCGTTCTCCCACCATTCCACCTCCTCCTCGCCCACGGCATCGAAAACCTGGCACGATTAGCAATTCGCAATTCGCAATTCGCAATCCGCTTCCTGCTTCCTGCTTCCTGCTTTCTGATCCTCGGAATATATCTGATCACTACCTTCTCCTCCCTCCACAACCTCTACCTCAACCCCACCTATGCCCGCGATGACTACCGCCAACTCGCCGCCGATGTCACCGCCAACCTGCGCTCCGGCGATGCAATCATCCTCAACGCCCCCAACCAGTGGGAGGTCTTCACCTACTACTACCCCGACCAGGACGTCTATCCGGCCCCCTACCGGCCCGCCCCCGACGAGGTCGAAGCGTTCCAGACCCCGCTTCTCGAACAGCATCAGCGGCTCTTCGTGCTCTACTGGGGCGACGCCGAATCCGATCCCCGGCGGCTCATTGAGACGTGGCTGGCAGCCCATACCTACAAGGCCGGCGATGCCTGGTATGGCCACGTGCGCCTGGCGACCTACGGGGTGGCCCCGCTGCCGGAGGAACCCGCCATCGCGCTGGACGCCCGCTTCGATGTGGGCATCCGACTGCATGGCTACGCGCTGGGCGACGACACCCCAAGCCCAGGCGACGTGCTGCCCGTGACGCTGTTCTGGGAAGCCCAGGCTCCCATCGCCAAACGGTACAAGGTCACCGTCCAGTTGCTCGACGGCACGGGGCAACTCGTCGCCCAGGTGGACACGGAGCCCGGCGACGGCTTGATGCCGACCCCCATCTGGCAGATAGGCCAGGTACTGACCGACCGGTACGGCGTCCCCCTCCCGGCCGACATGCCGCCCGGCCACTACACCCTCATCGTCGGTCTGTACCACATCGGCAGCGGTGAGCGAGTGCCCGTAGCCCTCGGCGGTGGGCCGGTAGGCGATCATATTCCCCTGGGCAGCGTCGAGGTCACGCCCGCGCGATAGGCGTTCACGCTTGCACTGTTTCCGCGCCCGTGGTACACTCAGACGGGGCGAGTCCAGACACGCCGACTTGAATGGAGGAAGAGCATAGTGGAACAAACCTACGATGTCACGATCATCGGCGCGGGGCCAGGCGGCTACGTGGCCGCCATCCGCGCCGCCCAACTGGGGCTGAAGGTCGCTCTGGTCGAGAAGGAACACCTGGGGGGGGTGTGTGTCAACTGGGGCTGTATCCCGACGAAGGCACTCCTGCGCAACGCCGAGGTCATCTCCCTGCTGAGGCGGGGCAAGGAGTTCGGCTTCGCCGTCACCGGGTTCGAGGCCGACTACGGTGCGGCGGTGGACCGCAGCCGCAAGGTAGCCAGGCGGCTGGTCAAAGGGGTGGCCTCGCTGATGCGCAAGAACGGCGTCGAGGTGATCGAGGGACGCGGAGCGCTGAAGTCACCGGACGTGGTCGAGGTGGCGTTGAACGCGGGCGGCACGCGCACGTTGCAGACGCACAACGTCATCGTCGCCACCGGCGGACGTGCGCAAACCATCCCCGGCATCACTCCCGACGGCGAGCGGGTGCTGACCTACCGGGAGGCCATTGTGCTGCGCGAGGCGCCCCGGTCGGTGGTCATCGTCGGGGCCGGACCGATTGGGATGGAATTTGCCCACATCTGGCACACTTACGGTGCTGAGGTTGCCATCGTCGAGATGCTCCCCCACGCGCTGCCGCTGGAGGACGAGGAGGTCAGTAAAGAAATAGAGCGCGCTTTCAAACGCCGCAAAGTGCAGTTGCTGACCTCCACGCGCGTCCAGGGCATTGAGACGACCACCGACGGCGTGCGGGTGAGCGTGACGGGCGAGCAGGGCGAGCAGGTGTTGGAGGCCGAACGGGCGCTCGTCGCCATCGGCGTGCGGCCCAACAGCGAGGAACTGGGGCTGGAGGAAATCGGCGTGCGGGTGGAACGGGGATACGCCGTCGTGGATGACCATCTGCGCACGGACGCGCCCGGTGTCTACGGTATCGGTGACGTGACCGGGAAGTTGCCGCTGGCCCACGTCGCCTCCGCCCAAGGCATCGTAGCCATAGAGACCATCGCTGGGGTGGAGACCGTGACGCTGGACTACGAGGCTATGCCGCGCTGCACCTATTGTCAGCCGCAGGCGGCCAGTTTTGGCCTCACCGAACCGCAGGCAGTCGAGCGCGGGTACGAGGTTCAGGTGGGCCGCTTTCCCTTCCGCGCCAACGGCAAGGCCCTAGGGCTGGGCGACTACGACGGCTTCGTCAAGATCGTGGCCGATGCGACCAGTGGCGAGATATTGGGTGCTCACCTGGTCGGCCCGGAGGTAACGGAGTTGTTGCCCGAACTGGTGCTAGCCTGCCACTGGGAACTGACGCCGGAGGAGATCGCGCGCAGCGTGCATGCCCACCCCACGCTGAGCGAGGCGCTGATGGAGGCCGCACACGGAGTGTTCGGGAAGGCAATACACATTTGACCAATTCACCCGGTTACCACTGGGCGTATACAAAGCCTGGGGGAGTATCAGCGTCAAGACTTCGGAAGTCTGCTAAGTGGGTAGCGTTTTGCGTCCACATCGTGTATAATGTAGTTACACAAGCCGCGTAATTTGACGTATGGGAGGAAGGTGCTATGGGCGAAGTGCGGGTAGGCGTGCGGGAACTGAAAAGTCGGCTGAGCCAATACCTGCGGCAGGTTAAAGCCGGCCGGACAGTGGTAATTACCGAGCGCGGCAAGTCGGTGGGGCGCATCGTCCCGGTGGCACAACCCCTGGAGACCCGCTTAGATATGATGGCCCAGGCTGGCCTGATCCTCTGGAGCGGCAAGAGGCTGGAGCCAATGCCCCCTGTGGCGCGCGTGCACGGAGACCGTACGGTGGCCGATCTATTGGTGGAGAACCGCGAATGATTCTCTACCTGGATGCCAGTGCGTTGGTAAAACGCTATATTGCCGAGGCAGGCTCGGCCGAGGTAGGTCGTCTAATCGCGCAGACCGATGTTGTCGGCACGTCGGTGATCAGCCGGGCGGAGGTGGCGGCGGCTCTGGCGAAAGCGGTGCGTGTCGGACTACTCTCCCGCGACGAGGCAGGCGCGGCATTGCAGGTCTTTCGTGCGCAATGGATAGACCTAGTGCGCCTGCAACTGACAGAGATCATCGTGGCACGTGCCGACGCCCTGGCGTGGGAGCACGGGCTGCGCGGCTACGACGCCGTGCATCTGGGGACGGCCCTCTTCTGGCAGGATACCATTGGCGATCCGATCACGCTGGCCACGTTTGACCGCCAGCTTTGGCAGAAAGGCGAGATCGCCGGTTTGATGGTTTGGCCGGAGGATTTAGAGCGGTTTACAGGCTCGCAGGCATAGGGGTAGATGAGTAGTTACATTCAAGATTATCACATCCATACCCGCTTCTCATGTGATAGCAAGACTAAAATGGCGGCGGCGTGCGAGGCGGCCATCGCCCGCGGGCTGAACGAGATCGCCTTCACCGACCACCTCGACTTCGGCCCCGACGACACGCGTGGCTATTTCCGCCCTGCCGCGTACCTGGCCGAAATCGAACGCTGCCGGGCCGTCTACAGCGACCGGCTGACCATCCGCGCCGGGGTGGAGGTGGGCGAGCCGCACATCTTCGCCCGGGAGACGGCAGCCGTGCTGGCCACAGGCAACTTCGACCTGGTTCTGGGCTCAATCCACTACGCCGATGGGATGCAGGCCGCCTGGAAAGAGCCCTTCTTTGAGCCGCCGTTGCACCAGGCTTACGAGGCCTACTTCAGACAGGTGGCCCGCCTGGCTGCGGAAGGGAACTTTGACGTGCTGGGGCACCTGGACCTGGTCAAGCGCGATGCGCGCAAGTTTGGCAAAGCCTACGACGGCCCAGAGCCTTATGCGGAGATGATCCGAACTGCGCTACGCTCCCTCGTCGAACGCGGCAAGGGGATCGAGATCAACACTTCGCCGCTGCGGCGGGGACAACCGGAGCCCTGCCCGTCGCTGGAGGTGTTGCGCTGGTATCGTGAACTGGGCGGCGAGATCCTCACCTTCGGTTCCGACGCCCATACCCCCGATGCCATCGGATCGCACTTCGATGTGGCGCTGGAGATGGCGCGGGTGGCAGGGTTCACGCGGCTGGCAACGTTTGAGCGGCGACAAATTCACTGGACAAGGACTTGAGTTATGGACAAGGCACAGCAACGGACATCCGAACGCCCCCAACGCCGCCCCCCGTGGTTGCGGGTGCGCGCGCCGGCGGGCGAGACGTACCATTGGCTCAAGCGGCTGATGCGGGCCAAGGCGTTGCACACCGTCTGCGAGGAGGCCCACTGCCCCAACATCGCCGAGTGCTGGGGCCACCGCACCGCCACCTTCCTCATCCTCGGCGATACCTGTACCCGCAACTGCCGCTTCTGCAACGTCAAGACTGGCCGCCCAGCCCCGCTCAACCCCGACGAGCCGGAGCGCGTGGCCCAGGCAGTGCAGGCAATGGATCTGAAGCACGCCGTCATCACTTCGGTGGACCGGGACGACCTGCCCGATGGCGGGGCTTCCGTCTTCGCCGCCGTCATCCGCCGCATCCGCGCCCTTCGACAGGCTCAGGGCAGGCTTCTCCAGCCCGGCTGCACAGTCGAGGTGCTGATCCCCGACTTCCGCGGGCGCATTGAGCCCCTGAAGACAGTGATGGACGAGCGGCCGGACATCCTCAACCACAACGTCGAGACTGTGCCG
The DNA here is from genome assembly GCA_034430655.1 of Anaerolineae bacterium. Lineage (GTDB taxonomy): Bacteria > Chloroflexota > Anaerolineae > B4-G1 > B4-G1 > JAUWNP01. Next base: position 11,624 of record DAOUEC010000004.1, read on the forward strand.
CGCCTCTTCCGCGCAGTGCAGCCCCAGTGCCGCTACGAGTGGTCGTTGGCCGTGCTGCGCAACGCCAAATTGCTATGGCCGGAGGCGACCACCAAGAGTGGCCTGATGGTCGGGCTGGGGGAGACGGTAGACGAGGTGCTGGCGGTGATGAGCGATTTGCGCAAACTGGACGTGGACATTCTCACCATCGGGCAGTACCTGCAGCCCACCAGGCAGCACATCCCCATCGCCCGCTACTACACGCCGGAGGAGTTCGAGATGTTTCGGGAACGAGGCTACGAGATGGGGTTCCGGTGGGTCGAAAGCGGTCCGCTGGTGCGGAGTTCGTACAACGCGGAGGCGCAGGCACGAGAATTGGGTGCAGGCGTAGGCCCGAACTAAAGCCCCGGAAGAGCCGGGGCTTCCTGCTGACAATGTGAGAAAGGACATAGAAAATGCACCAACATCACCCCCACCTCGTCCGGGTGGCCGTGGACGGCAGTCCGCGCTGGGGCGCTGTTGAGAACGAATGGGTATACAGCCTGTGCGGTGAGCCCTTCGGCGATTGGGAGCGCGGAGCCGAAATCGGACGCCTGGACGGTCTCCCGTTGCTGGCCCCGACGGTGCCATCCAAGATCGTCTGCGTGGGGCGCAACTATCCCGCGCACGCCGCCGAGCACGGCGGGGAGGTGCCTCCCGAACCGCTCCTGTTCCTCAAGCCGCCCAGCAGCGTGATCGGGCCAGGCGCGCCCATCGTCCTGCCGCCGCAGTCGGAACGGGTGGATCACGAGGCGGAGTTGGCGATCGTCATCGGCCGCCGCTGCCGGGGCGTGACGGTGCAGGAGGCGTGGGACTACGTGCTGGGCATGACCTGCGGCAACGACGTCACCGCCCGCGACCTGCAACGGCGCGACGGCCAGTGGACCCGCGCCAAGGGGTTCGACACCTTCTGCCCGCTGGGACCGTGGCTCGTGACCGGGCTGAACGAGATGGACGTGGCCGACCTGGAGGTCATCTGCCGCGTGAACGGGGAACTCCGCCAACGCGGGCGCACCAGCGAGATGGCCTTCTCCCCGGCGCAACTCATCGCCTACACCGCGGGCATTATGACGTTGGAGCCGGGCGACGTGATCATGACCGGCACCCCGGCCGGCGTGGGACCGCTGGCGGCAGGCGACGTGGTCGAGATAGAGGTGGAGAGCATCGGACTGCTGCGCAACCCGGTCACAGATTGACGGCATCCAAGGAGGACATCAGGCTGGCACAGCAATCAGCCTCTTTGCCACAGACAAAAACGCTGCAAGGAGCGCCAGTAGCAGGACACCATATACAGCGATATCCGCAATGCCGGTATAATAGTCACCCGTAGCAAGTCGGATCATCAAGGTTATGGGTGAAGCGTCAAAGAGATAACTCACGCCGGCTGAGAGCAGGATGAAAAGGGAATACACGAACTGCGACCGCTCCCTGTCCTTAAAGTACGTCGCGATGAGCGCCGATCCCACAGCAATTATGGCCGCTATCACTGCAGCGAACAGCAGGACAAGACCCAGATTTCGTATGGGTACGCGATTAAAACGCAGCAGCATTGACCACAAAGCACACTGCCCCACGGCGAGAACGAGTCCGGCCGCAATCTTCGCTCCAAATATCACGTTTAGAGATAACGGTGCGGACCAGAGCGTTTCCAGCGTACGGTTCTCCAATTCCTCGGATATCGAGTCTATCACCATACTGCCCGCTACGAAAGCGGGGAAGAACATCAATATGGGAATAATAACAGAGTACCGAAACTCATAAGTCGTAGAAGGCATTCCTCTGATATCCGAGTACCTGACGTGGACACCGCGCTCTTCTCGCAGGTAGTTTTCGTACCTTTTCATAGGTTCCTTCAATACCATCAATATCATCGTCGAGCGCGACTCAGATGTGGGCAGAAAGAGCTTCATGTCAACGACGCCCCTGCCGTCTTCTGGTACGAATATGACGGCGTCTACCATCCCGGCCCTGAAAGCACTCTCAGCGTCCAGGGGCGACGGGAAAGGTGTCACCCTCACATTGCGGTCTCTCAAGAACCATACGAGCGGACTATCAGCATCGCCAATGACGCCTACCTTGATACTGATATTGGCGTTCCAGGCTATAGAGTCTGGGTCGTAGAATGACATCAGCCCGATGAGTATCACCGATGAGAAGGATGCAATGAATAACTGGATCATGATGGCAATCATGATCGTTTTTTCTTTGGTGACCGATCTTAACTCCTTTCTTACCATAACATAGAACGTGCTCACGGTATCACTCCAAGCACATATAGATTATACAGGGCATGTACGATTGACCCGGCAAGCACTGCGAAAGGATACCTGATGCCAAAACGGCCTGTGAGCAAGCAGACGAGCGCCGTGGAGAGAAAGTGAGCCACGAGTGGTATCAAAAGCATGCCGGAACTGAAAAGGGCTGGCGATAACATGGATTCCGATACCACGCTGAGTGAAACGTATAGCAGCAGTTTCTCTCCGATCAGGAACCCGACCGCGGAAAGAAACGACAGTACAAGAATATCTTTTGTCGCCCTGATGACTCCGTTCTCAAGCAGTACTGCGATACCCGCTGACTTGGCGACCTCCTCGACTACAACTGCCACCACCAGCAGTCCCCCCACAGCATAGCGCATTGGCAGGTTGAGTGATATTGCCAGGGTCACCAACTGGATCATATAGACAATAGGGATAAGAAATAGGCTCAACAGCGTAATTGACAGGTATAGGCGACTGCGGACGATGGTGAGATAAATGGCCTCGGCAACTTTTCTATGTAACGGCCGGAATCCCATGAGGTATTCCTCATTCAGGATGCGGGTGCCTATGTACATGGAAAGGGCAAAGATGAAGTACATCGGCGTCGTCGAGAACAGGTATTCTCTCAGCCCAAAGGACTCCCCTCTATACATCTTGACAGCCAGCGTGAGGGGTGACATAAGGCTCAGGTCGTTGACGCCTGAGAACATCGCGGGGAAGACAAGATAGGACGTAATCACCGTGATCGCGAGCATCGAGATAAACGTCGTGTCCTTGAACGTGCGGTATACAAGGGGCACCATCAGATATATAGAGAAGATGAACAATATCACAGGGATGAATATCGCCACTGCCAGCAACAGATTGCCCCCTAACACCAGAGTCATAATGACCACGGATGCCAGCGAGAAACTCACGTAGGGGAGCATTTTACCAACGATGATCTGGAGCGGAGTCAGCGGGGCGGACATAAGGACCGTGATTCTCCTATCTATCTTTTCATCCATGAAGCTGCTGGGGAAGAAGACGCTGACGAAGGAGACCGGGAGGACGTAGAGGAACGCAATAATGACCTGTGCGAAAGGCACAGGCGGACTCATAAGTGACGGAACGATGATCTCCTTATCTGACGTAAACTCCATCTCGATTTCAGGCAGCCTGTTGCCGCTTTCCAGTTCCCTGATCTGCTCCCTGACAGCGGCGGTGGTATCACTTTCAGGCATTGCTTGTGCTGCCTCTGTCGCACCTGGATCGGTCTCTGTTGGCTCCAGCGATGTGCCTGTCAATGCGTCTGCCAGCTCCGAGAGCGCTATTCCTTGAGTCGCCGTGACATTCCCTATGTAATTGACCTCGACTCGCAGCGGAAACGCCGTATCTATTTCGTATTCATCCTTGATCCTGGTGAGTTCCTGCTTCTCAAGATATTGTTTTAGTGCCCCGGCCGCGTAAAGGGACCGGGCATTATTTCTAGAGGCTACTTCGTCCCCGTCAACGTAAACGTCTATTGCTCGTTCATCAAGCATCGAGTATCCGGTAGAACGATCAACCGTAATTGTGCGAAACCGGCTATCATGGATACCAGGACCGTCAGGGGACATTCCAACCCTGTACATGCCCTTGCTCAAAACGGCTCCTTGTTGGAACACCAGATAAGAAATGACGAACGCGCCCGCCAGGATGAGGACCACAACCAGCCTTGAACCACCTCTGAAACGGGAGCGCAGCCTTTTGATCTCTCGTTTTGCAATCGTCAGGATGTTACTCATCGTCCACACGAGAATGGAAATCTAACCAATGATCAGTCTGACAGGTGTCACTAAACTATACGGACACCTCGCAGCCGTCAAAGACCTGAACCTGGAGGTAGAGGACGGCGAGATCATGGGGATCATAGGCCACAATGGTGCTGGAAAAACCACAGCCCTCAAGATGATCGCCGGTCTCCTCAGCCCAACGTCTGGCAAAGTCGAGGTAATGGACCGGGACATGGCGAAGGAAAGCACCTACGTGAAACGGTTTATCGGCTACCTGCCCGAAGAAAGCCCTCTCTACGAGAACATGACGGTAGCCGAGTACCTCATGTTTTTCTCCGAACTCTACAAGATGCCCAAGCGCGAAGCCGAGGAGCGAATAGACCTGTTGCTCGGCTCGCTCAGGCTTCCTGAGCAGGATAAACTCACAGGAGAACTCTCGAAGGGCATGAAAAGAAAGGTGAGTATCGCCCGTACACTGCTGCACGACCCGAGGCTCCTCATACTGGACGAGCCAAACTCGGGCCTCGATCCTCTTACTTCGTTCTTCATCATCAATTACCTGAAGAGCCTGAAGGATCAGGGAAAGACAATCCTCCTGAGCGCCCACAATCTGTTCCACGTCGAGCATATATGCGACCGCGTCGCCATTCTGAGAAACGGCCGTCTGGTCATCTGTGACAGCATGGAAACCATACGCAGGAGTCTCGGCCGCAGGGATTATGAAGTAGTCTTTTACTCTGATGATAGGCTGGATTATGAACAGGAAGAGGGAAATTACATCTTCAGGACTACCAGTATAAGCAAAATCGCATCAGTACTGGACGATATTTCCGAAAATAACTGGGCTCTGATAAACCTGTCTGTAAGCGAATCCGCGCTTGAAGAGATCTACGTGAAGCTCATGACAGGATGACGCCCGCGGTCCTCACTACAGCCATGGGTTGTGAGCCTTTTCGTGCCCTACTGTCGTCTTGGGCCCATGGCCGGGATATAGCACCGTCTCGTCCGGCAGCGCAAAGAGTACCTCGCGGATCGAGCGCATCAGCGTATCCCAATCGCCGCCGGGTAGGTCGGTGCGCCCCATCCCACCCGCGAACAACACGTCCCCGTCGAAGGCCACGCCCTCGGCCAGTTCGTAGAAGGTCACACTGCCTGGGCTATGGCCCGGCGTGAAGAGCACCTGGAAACGGAGCGTGCCCACTTCCAGCACCTGCCCGGGCTCCAGTTCCACGTCCGGCAGAGGGCTTTCCTTCACCGGCACGCCGAACCAGGAAGCACCGCCCCGAGCCTGCAGGATGGGCAGTTCCGCCGGGTGGAGCGCCAGAGGCGCGCCGGTGGCGGTCACGATCTCGGCGTTGGCCCCCATGTGGTCGAAGTGGCAGTGGGTGTTGAGGACGTAGCGGATAGTCAAGCCGCTCTCCTCCAGCGTCCGCTTGATGCGCTTCGGATGCCCGCCAGGGTCAATCACCATCCCCTCCTGCGTCTCCTCGCAGCCAACGACGTAGCAATTGGTCTGGGTGATTCCTACGGGGATGGTATGGATGATCACTTGTTTTCACCTCCAAGACAGTGCGGGGGGCCATACTTCTGCGCCCGCACTGCCCAAGCGCGGGGGCAGTGCTGGCGGAGACAAAATCGTCGCACACGCGGAGCAGAGTATGGATAAGGAAGCCACACGGCCCACAGGCGGGTCTAGCACGCGCTCGCGAGGCCGGCGATCAAGCATCCTCCGGAGGTCCCGAGACACCACGGTAGCGGTCCGCTAGCGACTGAGGTTGGCATAGTCATTCGTTGTCTAGTCCCACCAGCTCGGAGTCAAGCAACGCCACGATCAGCGCATCAATGGCTCGCCTGTGATTGTCTATGAGCCTTAGATCGCCCCAGATTCCCTCGCTATAGAAAAAGTCATCAGCGAAGGCTATCGCCTGCGTCTCGCTCACGCCAGCGCTAATAAGCGCTTCTTTGAGATGCTCATATACGCGCCAGGCCGCCGGGACGTTCTCTGGCGGCCACCGTTCATCAGCCAGTTCCCAGATTTCCGTCCAGATAGCGCATGCTCTTTCCTGGATTGTAGGTTGGGTCATAGGTCAATCTTCCCTTTCGTAACACCTCATCTCAATAGGCAAATAGATTATAGCAAAGAGCCCTGGCTTTGTCCAATCCCAAAAACATGCTACAATACTATTTCGCCTTGACGAAGTGCGGCAAGGATGTTACAATAAAGAACAAACGTTCGATAGCAAAATGTAGGTGAACAATGGGCCAGGATAAGATCATCGTGCGGGGTGCACGAGAACACAACCTGAAGAACATCACCGTCGAGATCCCGCGCAACAAGATGGTGGTCATCACCGGCATCTCGGGGTCGGGCAAATCGTCCCTGGCCTTCGACACCATCTACGCCGAGGGGCAGCGGCGCTACGTCGAGAGCCTCTCCGCCTACGCGCGCCAGTTCCTGGGCCAGATGGAGAAGCCGGACGTGGATCAGATCGAGGGGCTCTCCCCGGCCATCTCCATTGACCAGCGCGGCGCCTCGCACAACCCCCGCTCGACCGTCGGCACCGTCACCGAGATCTACGACTATCTGCGGCTGCTGTACGCCCGTATTGGCATACCCCACTGCCCGCAGTGCGGCCGCCAGGTCACCAAGCAATCCGCCCAGCAGATCGTGGACGCAGTGCTGGGGATGTCTCCTGGCACCCGCTTCCAGGTGTTAGCACCGCTGGTCAAGGACCGCAAGGGGCACCACCAGGCCATCTTCGAGGACGTGCGCAAGGCAGGCTTCGTGCGCGTGCGGGTGGATGGCCGCGTGCACGACGTGGACGAGGAGATCGAACTCGACCGGTATAAGATGCACACGATTGAGGCGGTCGTGGATCGGCTGATTATCCCGGAGGGGCACGGTCGGGGGCCGGCCCCAGCAGAAGAGAATGGCTTCCGCTCGCGCCTCGCCGATTCCGTCGAGACCGCGCTCCAGTTGGGCGAGGGGGTGGTGGTCATCAACGACGTCTCGGTCGAACCGCCGCAAGACCTGCTCTACTCCGAGCATTTTGCTTGCCCGGTCTGCGGCATCAGCCTGCCGGAACTTGAGCCCCGTACATTCTCCTTCAATAGCCCCCACGGGGCCTGCCCCGAGTGCCAGGGGCTGGGGACGCGGATGGAACTCGACCCCGGGTTGATCGCGCCCAACCCCGACCAAAGCATCGAGGAGGGGGCCATACGGGCCTGGAACATTCAGTCCCAGGAAGGCTACTACTGGCAACTGCTCAAGGCCGCCTGCGACCACTTCGGCATCCCCACCGACGCGCCGTGGCGTGAGTTGAACGCTGCTCAGCAGCACGTCATCCTGTATGGCAGCGGCGACGAGCGCATCCTCGTGCGCTACGCCAGCCGGGACGGACGCCGCAGCGAGTACCTCACCCGCTTCGAGGGCGTCATCCCCAACTTGCAACGCCGCTACAGGGAGACGAACTCCGACTACATCAGGGGCAAGATCGAGGAATTTATGACCCGCCGGCCCTGCCCGGTCTGCAAGGGCGCGCGGCTGCGCCCGGAGGCGTTGGCGGTCACGGTGGCGGGCAAGCCAATCAGCGAGATCGCCAGTTGGACGGTCACCAGGCTGCTGGAGTGGATTGACGAGTTATCCGGTTTCAGGTTTCAGGCTTCAAAGTCTCAGGTTGGGAACCTGGAACCTGAAATGGTTCCTTCCGGCTCTCCTCTCACCGAGAAGGAATGGTACATCGCGAGACGCATCCTCAAAGAGGTCCACGCCCGGCTGCGGTTCTTAGTCAACGTGGGGCTGGACTACCTGACACTGGACCGCACCGCCGTCACGCTGGCTGGCGGCGAAGCGCAGCGCATCCGGCTGGCGACGCAAATTGGCTCACAACTGATGGGGGTGCTCTACGTGCTGGATGAGCCCAGCATCGGCCTGCACCAGCGCGACCAGGCGCGCCTCATCCGCACGCTCAAAGAGATGCGCGACCTGGGCAATACGCTCATCGTGGTCGAGCACGACGAGGCGACCATACGCGCCGCCGACTGGATCATTGACCTGGGGCCAGGGGCCGGCGAGCACGGCGGGGAAGTGATCGTCGCCGGCACGGTCGAGGACGTGGTCGCCTGCCCTGAGAGCCTGACCGGGGCATATCTCTCTGGCCGTAAGTCCATCCCTATGCCCGCGAAGCGACGCGAGGGAAACGGCGGCGAACTGGTCATCCGGGGAGCCCGCGAACATAACCTGAAGAGCATTGACGTGCGCATCCCGCTGGGGAAGTTCGTCTGCATCACGGGCGTCTCCGGCTCCGGCAAGTCCACTCTACTGGTGGACATCCTCCATCGCCGTCTGGCCCAGATCCTCCACGGCTCCCGCGAACCGGCTGGCGAGCACGACCGCATCGAAGGGGTGCATCACATTGACAAGGCAATCAACATTGACCAGTCACCCATCGGTCGCACCCCTCGTTCCAATCCGGCCACCTACACTAACGTCTTCACCCCCACCCGGGAGTTGTTCGCCTCCCTGCCGGAGTCCAAGATTCGCGGCTACAAGCCCGGTCGCTTCTCCTTCAACGTCAAAGGAGGCCGCTGCGAAGCCTGCCAGGGGCACGGGACGCTGCGCATCGAGATGCAGTTCCTCCCTGATGTCTACGTCCCCTGCGACGTCTGCCACGGCCGGCGCTACAACCGGGAGACGCTGCATGTGCGCTACAAGGGCCAAACAATCGCCGAGGTGCTCGACATGACGGTGGACGAAGCGATGGAATTCTTCGCCAATATCCCCCGCATCCAGACCAAACTAAAGACCTTGCAGGAGGTGGGCTTGGGCTACATCCGCCTGGGACAGCCCGCGCCGACCCTTTCGGGCGGTGAGGCGCAGCGGGTGAAACTCTCCCGCGAACTCTCCAAGAAGGCCACCGGCCGCACCCTCTACGTGCTGGACGAGCCCAGCGTGGGGCTGCACGCCGCCGACGTGGACAAACTGATCGCGGTGCTCAACCGGCTGGTGGACGCGGGCAACACCATCGTCATCATCGAGCACCACCCCGACATCATCAAGGTGGCCGACTGGATCATTGACCTGGGGCCGGAGGGGGGCGATGCCGGGGGCGAGGTCGTGGCCGAGGGCACGCCGGAACAGGTGGCGCAAGTAGAGGGCAGTTACACGGGGCAGTTTTTGAAGCGCGTATTGGGTGAGGAATTTCTTGACATTCCTCAATCTCTCCCTATACTAAAGAGCGACCGATGATACACGGTGTGAAAAGAGGTTCGGAGAAGGAGTAACAGCGATGAATGAAGAACAAGTGCAGGAACCGTGTGTCTCCTACGCGGCTACCGTTGAGGAATCTATTGGAGAAGATATGCCCGTGGCCGAGATGACGGCCCAGGAATTAAAGAATCTCATCCAAGGCGCGGTCAAAGAGGTGCTGCAAGAAGTTCTCGGAGACCCCGATATGGGCCTGGAGTTAAGGCCCGAGTTCGAGGCCAGGTTGCGCCAGGCAAAGGACTATGTCGCTTCGGGTGGGCGACTGCTTTCTATGGAAGAGCTGACCGGCGAACTCCAGGGCGCAAGCGGTGTATAAACCAGCGTTCCATCCCGACGTCGCAAAGGATCTGAGAAGGCTGGACAGGGGCATCCGGCAACGCATCTTGGACAAGATTCAGTGGCTGCTTAAACACGTCGAGGAAATGCGCCACAAGCCGCTGACCGCACAGTGGGAAGGGATGTACCGGCTGAGGGTGGGCGATTACAGGGTGGTATATGGGATAGACCGGAAGCAAAGACAGGTTACCATCTACGCCGTAGGACATCGGCGCGAGGTTTACAAGTTGCACTGAGCTGTCGTAGATACGAAGGTGGGGTCTCCTTGAATTAGTGGGATACTCAAAGTCGTTATCCCACAAATCCAGGTAGACCCCGAAGGTGTTCCATGAAGAGGCTGATTACCACCTTGCTCAGCGTATCCGCATACCTTCTCATAAATCTTGTGGCTGGAAGGGCTCCGGATGTAACCCCGCCACCAGCAATTCCCGTTTTGGGGTTGTTTAGCACCCATCTACACTGCACATAAGCCAAAGCGTGGGGGTTCAATGAGAGTCAGTGGTCCAAGAGTTCAGAAAACGGGGCTACAGATCGGCATTTTGACATCTCCAATCCTCCCGAATGAAACCAGCGGATATTCTCACAACAGGAAGTAGCAATAGCGTGGCTAAAGTAGATACAAGAATATCTCCTTGGTTTTGCGTTCTTTGACATTGAATCGTAGTTACTTCCATACACGATCAAGGAGGGGAAAGTATAACCACTTTGGCTTTGTATCCGTAGAGGATGGCTTTGAATAGTTGTTCCATCGACTTGAATTCAAGCGTCTTGAACAGGGCCCGCATATGCTCCCACAATCTTCTCCTGCTGCCTTTCTTGTCCAGAACGGCTCGAAACAACTCGCAAGCCAGTTGTTGCACCTGGTCGACGAGAAAGGCCAACATCATCAATGCGGCGAACACCACGGACAGATTCTTCTTGCCGTGTCCGAAGTTGTGTTCGAAATGATACCCTTGATTCTTCAAGGTGTTGAATGTCTCATTCTCGACCTTCCAGCGCGCCCGTCCCCCGCGCATGATCGTGAAGGCGTTCAGTTTGGTGATGGTGAAATCGGTGACCCAACAGAAGTGCTGAGTCTTGTCCTTGCCGATTTCCCAATACTCGAGAAAGTTCACCAATATGTCTGGATTGGACTTGTTCAAGGGCATCTGGGCGACGAAGGAAAAGCGGTGAAGTGCTCCTCCTGCTCGTTGCTCAAACTCGGTCGTTCGCCCCTCCTGACGTGCGAGTGCGACTTGCTCGAACAGATATTCGTGGTCGCCTTCCTTGACTCCCAGAATGTAGTGAAAGCCGTGCTTCTCCAACTCACGAATGTGCGGAGCATTGGGACTCAATGCATCCTCGGTGATCGTAAAGGACAAACGCGGATGGTCTTGCTTCAACTGGGCCAGAAAACGCTTGGCTGCGTTGCGCTCACAGTCGTTCTTGGTCTCTCCATCCTGTTTCATAATCGGCTCTGGCATCAACGGAATTACTTCCCGCCGGTTCGGGTGAATGATGACCCCGCCCATCAGTTGATGGTAATAGGTCACCTCACCCGTCTTCTTGTTGACCTTTTGCAAACAGGAAAAACAGTGAACCTTCTTCGAGCTAAAGTACCCTGTGCCATCCAAAGAAACGAGGTAGCTACCCCCCAGAAAAATGAACTTGTTCAGCTCTTTGCTCCGCTGAAGTTGTCGCAGAGCATCTTTAAACACTGGCCTGATACTTACTGGCTCAACATCGTCGAGGATGGTACGCATTTGTGTGTCGCCGGGAACATGCTCTATGCTATAGATGCTCTTCAAGTTGCTATCCGTCGCTCTGCGCTCATCAAAAGCAAGCAGCGAAGGGTCTTTCAGTGAGAACATCGCAAAGCCAGACATCAAGGCATCCGGCAAAGAGATTTTCGCGTTCTCAGCACGCTGGTCTGGTACTCGCTCGAATCCAGCACGAATCAATGCGAATAGATCATCTGCGGATAGAGATTTGTTGGCTGCCATTGGAAAATCTCCTGACTTTAAGACTGAAAAGGAACCAACTGGCTCCCATCAAGTTTCACTTGTTCCAAGTATAGCCAAAATGCTTGTAGATATCAAACCGGAAGCCAAAACGGGAATTGCTGCCCCGCCACCGTCGCCACAAGCAGCAGGGACGTCTCCAGCGGGCACGCAGCAATCAGGAGTCATGGATGGGAACATCTCGAACTTGGTGGCCACGCCGATGGTCTCCAGATCAGAAGACGTCACGACCTCGGTGGTGTCCTGCCTGGGAGACAGCATCACCCACGGCTATCCCTACGCAGGGACGGAGTACACCTATCCGGCCCAGTTGCAGGCCAGGCTCGACGGGACTTACGGCCCCGGCAATTACGAGGTGATCAATCACGGAGTTGACGGCTATCGAGCCGACCAGGTGCTCGCCGACCTTCAGAACCTGAATTGGCTGGCAGAAGATCCCGACTTTGTCTTGCTGTTGGTCGGGGGCAACGATTTGGCCCAGGAGACCGGGGGGGACCCAACCAAACTGCCGGAAGTCATCAGCCAGACCGTGACCGAAGTCCAGGACATCGTCAACGTGGTCACTGCCCACACTAATGCGGACGGGGCACATCCGCAGATCATCGTTTCGGCCATTATCCCGACCCAGGATTTTTGGGAGTCGCTGGCGGTGCAGTCATATAACGGCAGTCTGGAGAACAACCTGACCGGAATGGACCTGTGGATTACCGATAACTGGGATGATTTCTACGATCCGGCCACAGGCAAGGCACGGGCGTCGTTGATGTATGACAACGTTCACCCCAACGAAGCAGGATACAGTGTGATGGCCGAGAATTGGGGAGAATATATCCTCGTAGAGGAGAGACACACAGCCTATCTCCCGATCGTGCTGCGCGAGTACTAATGACACGCTTCACCAGTGTCCGTCGTCATCGAGCACTACCCCAACATCGCTAAAGCGACTGATCGGCCACCTCTTCCTGCATAAGTGGGAGGGCAGTGGCCGTGAGAGGAGTAGTGAAGTTGTGGAACGGGGAAGCCCAGCCCCCCGCGTGATGATTCGACTACACTCCTGGGTGCCGGTAGCGCTGGCCATGCTGCTGGTCTTATTGCAGCTTTTCTCTCCCAACCGGGCCTGGGTGATCCTCCTCTGCGGAGTGGGTGGGATGACCCTGGCGGCCTACTTGTGGGCCCGTTCCCTGGCCCGCTCGATGCTGGTCACTCGCTCGCTGCGCTACGTCTGGGCGCAGGTGGGAGACCTGCTGGAGGAGCGATTCGCCCTTCGCAACCGGGGAAAATGGCCGGTGCTCTGGGCCGAGGTGGACGACGAGTCCAATCTACCCGACTATCCCTCACGGCGGGTGGTGGCGGCTAGCGGCGGGCAGACGTCCCGCTGGCGGGTGAGCACGGTTTGCAAGCGGCGAGGATTGTTCACCCTGGGGCCATGGACGGTGCGTATGCGGGAGCCCTTCGGACTTTTCACCGTCATCCAGCGCTACGAGCAGACCCACAGCCTCCTGGTGGTCCCTCCGGTTATGGAACTGCCGTCGGTAGTCCTGCCCCGAGGGGTAGCGACAGGGCGAGCGGTAGCCCGGCGACCAGCGGCGGATCTGGCGCTCAACGTTTCGACCACCCGCCGCTACGCACCGGGGGACCCCTTGCGGCGCATTCACTGGCCTTCCTCGGCCCATCACAACACCCTGATGTCCAAGATCTTCGACGCAGAGGTGTCCGGTGATCTGTGGATCATCCTGGACCTGGACGCCGAGGTGCAGGCGGGAGAAGGGGAGGAATCCACCGAGGAGTACGGGGTGATCCTGGCCGCCTCTCTGGCCGAGCGGATGTTGCGCCAGAACCGGGCAGTGGGACTGATGGCCTACGGGGCTCAAGGGGCGTATCTCATACCTGGCCGGGGGGAGGGGCAGTTGTACCGCTTGCTGCGGACCCTGGCGCTGGTGCAGGCCGGGGAGAGTTCCCCTCTGGCCACGGTGCTCACCGAAATGCGCGCCGTGCTGGCACGGCGGACGACGGTGGCGGTGATCACCCCTTCCAGTGACCCGGCCTGGGTAGAAGCCCTGTGGTCGCTGGTGCGTCGGGGGGTAGCCCCCACGACAATCCTGCTGGACCCAGCCTCCTTCGGCGGGCAGAGAGACCTCTCCCTGGTGCGCAGTATGCTGATCGGGATGGGCATCCCCGCCCACATCATCGTCCAGGGCATGCCTCACAACTTAAGGCCCATTTTGGGCTTTCAAGGGGCATATTTCCTGCGGTCCGGGGCAAATCTCGCCAGCCAGACCTAGATTTCTGACTAAATCAGGCGTTCGGTTCACTCCAGGCACGA
>DAOUEC010000005.1:0-4145 GCA_034430655.1 Anaerolineae bacterium
GGCCTCCAGCGCTGCCAGCAACTCGCTTGCCCACGGCACGTCGTTCTGCAATGCCTTCAGATGACGTCGCGCCGCGCCACGGCCGGTATTGGCTTCGGCGACGGCCAGGAACAACTGTGCCTGCCAGGAGAATCCAGGCATTCCCTGCCGTCGCCCTTCCGATTTGGCTAAGGGGCGTAACAGGCGGTACACACTCTCGTCTTCGTTCATGATGGCGGCCGCTTCCGCCATCTTGAGGCGCTCGCTGTTTCCCTGTGGTGTGATTTCCTTCAACTGCGCCCACAACGCCCGCGCATCTGCCTCTTGTCCCGTCCAGGCCAGGAAACGGATGGCATTGCTCAGCGCCTGGACATTGTCCGGGGCTTGCGAGAGAACCTGGCGTGCGGTGGCAATGGCTCTTTCCGGTTGACCATCGTAGAACAAGGCCAGTGAGAGGTTGTTGCGAGGTGGGGGCCAGTCGGCCAGTAGCCTGATGGCCTGCTGGCTGGCGGCGATGCAGGCCGGGAAGTCATTCTTACGCAATGCGCGCTGACTGTCCTCCAGGTAATGGAGGCCTTTTTCGACTCGTGTCTCAGGAAGACCAAGATTATGTGCGGTCTCCAGAATGTCTTTCTCCAGCGAGGCCACCATCTCGCGCACTTTGTCAATCATCGGGACGTCGGCCTGTCGCTTTAGCACCTGGCGAAAGGCGTGCAGGGCATGCGCGTTTAACTCGAGTTCCAGGTAGAGTGAGGCCAATGGCAGCCAATAGCCTGGATCCTGGCTCAATTCCATTGCCCGTTCGTACCCTGCCAGCCCACCCCAGATGTCGCCAGCCTTGACGTGGGCGTAACCGACGTAGTAATGCAGATCGGCCACCCGTGGGTAGGACGCCAACAGTGGCTCCAGGAGAGCGATGGCTTCCTGGGCGCGGCCGCGGCCAATCAGGTTGTCAGCCTGTTTGAAGATCGCTTGTAGGTTGTTCGTCCCCTGGCGATGTCGGCGCGGCTTCTGCGCAGGCGGCACGTGGCGCTGCCTCTTACGTTTACGTTTACTCAAGGTTGACCTCCATAACGATGTTGGTGCACAGCCCGCCCCATCGGATTCGTGAAAGCACAGCCAACCACCCGGCCCTACTCGATGGTCACCAACACGCCAATATCGGCCCAGTTGTAGAGGGTCTCGGCCTCCTGAATGCCCAGGATGATGCAGCCGTAGGAAGCCGGCGAGCCCAGCGCCCCTGCCCACAACCGCTGGCCGCTGGAGAGGATGGGCAGAGCGTGAATGCCGTTGTAGGTGTCTCCGCCGGCGCGATAGACAGCCAGAAAGTGAGGCATCCACAGGTCCCATTGGCTGGCATAAGCATTCTCGTTCTTGTTGAGTACCTGAAACTCGCCCGTGTAGGTGGGCGAACTCGCTATGCCCGTCGAGACAGGCCAGTCGTAGAGCAGTGCGCCGTTCTCGTAGACGCGCAGCCGCTGCTCGGCGATGCTGATGATGATCTGTTTGCCAGGCACAGGGGGGTAGGGTCTCAGAACGTCCTCAGAGGGAATGGTCAACTCCTGACCGGCGTACAGCCAGTCGAGGTCAACGTCGGGATTGACCTCGGCGATGAGCCCGGGAGGCATTCCAAACCGGGTGGCGATGGTGGTGAGATCGTCGCCCGGCTGGACGACATAGGTGCGCGGGGAATGTGTCAGGTGGAGTTCTACCGCCCCGCCCCCCGCTTCAAAGACGTTCAGCACCCGTTCGGTGGCCCCTTCCAACTCAAGACCCCGACCTTCCCCCAACTCCGCAGCCAGGCCCGCCAGCGTCGCTTCCACGGCTTCTTCAGCGACCCGTATGCTGGGACCGCTGCCATCCTCCGTCTGCCCCACGCGCAGCCAGGTGACCGCCACATCGCGCCCCAGCGTCCAGGCGAAGGTTTCGCCGGTCAGCCAGTCGCAGGTGGAAATCTGCACCTGGCGATTCAACATCTCCTCCGCCTGGGCCTGGGCCGCTTTGGTGTCGGCGAGGCGGGGCGGGACGATCTGGAGAGTCAGAGCGAACTGGTTGTCGGGACCCAGATGGGTAACGGTAGCGACAATGTTGCTCAGGGTGGCGTCAACGTCCAGCGCCCGACCGGGCTGGCCGGGCACGGCGATGAGTTGATCCCCTTCCAGCCGGAGGGTCGCGTCGGTGGGAGGCACGGATACTTTGGGGGCCAGTTGCTCCAACACACCATGCGCTCTATTAGGATCAATGGCAAAGGCAGGGACGACTTCGTAGCGCCCCTTCCGCATCGTCAGAATGGTCATGAGGTTTTCCAGGCCCTGGTCCGCACGGCCCACGGCGAAAGCCGCCTGGACCGTGGTGTCCACGTCCAGGCGCAACCCCGCCTCCGCCCAGGGAACAGTCCAGGTACGCTCTCCGTCGCTCAGGGCGAGCAGGCCAGTGTCGTAGTGGCGGCCGGCCTCTGTGAGGTGTGCCGACGCTTCGTCGGAGGTGAGCCCGCCCACGTCTACGCCCAGGACGTAGACGTTGGGGTATATGCGGGTTTCATAAGGCGCTAGAATCACCTCGTGCACCGTCCAGGCGGTGAGAAGGCCAATCGCTCCCAGTGTCAACAGCGAAACGACGACCAGGCGCGTGGACAGACGGCCGCGCCCCTGGCGGGTGGGGCTGGCTGCGTTGTGATTTGTGTTCGCTTGCGCAGCGCGATGCACGACCGACCTCCTGCGTGTGGCAGAATGAGCACTCCGTCTGGAGGCTCCGCGCAAATCGGGAAGCCTCTTGCCTCGAATGAGCAGGCCAGCGGTCTCAATCGTGGTCAGTACCTCGATAGTGTGGACAAGAGCGCGGCCGCCTGCGCCTGACGCGCTTTTTGGGCCACCAACGCATCCTTCTCGTCCGCTGGGAGAAAGGCCGTGGCCAGGGCATTGCGTTGGGCCTGGTGCGTTTGTGCTGCTGTCAGGCCAGCCGCTGGCGCGGCCACCTCGTATTCGTGGCGCAGATCAATGCCGCTGACACCGGGATCGTCCGTGTTGATAGACGCCAATAACCCCCGTTCCAGAAAGGTTCGCAGCGGATGGCTGGCATAGCCGGGCACGGTGCTGGTCTGCACGTTGCTGGTCAGGTTCGATTCAATGCCGATCTGGTGCTCTGCCAGGTAATCCAACAAGGCCGCATCCTCGATGGCCCGAACTGCGTGGCCGATGCGCGTGGCTTCCAGATCGCGAATGGCCTGCCAGACGCTTTCTGGACCCGCGACTTCCCCGGCGTGGACCGTCACGCGCCAGCCCGCATCCCTTGCCCGCCGGAGGTGTGCCACGAACAAGTCCCCCGGCCAGGTCGCTTCATCCCCTGCCAGGTCTACGGCCACCAGCCGATGACGGTGCTGCAACAAGGCATCCAGTTCCTTCCAGGCAACGTCCGGCCCATACGTGCGGCTGAGAATGCCGATCAGGTTCACTTTGACCCCAAAGTCGCGCACGCCTGCCGCCACGCCGTCAGCCACGGCTTCCACCACACCACTGGGATCCAGGCCGTGTGGCTCGGCCATGAACCACGGGCTGAAGCGCAGTTCGACGTAATCAATGCCCTCGCGCTGTGCGTCCTGGACGTTTTCATAAGCCACCCGGCGACAGGCATCGGTGTCCACCAGGACCCCGGTCATCCACTTGAATTTGGCGATGAACGCCATGACGCCGGGTTGGGGTTCTGTCACCTGGACGTGAGGGCGCAGCCCTTCGAGATTCCAGGCGGGCAGCGGCAGGTCGTGCTGCCGCCCCAGGTCCAGGATTGTCTCCAACCGCACGTTGCCATCCAGGTGACGATGCAGGTCAATCAGTGGGAAGGTGGGATCAATCATGGTTGTTTGCACCTGGCTAGCGGGATGTCGTCTTATGCCGCCTACTCCTGCCTGCAGGCCGGGTGATTACAGTCAGTATATCCCAAATAGGGAGAGGGGGCAAATGGTATCTTCAGCCGCCAGGACACCGCGCTGCAGGCCACCCACGCCAACGCGAGCGTATCACGCTGGGGACAGAGTGGCCTACCGCTACCACGCGGAGCGTTGAAACGCCCCGCTGATACTCAAAACCTGTTGGAAACAGGTTCCGCCAGTGCGTTTTCAACGCACTTCGTGGTACCAGCCGGTGATTTCAATCATCGGCGGGCAGTTCGCG
>DAOUEC010000006.1:0-14543 GCA_034430655.1 Anaerolineae bacterium
TCCTTGACCTGCTCCACGCTCAGCCGCTTGTTGAGGTCCTGCAGCTCCTCGTCGCTGGCAGCCTCGATGCCAAGTTGCACCATGCGGTTGCCGGCCCGCTGCATCAGCGGGAGTAGCTCCTTGTGCCGCACCAGCAGGTCGGCCCGGCCCTGGTAGAACCAGGAGACCTCAATGTCCCGCTCCAGTATCCCCTCGCATAAGGCCCGCATCAGTTCGCCGCTGGCATTGAAGCAGTCGTCGGTGAACCAGACCGAACGGCGGCCGTACCGTTCGACGACCAGTTCCAGTTCCTCGACGACCGCCTCGGGGTCGCGGGGCCGCCAGGCGCCGCGCCAGAAAGGCCACTCGGCGCAGAAGGTGCAGCGGTGCGGGCAGCCCCGGCTGGCCTGCACGGTGGCGAAGGGGCCGCCCAGTCCCTCGAAGTGGTATTTCTCCATCGGCAGCAGGTGGTAGGCGGGGAGGGGCAAACCGCACACGTCCAGCGGAGGCGGGGCGGGCGTCTGGGTTATGCCGCCGTCGCTGCGAAAGGCCAGTCCCGGCACTGCCCCCAGGTCGCCCCTGTCCGCCAGACAGCGCGCCAGGTCCACGAGTATCGCGTCCCCTTCGCCCCGCACGACGACGTCTACCTCGGGCCCGTTCAACAGCGTCTCCTCGGCCAGGAATGTGACGTGCGGCCCTCCCAGGACAGTGACCACCTCCGGGCAGGCGGCCTTGGCGATGCGGCAGGCACGCCGCGCGTGGGGATAGTAGGGGGTCAGGGTGGTGACGCCCACCACGTCCGGCGCGGCCTCGGCGATGGCTCCCTGCAGCCCCGACCATCCAATCCTCTGGGCGTTGGCGTCGAGGATGCGGACGGGAATCCCGGCCCGCTCCAGGCTCGCCGCCAACGTGGCCAATCCCAGCGGCGGAGCGACCACATCGCCCATCATCTCCCAGGGCGTCTTGGGTGGCTCGATCAGGAGGACCTTCATTGCCAGCCTACCACCTTCAGTCCCACCACCTCGTAGACCGCATCAGGCCGGGTATGGCCCTTGACCTGCATGTGGCCGATGAAGTTGGCCTCGACGTGGTACTTGACACGCTCGTAGACCTCAGCACTGACGAGAATCTGGCCTGGCTCGGCGAGGTCGGAGAGCCGGCACGAGAAGTTGACGCAATCGCCGATGGCGGTGAAATTCTGCACCACGGCTGAACCGATGTTGCCCACCACCGCCTCGCCGACGGTGATGCCGATGCCAAAGCGAAGCCGCTCTCGCTCCTCCATCTGCACGTGGTGCTCGCGCACAGCCTGCTGCATCGCCAACGCCGCGAGCACAGCGCGCAGAGTGTGATCCTCCTGCGGCTCCGGCGCGTTGAAGATGGCCATCGCACTATCGCCCACGAACTTGTCCAGCGTGCCTTCCTGGGCCAGAATCGCCCCTGCTGCCAGCGTCAAATGCCTGTTCAGCACCTCAATCTGGAACTCTGGCGCAGTCCTCTCGCCAAAGGCCGTGAAGCCCCGGATGTCGGCGTAGAAACTGGTGATCTCCTGCCGCACCCCTCCCAGGCGGACGCTCTCGGGGTTAGAGAGCAACCGCTCTACCACGGCCGGGGCGACGTAGCGTTCGAAAGTTTCCCGGATGCGGCGCACACGAGCCTCCAACCGCCGCTGCTCCGTCAGGTCATCCACCACAATAGTAACGCCAGTAGTCACGTCGCGGCTATCTTTGAGGGGGGAGAGGTTCATGCGCAGCCAGACCGGCCCGCGGGCTGGAAGTTCCGGCTGGACCTCGTAGGCCATCACCGGGATCGCGCTGTGTCTGACCTGGCCGACCAGGCGTTGCAGCTCATCGCCCAGGGAGGGAAGGGCCTGCTTACAGGGACGACCGATGATCCCATCAGCCGGAATGCCCAGGATGGCCTCGGCGGCACGGTTGAAGAGCGTCACCTTATCATGAATATCGGTGGTGATGACGCCGCTGGCGATACTGCTGAAGACGTCGTCCATCAGGTTCTTCATCTCGGTGATGGCGGCCAGATTGCGGCGCACACTGGCGAAGAGGCGCGCGTTCTCCACCGCCAACGCCGACTGGTCGGCCAGCGCGCTGAGGAAGGCCAGGTCGTCGGAGTGATAGGGTTGACCAGAGCGCTTGGGGCCCAGCGCCAGCCAGCCGCTCAGCCGCTCCCGGGTGCGCAGAGGTACATAGACCATCGCTCCCAGCGCGCCCATCCGCACCCACTCATCGGACAATTTGACCGGCAGCCCCCGCTCGGCCGGCAGGTACAGACACTCCTGGTGATCCCGCAGCCAGCGTGCCAGTGCACCGTCGAGCGCGAAGGTGACCGGAAACGTCGCACGCTGACCCTGACTCATAGGCTGCCCGACGTAGCAGGCCAGGTCCTCATCGTAGAGACAAGCCCACTGGCGATCAGGGTGGAGGCTCTCTTCAACCTGCCTGCCAACCTCTGCCAGCACGGCATTCAGGTCCAACGTCTGGGTCAACTCGTGGCTGAACTCTTGAAGCGCGGCACGGTAGTCCACCGGTTCGCGGAAGAAAACGCGGTCCACCAGCCGCTGAACCCGGTTCCGCAGCGGGTTGAAGAGCAGGATCAGCGCCAGGACGAAGAGAGAAAGCGGGACCGGATCGCTGGCTCTGACCGCAAAGAGGTGGCTCAGGCCATTGACGAGGGCGAAGTAGGCGGCAACGACGAGGAAAGTCAGGGCCCCGTAGGCCAGACCCTGGCTGAGAAGCCGGTCTACGTCCAGCAGCCGGTAGCGCAGGATGGCGTAGGCGATGGAGAGGGGGAAGAGAGTGAACAGCGGGGTGTAAAGTGGCGTGAGAAAGGGTACCGCCTGGCCCAGGACATTGAGCAGCAGCCACGGCACGACCGGCAGAAAAGCGAGCGTCGCGCCCAGGAGGATGATGCGGCTTTGCTGCCGCACCAGCGGCGAGGGCGGCCTGACCAACCGATAGATGAGCAGCCCTAGCAGGAAGAAGATGCCAACGGCGGCAAAGAGATAACTATTGCGCCACTGGCTGATGTACTCCCAGGGTTGGCTGACGTCGTAGACGCTGAAGGCGGAGCGGAGCGCCAGGAACGTCGCAGGCAGATATGGGAGCAAGCGCAGAACCGGGACACGCCGCACAAAGCGGGGTTCCTGTGGGAAGATCATCGCCAGGTGCATGAGGGTGGCGGCTGCGAAGGGTACTGTCGCGCCCCACAGGACGACCAACCGGTGCGTAGTGCTGATGTCGAAGATGCCCCCCAGCATCAGGGCTACGGCAGCACACAGACCGGTGAAGACCTGCCCGGCCCGACCCCAGCCCCGCACCCAATAGACCCAGACGCCAATGCCCAGGTAGGCCAGCCCGACCAGGTAGGGGACAATAAAAATCAGGAACAGGTCTCTCAGCGGGAATAAGGCGAGGGTGATCTGTGCCTCCCGCAGATTGCCATCGGGGCGGGCGACCTGGACCCGTACAGTGTCGCCCCCTGCGTGCTCGCTCAAGATAGTCGCCACGTCAGCATATCGTTCCACCGGCTGCCCGTCAATGGCGATCAAGCGGTCGGGCTGCTCCAATGGCGGGTCGAACTGCAGCCGCGCCCATCCTCTGCCCTGTAAGGGGCTAAGCACCAGCGTGGGCTCCAGCAATAGCCCCGGGAACGGTTCGCGCGCCCAGCGCCAGGCCAGGACGTGGGCGACGAGGAAGGCCACCACGACGACTGCCAGCACGAAGAGTATAATCATGCGCCCCAGGCGCGTCGCAAAGTCGGCACGCTTATGTGACGCTCTCACGAGAAGACCTCCGCGAGGACGATTGCGGGGCAGGAGGCTGCCGCCCTGCGCCGCCAGCGCAAGAACACGGTGACCAGTGCACCCGCGAGAAACCCGCCTGCGAGAGCGATGCAAAACAAGCGCAAGAGACGCGAACTGCCCATATTCCCCTCCCACGTTCCATTATACAGGGAAGTGCGAGCGGAGACAACACATACGCACGGATACCGTACAGACCGGAGGCCGCGCGGGGAGGGGAGCAACCTGGCTTGTGCTCGCAAACTGTGGGAGCAGGCCCTGCGCATTTTCAGGGCCATCGAAGCCCCCAAAGCAGAACGCGTGCGCGGCTGGCTAGCGGATGAGCGCGCAGTACATAGCGTGCGTACGCACGGCGGGAGCAGTTCTGGGAAGGCTATGAGCGATCCGATCGCCGGTGGGACAGGGGACTGGACGACAGAAGAACTGCACGACCTGCGGAGGAGCCGTGCGGTTGTTTGTCATTGCCAGGGCGGGTTGGCCCTAATCGCGCCTATAGCCTCTCCCACCCCAGGGATCTCGCTGCTCGCGAGAGCGCCGTGGGTGCGCCTCTGCCACCTTGATGTCTCGCCCGTCCACGGTCTTACCGTTGAGTTGGTTGATGGCCTCCTGGGCGGCACTCTGCTCCGCCATCTCGACGAAGGCGAAGCCCCTGGATCGGCCCGTCATACGGTCTGTGATGAGATTCACGGAGACGACCTCCCCTATCGCTCCGAACAGGTCGGACAGGGTAGCCTCGGTTGTCTGGTAACTCAGTTTACCTACGTATAGTCTCTTGTTCATTCCTTTCTCCTTCAGGTACAGCACACGGCTGCCTACAGCGGGCTTAGGGCCCTCACGTGGGTGGCCTGTGGCCCTTTGGGGCCCTGCTCGACGCTGAACTCGACCTGTTGGCCCTCGTACAACGTGCGGAACCCCCCTCCCTCAATGGCCGAGTAGTGGACGAACACATCCCCCTTTCCACCACCGCGGGATATGAAGCCATATCCTTTGGCCTCGTTGAACCACTTGACGGTTCCAGTCTCTCTTTCGGTCATCTTATGCTACTCCTTAATCATGTGAAATCTTGTGACCTGTGGGTGAAGCGGCACGGCCGGGAACAAGAAGACTGCCCGGTCTCCGCAAGCCTGGGTGGTCTTCAGTCATCGAGATTCTAATCGCCGTCATGCCGCGCCATTCCGCACTCCGGCAAGGTTGTAGACGGGATTGATCTCCCCCTCCTGGATGTAGCGCTTCACCTCACTGACGCGCAGTCCTTTCAGCCCCATATCCTCCGCTGTGCGCCCCCGTTCAAAGTAGTTGGTACCGTGGACCACGCAAGCCAACCGGATCATCGCATCAGCCGCCCAGGTGTCCACGCCGAACTGGGCACCCAACGAGGCCAGGGGCACCAGGCTGAAGGGCACATCCTCGAAGATATAGCGGTGGCGCAGATTGCGCGGCGCTTTGATCCCCTGGTAGCCCGGGTTGCCCTGAATCGCCTCGTACAGCGTCTCTCCTTTCGCCGAGTAAGCGTCCCTCAACCACCTCAACGCCGGCCGGGCACGTATCCCCAGCGCGGCGGCGATGGTCACCCGCTCCCGATCCAGCACCTCCAGCACGTGGGCAGTGGAGCGGGTAACACCCTCTATGTAGAACTGGAAATCCCCCTTGGTACGCTCGATCCAGCCGGCGTTGAGCAGCGTCAGCGCCGGGTGAAAGATCGCCCCCATGTTGTCCAGGCTGGTGTGGAGCACGTTGGGGACAGGGATAAACTGAGGATAGGCTTCACACACCGTCTCCAGCACGTGACCGGTGCGCATGGCCGGCAGGGCGGCCAGGGATACGGCGTTCTTGCGCCGGAAGATGCGGGCCTGAGCCGGGCCGGTGCTGCGACTGGCGAAGACAAAGGTACCGGCCTCGGCCACGATGACATCGGCAGTGCAGCCTTCCCGGTTGAGAATCTGGCGGAATTCCAGCGCCCCGCCGGTGCGGCCTGGGTTGAGTATTATTATTTGCCCGTCGCGCAGGTGGGGGGCGCAACTACGGGCAATATCCCGGTGGCCCGAAGCAGGCACGACAACCATGATCACGTCGGCACTGTCGAGCGCCTCGGCGATGTCAGAGGTGACGACCGCCAGGCGGCAACAACGAGAGGCACCATTCTCGTACTCCAGATCAATCTCGCCACGCAGGGCGATCTCGTTGATGCGCTCGGCGGTGCGGTTGTAGAGGTTCACCGTGAAACCTTTGGCAGCCAAGTCAGCCGCCATCGCTTTGCCGCCGTGACCGGCGCCGATAACCGTGTAACGTATTTCATTGCTCATTCAGAATCTCCTCTCTTCAACTGAAAAGGGTGTCCAGTGCAGACAAGTACCGGTCCTGGCCGGTTCCAGGTGGCAGTGGCACGTTCCAATTTGTACCCTCGCCTGCTCCTATGCCAGCCTCATCTGCGTAACCGGCGAAGAAAGGGTAGTCCGTATCAGGGTCAATGTGAAGGGAGCCGTATCATACGTCTGGCTCTGCGTAGAAGATGGCCTGAGTGCCATTCCCGTGATGGTAGTCTATGTTCAGGATGGCGACCCGTTCGCCGTTTTCACGCAACACCTGTGCGGTCGCCAGGTACTCGACCATACCCGCGTCGCAAACGGCGCGGATCGGTTCAAGTCCGGCGTCATCAGGAGCGATGACTGGTCCCAATTCCTTCTCTCTCGCGGCAGACAGGATGCTGTCAACACGCTCCGGCACGTCAAACGATTGAGAATGCTCACCTTGTTTGACGACGTAAGCGGGCCGATGGGTGCGTTGCACAGGCGAGTAGATGGTCAACACGAGGAGACCCCCGTATCGCCAGGTAGGATCGGGGGCAGGTACACCTTTCCCACGTAAGGCGACGTCATTGCTCTGAGCAGCGCGCTGTACCCGACGTCGAACCGCACTTCGTCGCCGACCTCCAGGCCCGGGTCCTCGACGTCCAGAATCAGATGATCGCTGCTTGCTCCCAGGACGTCTGCTTCTATCCTGGGCTTGATTGCCGATACGTCAACGTCCTGCCTTCCGAGGGCGAGGATTGCCCTCTTCACGTCTCCTTTGTCCTCGAATGCGGGAACGTGGCCGAACGCATCCTGGGCGATTTCGCCGTAGGGCCGCGAGGACTTTGTCTTGAGTTCGATCACCTCGGCGACCAGAGTGAACGCGTCCGTATACAGGCCGGGAATCCGCTCTCGGGTTAACGTGTCGCAACCCAACAGTATCGCCTCGCCGATACGCAAGTGGTTGATGAGGCCAACATCTGGCGTCGAAACGAACCACTGGTAGTTGGCCGAATTCCCCCCGGAGACTACTTCAAAATTGATACCATATTTCCGTTGAATGTTGCCGGCAATCGAGGACAATTCTTGCATGTTGGCCTCGGTTGGCCTGACTCCCCCGAAACAGGCCAGGTTCGTTCCTATTCCTATCAGTTTGACGCCTCGCAGGCTAATCGTCTCCCTTACTACTGCCTCGACGTCGGAGGGCAAAATGCCTTCCCGTAGGTCGCCCAGTTCGATCATCAGAATGATCCGATGGATCTTGCCGCGTTTGGCCGCGCGCTCGGCAAGAAGTCGGATAACGGAGATTTCGGTATTGAGGCTCACGTCGGCAAACTCGACCACTCGCTCGACCTCGCTGGGCATAGGGGAGCGTATGAGGACGAATTGCGCATCTATACAGGCCTCTCGCATCTTTTGGATGTTGGCAATGCGCGAATCGCCGAGGGAACGAATGCCGCTGTTGAGCAGAGCACTCGCAATTCTGGGGGATCCACAGACTCCTTTTGTGACAGCAGTGACGCGGATTCCCTTGGGGCCGTATAGCGCCGCCAGTCTCCGGGCATTATGTATCAGCTTATCGAGTTCTATCTCTATCCGCGGTGCTGGCATCTCAATTTCGAGTCTTCAAGCCAAGTCTCTTGATAGCACTCTGAATGATCTCATCCAGCAGGTCCTTGCCGTCCTTTCCTTCCGCGTGAGCCATAAAGCCAATATAACTGTGAGGTTTTTCCCTGGGCGTGCACATCAGTCCTGCAAAGGTGTTTCCTTCCAACAAGAACGGCCCTTCTTCGGTCAATATCGTGTCAATTCGGCCAAAGTCCTTGAAGCCCAGCACACGGTAGGCCTGGAGGGCCAACTGCTGCATCATTTTGGTCTCTTCCGTGGTCAGCGGGGCGGGGCAGAGGAAAGAATCGTTATCTAACTCCTTCTTCTCAAAGGTTAGGGTAGCGTCTCCTTCACGATACACTATCTCCAGGGGAGGAAGGGCTCTTGCGTCTCCGTTGCCCAGGACACCCAGGGTTATCTCTCTCCCTTGCAAGAACTTCTCTATGAGGACCGGCTGGCCGATAGTCTCACATCTTTCTAGGACCCCGCTGACCAATTGATCGTAATTGTAGACGACGGATGCCTCGTTGATTCCCGCACTACCTCGACCGGCTACCGGCTTGATGAAAAGCGGATATTCGAACGGGGGATCGTCTCTGAATACCTCGCAGTCTTTCTCTGATCTGACCACACAGAAAGGCGACGTCGGCAGGCTCGCCCGCTGCCAGAGTCTTTTCGCCAGTGATTTGTCGGCGGCGACGGCTATGGTGAATGTATCGGATCCGACGTACGGTATCTCCAGTTCCTCCAGGATCGCAGCTTCTACCAAACTGGAAACGTTGAAAACAAGGTCAACCTGTGAGTCCTGCAGGTCTTTGACAAAATCTGGTCCCCAACGGATGTGACGGACGCTATATCCGGCTTCGGTCAATGCTCGTTCGTGATGTTCCACCTCGGCGTCCGTCTCATCAACGACGCCATCGGTGCCGCCGAACTTTTCCTGAATCGCGAAGTTTCCCCGCTTCTTGTTTAACAAGCCGATTCTCAGTTTTGCCATTGTAGTCTACGGCCCTCCATTCAAGCCGCTTGCTGACGTGGCATCGGTGATGTGGGCACAACTAGTGGGTCATTTTGCATGCACATAGCCATTTCTTAAGTGTATCTGGCAAGTCGGATATATGGCGCTGAACCGCTCAAATTTGCGCAAACACCGTGCAAATTCCCCGCTAAACCGGAAAATCGGGCTTCAAATAGGATTTTTGCCATATTTATGGGACTTTCCAGACACTCTCTCAAGTGCAAATAATGGCTGTATCTGTGACAAGTGACCCACTAGTACTACAACGAGATTTCCCGATTCTGTGTCATTCTGAGCGACCGAAGGGAGCGAAGAATCTCATGCTGCTGAACGTGGAGAGATTCTTCGACTTCACTCCGCTACGCTCCGTTCCGCTCGGAATGACGTTTGTCTCAAAGTCTCGTTGTAGTACTAGATATCGAGATGATACTCAGTTGGCACGAGTCGCCTACTTGCCCAGGCGTGCAAGCAGCGTCTCCAGCCAGTGGCGCGCGGCTTGCGGCGATGCCAGGCGCCAGTCGGCGTCTGTCTTGCGCCGTCTCGCAGCAACCAGAATGGCGATGCCCCCTCGTGCCTTGATCACGCCAAACGCCTCTTCGTCCTTATCGTCGTCGCCCAGGTAGAGGGGCAAGGCGCCAGGCCAGGCGTAACGGTCCAGCAGATAGCCCACAGTTTGCCCTTTATGCGCCAGCCTGGGGCAGACCTCCAGGAACTTGTGTCCGCCCAACACACGGAACAGTTCCGAAGACGCCACCTGGGTCGCTATGCGGCGCGCTGCGGTCAACACCGTTTCTGCCTCGTCATCATCGGCAAAACGAGCGTGGAGCGCCAACGCCCAGTCCTTGTCCTCCAGGAAAAAGCCCTCACGACCGGCAATTAAGCGTAACCATCGTGGCTTGAGGCTATCCAGGGCCGGGCGTATGGCATCGTACTTTACGCGGTTGACACGTTCCCCTTCTGGCGTCTGCAACTCGATGCCGTATGTGCCGGCCAACAGAATACTCGGCACTGGCGCCAACGACTGGACGTGGTCCAGTCGCCGGCCACTGACCACGGTCACTCGGATGCAGGGGCATTGAGTCAACCTGGTGAGCAGGTCTATAATCTCTGGGTCAGGATTGACGTGTTCCGGTGTGGGCGCAAAGTCGGCCAGCGTGCCGTCGTAGTCCAGGAACAACCACAGACGCTCGGCCTGGGCTATGCGTTCGTTGATTTGTTCAGGAGTATGCAACATCACACCCCTTATTTTTCCCAAGCAAGGGTTTGATGTCGCGGTGGAAAATCGTACGCCAGGTGTAGTTTTGCCGCACCCGGCGACGCAGGCGATGCACTGGACTTTGTTCAGCCCAGGCCAGGATTCTCTCGGCTACACGCGCTGGACTTTCGTCAACGTCGAACATGATCACGTCTGCGCCGCCGATTTCATCGGCTGCCGGCACGTTCGTACACGCAACCGGCACACCGGCCAGCAT
Source organism: Anaerolineae bacterium (assembly GCA_034430655.1). Lineage (GTDB taxonomy): Bacteria > Chloroflexota > Anaerolineae > B4-G1 > B4-G1 > JAUWNP01. Next base: position 10,183 of record DAOUEC010000006.1, read on the forward strand.
CGCTTCCAACACCGGCATGCCAAACCCTTCCCGGTGGCTGGGCATGAACATCACATCACTCACGCGGTATAGGTCTCCTACCACTCGTGCGTCAATGGTGAATGGTTGGCCCGGGTCGGGGCCGGACTCGAAGACGAAGCGCATCTCATCTTCGACGTCCAACTGCCGGCGCAGCGCCTGTAACGACCGGAAATAGGCCATGCTCTGCTCGTCGTGCGGGTCGGGCGGGCCGGTCAGGATCAGTTTTGGACGGCATCCGTGGGCCTTCAATGCCGCCACCACGCGCAGCGCATATTCGATGTTCTTGGCCTGGGTGACGCGCACCGGCATCAGCAAGACCAGGTCACATTCCAGCAGGTCCAGCCGGGTCACCAGCGCATAACCTTCCGCAGACAATCCCAGCAGCACCTTGGGGTTCACCCCGTCGTAGATCACGTGAATCCGCTCCGGCGGGCAGCCGAGAAGCGCCGCCAGTTTGCGCTGCCTGCGCTTTGAGACAACGACGTAGGTCACGTCTGAGCGATAGGTGCGTAGCAGGTCCCAGGGGTAGCCTGGGTGGACCTTGGACCGAGAGTGTGGACTGGTCCAGGTAAAGTCGTGGCACCAGGCAATGCAGTGGCGAATGGCGCCTATATCCAATAAATCGTGGAGGGCTATCGTAAGGGGCAGGTTAAAGTGTTTGGTGAGCACGTTGTGAACGATCACGTTGTCGAATTGGTCCAGAACCGGCGTCAGTGCCTCTATCAATCGATTGGTCAAGTCATCAAGATCAGGAGGTACCTGACCTTGCTCCAGTGCCGTGCTTACCTGCGCCATCTCCTGGCACTGTGAATCCATCTCTGGGATTTGGACAAACTCTGCGCCGGATGGAAGCGCTGTCTGCTCACCCCAGCCGGCAACGATGGTGACCGGATATCCAGACTCGACAAACGCTTGCGCGTGAGCCTGGATCACGGTCTCTACCCCACCGACGACAGGGGGAGCGGTGTAGTGCACGATAGCAGACTTCGGCGAGCTCAGTCGAGCCGTCTCTGGTCGTTTCATACGTCGTTCGTGACCCTCCCTACAGATTCAACTCGGCGACGGTCTCCAGTTGGTGGCGTAGCCAGGCGGTGATATCTTCGCGCTCGATCAGCCAACGCAGTCGCTTGACGCGTTCCCGGCGCTCCTCAGGCGGCATAACGAGCGCCTGATGGAGCGCCTCGGCTGTGGCATACACATCACACGGTGAAATGACCAAAGCCCCGGGCTCGAGTTGCTGGCAAGCGCCCGTTCGTTCGGAAAGGATGAGCACGCCGTGGCGTTGGTTCACGATCGGCCCCTCTTTGGCAACCAGGTTCATACCATCGGCGATGGCGTTCACCAACAACACGTCATACAGTTGCAGGGCCGCCACAGCCCGTGGATAGTTCTCACCCACGAGAATGCGCACCGGTTCCCAATCACTATTTCCATACCTGGCATTGACGCGCCCGGCGGTAGCCATAAGATCATCCAAATAGTCCCGGTACTCGGCCACTTCCGTCCGTGAGGGTACCAGCAATGCCAGGAACTTTACCTGTCCGTGGTGTTCGGGATAAAGGTCCAACAGTTCCTCAAAGGCCAGGAATCCGCGCACTATATTCTTGCTCGGCTCAATACGGTCAATGCGCACGATCAATTGTCGGTCGCCCGCGAATTCCTGGATTTCGGTCCGATACTCGGCCACCTCTGACGACGCTGCCAATTGCCTCAGCGCTCCCACGTCAATCGAAATCGGGAAATCGCGCACGTGCGTAGCGTGGTTCCGATACCACACGCGCACGCGCTTGTAGTTTACGCGCGCACGCGCCAGGTGCGACTCGCAGGTGCGAAGGAAATTCAGTCCATCCTCGCGTGTCTGAAAGCCCAGCAGGTCCACCGCGCATAGCCCGTCCAGGATGGCCCGTCGCATAGCAGGTGGCAGAATGCGCCAATACTCGGGGCCCGGCCAGGGGATGTGGACAAAGTGCAACACCGTTGGTCGCTCTCGCGGCCGCAACCTCTCGCGCAGAAACCGCGCTACCATGTACAGATGATAGTCCTGCAGCATAACCAGCGTGGGGCGGGACGTGGCAAGAACCTGCCTGGCGATGGCGTCGGCAAACAAGCGATTGATAGCTACATAGCCATGTTCCCAGGCTTGCCAGGTAGCGCGGTCAATCACCGGCGCGCGTGGGACGTCCCACATGGAGTGCTGGAGGAACCACAGCAGCGGATTGGCGATGACGTTGTAGTAGCCGTCGTAGGCCGAGGGTTGCGGTGAGAGGAACTGCAGCTGAACGGCGCTGCCATCGTCCGCCACCGGCACGCTTCCTTCTTGCCAGATAGCGTCGGCTTCGGTCTGTGCACAGGCAATCCAGGTGGCGTCGGTGTGCCGGCACAGGCCAATCAGCGCGGTGACCAACCCGCCTTCTCCACGGCGGAACCGTGAACCCTCTTCAGTTGTCTCAAAGGTCACCGGTCCTCGGTTCGCAGCGATGATCAGCGCCCGGTTGGAGAAGAAGTCGACTTGCAACGCCTTGAAGCGATGGCGCAGGCTTTCTTCCAGACCAAGATCCCGCGGCGTGCTGCCTGCTGTCGGTGCGCTTCTCATTCTACCTCCTCCTCCCGGCTGGCCTGGATCGCCAGCCTGCCATCCGCCATAACCCCGCGGCGCAGAACCGACAATGTCCTCACAATCTTCTTCTTGTCCTCATCACTGAGCGGGTTGGCGCCATCCCTGACCCTCGCCGCCAGAATTTCCGGCAAGGTGCGCAGTGTGGTCTCATAGGCCGTGCTCAGCCCCCGTCTTTCATCATCACAGAGACCCGGGGCCAAATACGCGTACTCGCCCGGCAACTGGTTAAGAATCTGCGAAACGCTGTAATGCTTCAAAACGAAGCGCCACCGGCCGGTGTGAGAAACGTGAAATTGGGCGTAGTCACCTTGGCTGCTGGTGGCTCCTTCCACGTGGATCAGAACGGCATCCGGGATGTAAAGCACTCTGTAGCCCGCCCGCCGGGCACGGAAGCAGAGATCCGTTTCCTCGTAGTACAGGAAATAACCTTCATCAAGCAAACCAATCTGGTCCAGCACCGAGCGCTTGATGCCCAAGGCGGCACCCATTACGTAGTCAACTTCGCGTTGCCTATCATATTGCCCTCTATCTATCTCCCCTCTGCCATATTGCTTCCCGATCGCCAAGGGGGCCTGGATAAATCCGCCTGCATGTTGCAGTGTGCGCCCATCGGGAAAATAGGCTTTGCCGCCGCCAATCCCCACGGTTTCATCGGCAAACATACCCTCAGCCAAGTTGTGCAACCAGTCCGGCCGCACGATGACGTCAGGATTCAGCAGCACGGTGAGTTCACCCTTGGACCGGTGAATGCCGGCGTTACTCCCCGCCGCGAAGCCCCGGTTGCGGTGGGTGCGATGTATCTTGACCTGAGGGAAGGTGCTCTGAACAAAAGCGACCGAATCATCGGTGGAGTCATTATCCACGAGCAGGATCTCGTAATGAGGGTAATCCGATGCCAAGAGTGATTTCAGGCAGTCTTCCAAGTAAAGACGGCCGTTCCAATTCACTATCACAAGCGATGCAAAGAGCGAATTGTTCATCATCGTCCTCCTCGCGACTATCTCATTCGACTACCCCAACCGATGACTGGCTTCTAGCAGTCTGTCGGAGTGAAAATGCCGTCCCCAAATTCGCGGCTTTTTGCGGCAAAAGTGGTGCACGAGACCCTGATTCAGGCTCAGAATCGTGCCTGAGTGGGGCTTTTCTCAGCAACACAGTGTTCTCTCCGACAGCCTGCTAGGCAGGAGTTCCCTTACAACCTATGAGAACCTTGAGCAACATCATTCAATCCATCCCAACAATATATCAACGATGCGCTTTGCTGCCTTTCCATCCCCGTAGGGATTGACTGCCTTCGCCATTTGCTCATATTCACGTTCATCATCAAGCAACTGCTGCGTCGCGCCAGCGATGGCTGCGACGTTAGTCCCCACAAGCCTAGCGGCCCCTGCCTCAATCCCCTCAGGACGTTCCGTAACGTTGCGCATTACCAACACAGGTTTTCCAAGTGTTGGCGCCTCTTCTTGTATTCCACCGGAATCAGTCAGGACGAGATAGGCAAGCCTCATCAGTTGCACAAATGGCAGATACCCCAATGGCTCAATAAGATGAATCCGTGGCACGTTCCTCAAGATTCTGAAGACCGGTTCACGGACATTGGGGTTGAGATGCACCGAGTAAACCATCTCCACATCGTTGTTCCTCTTGACGATCTCGCATAGCGCTCGACAGATGTTCTCCAATCCCTGTCTAAAGTTCTCACGGCGGTGTCCAGTGACGAGGA
>DAOUEC010000007.1:0-3707 GCA_034430655.1 Anaerolineae bacterium
CGACGCTTACTGGCAAGCAATTGCCAACAGGGATGCTACTAAGTGTCGGGCATTGCAAGCGGAAGTGCGAAGGGAAACAGGCACAGCAACGGATGAACCCAGTTTTTGGTGGATTACCGCCAATGAAAAGATATGGACCTGGGATGCCTTGTTCGAACAGGGGGAGGAGTTTTTCTCGAAGCGGCGGATAGCGAGGAACTTCAACGCAGTGAAGGCTGGCGACTATATATTCGGCTACCTTGCCCACCCACACAAGCAAATCGTGGCGTTGACGCGGGTAAAGGAGGAACTGCACACGCGAGTTGAGAACGGTAAGGAAATCGAAGGTATCCTCATTGAACCCATTGCGGAATTATCACACCCTGTGGCGTGGCAAACGTTGATTGAAAACTCGCTGCTGAAAGAGTCTGAGCCGATTATCAACCGCGCACAAGGCACGCTGTTTCGTCTGACTGCAGAGGAAGCACAAGAACTGGCGCGCTTGTTAAACGAGGAAGGTAACAGCGTAGCCTTGCCGACAATCACGCGACGGAACTTTATGGAGTTTGTCACCTTCCATCAATCCTTTGCTTATGAAGAATTCGTCGAAGGGCTAAAACCGCTGCCGCCAGAGGAGGGCGAAACTGAGATCAAGTATGACGTGGTGCCAGGACTGTTCCGACGGATTTGTGCGCAGGCGAAAGTCGCGTGGCGAGCGCACGGCAAAGACGCACCCAAGTATCTCCTCATCATTGACGAAATCAACCGTGCCAACATCTCGAAAGTCTTCGGCGAACTCATCACACTGATTGAGGACGACAAGCGACTGGGACAGGAAAACGAGATCAATGTTACCCTACCGTATTCGGGCCAACAGTTTGGCATCCCCCCTAACCTTTACATCATCGGTACGATGAACACCGCCGACCGTTCCATTGCTCTGCTCGACATCGCGCTGCGGCGGAGGTTCACCTTCGTCGAATTGATGCCCGACCTAACGACACTGGCAGGCCAAATCATTGATGATATCCCACTGGACAGGCTGCTGAGGCAACTGAATGAACGCATCGTCGCCCTGCTGGATCGTGACCACCAGATCGGGCACAGCTACTTTCTCGACGTGAACGACACCAATGAATTGCGCTTCGTCTGGTATCATCGCATTGTGCCCCTGCTGCAAGAGTATTTCTACAACGATGGGGGGCGACTGAAGGCGGTCTTGGGTGATGACTTTGTGAAACCCGTGCGAGCGAATGAGAAAACCCAAAGGGCGTTAGGTGATTTCTATGACCCCGAAACGCCGAAGTACGAGGTCAATGAGAATCTGGACCGCGACGCTTTCCTAAATGCCCTCCGTGAACTGGTGACCGAAGGAGCGGCGAAAAACGTGAGTGAGGCTTCCAGTGCAAATTCAGAGTTATAGTGTCACCTCACGCTGAGAATTTCAACCCCGGGCGAATTCCTCCCTCGGGTACGCGAGCAACTGGTCGCACTGGTCGGTAGATGAGGCTGGGATGGGATTAGGAGCCTGGAGAGCGCCAAAGTCGTGGGCAAGGGCTGGGATGGACTCGAGCGCGCTGCGCAGCGGTATCGGGAGCACATGCGCAACTGGGAGTAGTGGGGAAGGCACGGTGGCAGAAGCGACCGGCTTGCTGCGCGCCTTCCTTCAGCCCTGGTATGATGGACTGGAGGACTCTGTGGCGGCGCAACAGGCCGTGCTGCAGCGGCTGCTCGCCGACTATGCCCGCACCGATTATGGGCACGAGCACGGCGCGGCTGAGGTGCATACCATCGCCGACTACCGCCGCGCCTTCCCCGTCGTCACCTACGCCGACCTGGAGCCGCTCATCCGGCGGGTGATGGCCGGCGAAACCGACTTGCTGCTGCCAGAGCCGCCCGTCGGCTGGGGCATGACGCGGGGCACGACGGGTCAGAGCAAATACGTCCCCATCACTCCCACCGATCTGGAGATGCGCGCTGCCGGCTCGCGGGTGCTGCTCAATTACGTGCTCCGCAGCAGTCGGGACGATGTCCTGCAAGGGGCCTGCCTCAACCTGAATTACCCCGCACGGGTAGACACGGTGCAGGTGGGCGGGCAGGAGGTGCCCCGTGGCTACAGTTCCGGCATCTATGCCCGTTACAACGCCGCACGCTCAAACCTGCGGATCGTGCCTGCACAGGAGGAGATAGACGCGCTGGGGGGACGCGATGACCAGGCCGGCTGGCAGCGCCGCTTTGTCCTGGCCTACGAGCGGGCGCGACAGGAGCAGGTGACGATGTGTATAGGCGTGACGCAGACGATGCTGCGCTTCGCCCGCTTCCTGCGCCGCCGTTATGGCCTCTACCCCAAAGACGCGTGGCGCATGCAAATACTGGGCTGCACCAGCATCGCCGGCATTCACAGCAAGTACAGGCCGGCGCTGCGTGCCCTCTACGGCCCGGTGGAGGTGCTCGAAATCTACGGCGCGACGGAGGGCATCTTCGCACAGCAAATGGACGAGCGGCCTTACGTCGTCCCCAACTACGACCTGTTTTTCTTCGAGGTGGACACCGGACTTCGGCGAGCTCAGTCGAGCCGCCGGGCGGTCAAGATGCTACACGAGATGCGGCGCGGCGAGACCGGGAGCCTCGTCGTCTCGACGCCCGTCTTTCCACGCTATCGCATCGGCGACCTGGTGCGCTGTTTCGGCGCACCGTACTACCGCTGCATTGGGCGGGAGCGGCCACTGGCGCGGCTCAGATACGCGCTGGAGCGGCTGGTCTATTGGGGGTGACCTGTGAAACCCCCGACGGAAGTCGGGGGAGCAGTCACAGCGCCCCCAGGGGCCAGGGCAGGCTGTGAGGCTCCCCCACCTGGCGGTGGGGGCTTCAAGGTGCATGCTCACCGTGTCAGAATCTGGGCCGCAGCAGGCCACCGACGAGCAGCGCCACGCCGATGGCGATGAGGATCAGCGGCCATGTATTCTCCAGCCCCAACACAGCGCCCGCGCCGCTGACCAACAGGATCAGGGCGAGCATCAGCCAGCCGCCGACTGGCCGCCGCCACTCTGGCACCACCAGCCGGAGCAGGATTTGCAGCAATAGCACCGCCCCGGCCATCAGGAGTATCCAGTTCCAGGAGTTCTCCAGTTTAAGGGAGGGCACCACCCCCAGGTTGGCCGCCAGCAGGATGCAGCCGGCCAAAATGAGGATAATGGCCCAGGTGGCACGGCCCAGCGGGTCATGGGCCCACTTCTCGCCCTTGCCACCGCCCCCGTCTTTCTCGTCCCACTCTTTTTCCTCCTCGTCTTTCTCCCACTTTTCGTGTTCGTTTTCCCCATTCATCGTTTGCCTCCTTTCGACTAAAACAGCCGCGCCAACTGCTTAAGATTGTAGCCGGCCATGATGCGCCAGAGGCGGCGCTTCCACTCGTTGCGCGCAAAAAGGCCCCGCGCCAGCCTGACCGGGTCCAGGTAGGTGTGAGTGTAACACCAGGGGTACCAGGCAACAAGTTGCCGGCGCGACATGTGCTCCGTGTCCATCAGAAAGTGAGCCATGTCGTAGCGAGTGTAATCGGGTGGTTCCTCGATCCACCCTTCTGCCCGCGCCTGCCTGAACAGGCCGCTGCCGGGGAAGGGCGTGCAGACGGTGAAGATCGGAAAATCCAGGTCGAGCCAGCGGGCGAAGGCGACCTTGCGCCGGATGGTGTGGGGGCTGTCAGTGCGCGTGCCGATGATGAGCATTCCCTG
>DAOUEC010000008.1:0-7980 GCA_034430655.1 Anaerolineae bacterium
TGCTATAATGGGGCGCGTTCTGGCAACGGTACACTCGACAACCACGGAGGTTTCACAGATGAGATTCCCACGCCGCAGCGGCATCCTGCTGCACCCCACATCGCTCCCCGGTCGGTTCGGCATCGGCGACCTGGGTGACACTGCCTACCGGTTTGTGGATTTTCTGGCAGCAGCCGGCCAGTCCTACTGGCAGGTGCTCCCCCTGAGCCCCACCGGCTACGCCGATTCTCCCTACCAGACCCTCTCCGCCTTTGCCGGCAACCCGATGCTCATCAGCCCCGAAAGACTGGTGGAGACCGGTCACCTCTCGGAAGCGGACCTGGAAGACATACCTGCCTTCCCCGACGAGCGGGTGGATTTCGGTCCGGTCATCCGCTACAAGATGGGCTTGCTGGACCGGGCCTTTGCCAACTTCCGGGCCCAGGCCCCTGCCAGCCAGCGGGCGGCCTTTGCCCGCTTTTGCGACGACCAGGCTTCCTGGCTGGATGACTTTGCCCTGTTTATGGCCTTGAAAGAGGCGCACGATCTCCGCCCCTGGCACGAGTGGGAGCCGGAAGTCGCCACCCGGCAGCCGGAAGCGCTGGCCCGCTGGCGGGAGTCGCTGGCCGACGAAATCGAAAACCAGAAATACCGGCAGTGGCAGTTCTTTGAACAATGGCTGGCCGTCAAACGATACGCCAACGAGCAGACCATCCGCATCATCGGTGACATCCCCATCTTTGTCTCCATGGACAGCGCCGACGTCTGGGCCAATCCCCACCTTTTCCACTTTGACGAGGCTCTCCAGCCAACGGTCGTCTCCGGCGTGCCGCCCGACTATTTCAGCGAGACGGGGCAACTCTGGGGTCATCCTCTCTACCGCTGGGAGGTGATGGCCCAGAATGGATACGCCTGGTGGATAGCCCGTTTCCGCATAGCCTTCACCCAGACCGATGTGGTGCGCATTGATCACTTTCGGGGCTTTTACAACTACTGGGAGGTACCGGCGGGGGAAGAGACAGCGATCAACGGACGCTGGTTGTACGGCCCCGGCGCCGGCCTGTTCCACGCCGTCACCGCTGCGCTGGGCGAGGTGGCAATCATCGCCGAGGACCTGGGCGATTTCGACGCCGAATCGCGTGCTGGCGTGGACGCTTTGCAGGCCGAGTTCGGCTACCCCGGCATGAAAGTGCTCCAGTTCGCTTTCAGTGCCGGCCCGACTGATTCCTTCCTGCCCCACAACTTCACCCGTGACTGTGTGGTGTACACCGGCACTCACGATAACGACACGACCGTTGGCTGGTACCAGGTCACCTCCACAGAAGCGGAGCGGGACTATGCCCGCAAATATCTAGGCCGCGACGGCTCGGACATCGCCTGGGACCTGATCCGGCTGGCGTGGGCAACGGTCGCCAACACTGCTATCACCACCGTCCAAGACCTGCTGAGCCTGGGACACGAGGCGCGGATGAACACACCCAGCACTTGCGGCCCGCCCAACTGGTACTGGAGGCTCTTGCCCGGCGCGCTGACCGATGAGGTCGCAGCACGGCTCCTGGAACTGACCGCGATCTACGGGCGGATGGACTGAGTGGAGTTGTGACGTGGCGCATATACTCCGCAGCCCCTGGTTCTGGGTCGCTGTCGCGCTCATCGCAGCCGGCGTCGCACTGACGGCGGCGCTGGGCGTGCTATATTGGCTGATCGCGGCGTTCGCAGCAGCCATTCTGATGCTCCTCGTCGTCTTCCTGGTCGCGGCCTACGCCGTCGGGCGTGCTGAGCCGCCGAGGGTGCCCCGCCTGCGAAAGGCTCCTCGCTGCGAGCGTATCCCCGTCATCTACGACTGCGACGTCACGATGGGCTGTCCCTTGCGGGACGTGGGCGACGGGCTGGTCTTGCTTTATCTCCTGGGCGAGACCCGCGTCAATCTGCTCTGCGTCACGACCACCTACGGCAACGGCCCGGTCGAGATGACCACCCGCGCAGCCCGCCGTCTGCTGGATCACCTGGGGTACGACGACGTCGCCACGCTGCCAGGCGCGGCCAGCCCCGATGAGGAGCCGGAGATGAACCGGGCCGCCCGGCACCTGAAGGACATCGTCAGCACACAGCCTGGCGAAATCGTCGTCATCGCCACCGGCAGCATGACCAACCTCAAGCACGCCGTCGCGCTCGATCCGGACTTCTTCGAGAAACTGCGCGGCCTCTACTTGATGGGCGGCGTGACCGAACCGCTGGTCTGGAACGGACATCGGCTGGCGGAACGCAACTTCTCGCTCGATCCTGAGGCGGCCTATCTGGCCATCCACGCCGGCTGCCCCGTCACCATCGCCACCGGGCAGGCTGGCCTCACTGCCGTCTTCCGCAAAGCGCAGTTCGCCGCACTCCGGGCGTTGGGCGACCCCATCTCGCGGCTCATCGCCCGCAAGATTCGCTCCTGGTTCGCACTGATGCGACACTGGTTCCGGGACGGCGGCTTTGCGATGTGGGATTCGGTCGCCGCGCTGACGCTTACCCACCCGGAACTGTTTGAATCCGAGCAGGTGCACGTCACCTCGACCCATGACGATCTCAGCACCGGCCGGCTGTTTGTAGACCCCGACGCCCGTGGCCCGGTGCGCCTGGTGTGTGGCGTGCGGGACTTCGATGGGTTCATCCTGGCCCACTTCGCCGCCTGGCGGCATCTCTGGCGGCGCGTAGATGCAAGGAGGAGAACGAGCCAATGACACGCATCGTGCTGGTACGTCACGGCCAGACGGCCTGGAACCGGGAGGCGCGCTTCCGGGGCCGGGCCGACATAGAATTGGATGAGTTTGGGCTGAAGCAGGCGGAGGCGACCGGGCGTTACCTGGCCTCTCGCTGGCCTGTAGCCGCGGTCTACGCCAGCCCGATGCGGCGCGCCATGCAGACCGCCGGGGCCATCGCCCGCCTCTGCGGGCTGACCGCCCGCCCGCTGGAGGGGCTGATGGACATTGACTTCGGCGAGTTGCAGGGACTCTCGCTCGACGAGACGGCGCGGCGCTACACGGCGATCTATTGGGCCTGGGAGAAAGCCCCCCACACGGTGCACTTCCCCGGTGGGGAGGGGCTCGACGACGTGCGGAGCCGCGTCGTGGATGCCCTGGATGAGGTGGTCGCCCGCCACCCGGGGCAGGCTGTCGCGTTGGTCTCCCACACCGTCGTCAACCGCGTGCTTCTCTGCGCTGTGCTGGGATGGGGCAACGACCATTTCTGGCGGCTGCGGCAGGAGACCTGCGCGGTGAACGTCTTCGACGCGGAGGAAGACGGCACCTTCACCATCGCCCTGTTGAACGACACCTGCCACCTGCAGGGCCTCTCTGAATAAGAACCCCCTCCGAAAACGTCCACCCTGGCCCCAGTTCTCAGGGGCAGCGCACACTATATCTCGTGCCGAATATGGCCACAAAATTGGCATTGACAAACACCCCATAGAGAGGTATACTGGTGGTGATTATTGAGCAGGGAGGTGGATGATGACTGTGACAATCGTGCCGGTCAGCGATCTCCGGCGGGATACGGCTCGCCTGCTCCAACGTGTTGGAGAGAGCGATGAGCCCGTTTACATCACTCAGCACGGGCGCCCCAAAGCTATCCTCCTGGGCTACCAGGCGTATGAGCATCTAATGGCTCAGTTGGAAGATCTGGCGGACCTGGCTAGCATTCGCGAGCGCGCCGATGAGCCAGTGCGTCCGTTCGCGGAGTTCCTGCAGGAAATCAACGAGGACTAGCCTTGGCTTACGAAGTCCTGATCAAGGCGTCAGTGGAAAAGGAGATTCGACGCCTGCCCAGCAATGTGCGTGAGCGGGTGAACTCTGCTATTCTGGCATTGCGCGAGGAATCGCGTCCGTCTGGTGTCCGCAAACTCAGGCGTGAGGAAGGATGGCGCATCCGGGTGGGCGACTATCGCGTGGTGTACAGCATTGATGATGGCCTGCGCGAGGTGACAGTCTATCGGGTACGACACCGCCGCGACGCCTACCGGTTCTAGCACAACATTGGTGTGCGAGGAGGAACATCCAATGCCCGACCGAGACTTGTTGCGCCAACTTTCCAAAGATGAACTAATCGGCCTGCTGGAGGACGCTGCCGGGAACTGGCTGGCCCACGACGGCCTGTGGTTCCTGGCGGCCGAAGAGAAGTTCGGCATGGAGACCGCCATCGAAGTGGACAGGCGCGCCTGGGAGAAGTTCACCGTCGTCGAGGCCCGGCGCATCATGCGCCGCCTGGGGATCGAGCCCGGCGGCGGCATCCCCGCGCTGAAGGAGGCCCTGCAGTACCGCCTTTATGCCCATCTCAACGTGCAGGAGACGCTCGACGTGGACGAACGCACGATCATCTTCCGTATGAACGACTGTCGCGTGCAGGCCGCACGCCGGCGCAAGGGGCTGCCGGACTTTCCATGCAAGCCGGTGGGCCTGGTGGAGTACGGTAACTTCGCCCGCACGATTGATCCCCGCTTCCGCACCCGCTGCATCGCCTGCCCGCCTGACCCCCACCCCGAGGAATACTGGTGTGCCTGGGAGTTCACGCTCGTCGAGGAGGATGGGGGAGGAGCCGGTGACGCGGAAGCGGAGTGCGATGGCTGAAGGCCGCCAGGAGCGGGCGCAAGCGATGGACGCCCGGCAGCGCTTCCTGGAGACGATGCGCTACGGCACGCCCGATCACGCGCCTTACGTGGATCAGACCATCCGCCAGGGTACGCTGGACCGCTGGTATCAGGAAGGCTTCCCCCGCGGCCGGACGGTGGCCGAGGTGTTCGATCTCGACCGCTGGGAGGTCTTCGGCGTGCGGGAGGAGGTCCCGCTTGATCTCCACCCGCGCCCGGACTTCACCGGCCGCCTCCAGACAGGGGCCGACGTCGAACGTTGGAAGCGGGCGCACGACCCCAGGCGACCGCGCCGTTACCCGCGTGACTGGCCCCGCCACGTCCGCCGCTGGGCGGAGCGCGACCACCCCCTGGGCATCCGGGTCTGCCGGGGCTTCTTCCTCTCGCTGGTGGTGGGGGATTGGGAGAGCCTGACCGACGTGCTGTACATGATGCACGACGCGCCGGATGTGCTGGCCGGGATGATCGGTTTCCTGGCCGACTTCCTGGTCGAGGTGCTCACCCCCGCGCTGGAGGCGCTACAGTTCGACTACGCCCTCTTCGACGAACCTATCGCCTCCAACACCGCGCCGGTCGTCGGCCCCGGCGTTTTCCGCCGCTTCATGCAGCCGCTCTACCGGCGGTTGTGCGACCTGCTGGACGCTCACGGTGTAGAGGTGCGCATCTTCGACAGCCACGGCCACGTGCAGGAATTGATCCCGGCCGTGCTGGAGGCGGGGATCAACACGCTGTGGGTCGGCAACACCAGCCCGGCGGGCCTGGACTACGTGGCTTTGCGGCGGGAGTACGGGCGCGACCTGCGGCTCATCGGCGGGATTGACGTGCGGGTGCTGGAAGCCAGCCAGGCGGCGGTCGAGACGGAGGTGATGCGGGTCGTTCCACCGCTCCTGGAGCAGGGCGGCTACGTGCCGATGGTGGACGGGCGCGTGCGCAAGTACGTGCCCTACGAGAACTACCGGGCGTATCGGGAGTTGATCCGGGAGTTGGCGGAGCGCGGGTAGTGCGCTTGTATCCCCAGCGCGGCTGTGCTAGAATGGTGTCAGCAAGACGGGCTGCAGGCTGAGGGGAACTGCGACCCGCGGTGCTGGCTCCTGCTTGAGGAGATAAGAGTCGAGAAATCGGAGAGGGTGGATTACGAGGTTGAGTTCATGTCACGAGGAGGGGGCAGATGATTCGTACACGGCTACTCGACAATCTTTCTGGCAGAGTGGGGGATGAGATTCTGAACTGTATGGCCTCGGCAACGAGAACGATGATGGCGGTAGCCTTTGTAAAGTTTTCAGGCGTCAGGCTGATCCAAGAGAATCTCGTGGGCCTTCTCGACCGTGGGGGCGAGGCTGAAATAATCTTTGGCTTGGACTTCTCGTTGACCGAACCGCGCGCACTGAGTCGTGTTATGGAAATCCAAGCATCGCACCCTGCTCTCACCCTCTTCGCGTTCTCCAACCCGTACTTGCCAGGCCGGGAACCTGCTTTTCATCCAAAGCTGTATATGTTTGAACAGGCAGATGGCGACTGGACAGCCATCATTGGCTCTTCCAATCTGAGCAGGGGTGGACTGATAGACAACGTCGAAATCGGCGTGGCTATTGACGGTCCGAAAACAAATCCAGTTATTGCTGCTGCCCTTAGCTTTTACGCCAGTGTGCGCGGGCGTGAATCGTTATTTGCGCCCACTGACGAGTATTTAGAAGCGTATCAGAAGGTGCGTTCAACGATTGGGAGAGCACAGAGAAAAGGGGCCGAACGGCGAGCGGTGAAAGAAGCAATAGCCCAACTTCGGAAACTGGAGGAAAGACTACCAGGGACCGTCCCTACCCAGAAAGAATTGATCATCCAGGCCATCAAAAGTTTGCGTACCAGTCCGGATTCATGGGTACATTGGACTGAAATAGCGGACTATGTCGAAACGCGGGCCAGGGAGGTGGGGGCAGAGTACAAATGGGATACTTTGCATAACAGCGTTCGTGGCCGTCTCAATGAGCATACTACAGGTAAAGGCGGTGAGCATCTTTTTGTAAGAAAAGGGGGAGTGGAAGGCCGGTTCGGTCTTTATAAGCTAAGCAACGCCGGTGAAACCTACGAGTTGAGGAAGATCATTAGCTGATTCCAAGCATGTAGCAAGTACTTGCGCTTTACTCAAGAAGATCCGAGGAGATGTGAAAATGAGTTATGAAAAGTCGTTGCGAAAGCCTGGAAGGGCGATGGAAAGCGCCGGCGCGCCGTCCACACAGGCTGAGTCAGCGGCGTGGGCTATGACAATTCAGCAAATCGAGGATCAAGGTTTTGAGAATGGTTATCTCGGATCTAAATTTGACACATCGTTCAAAGACAGAGATCCTACCTCTGAGCACGCTATGGTCTATGAAATCGGCTACCTCAAAGGCAGCGAGCAAGCTGAGGTAGACGCCAAAATGGCCGGCAGGGGCGAGTGGCCGCCTTTGGGGTGATGCAGTAGGAAAGAATTGATCACACACTTTGGCGCCAGGCGCGTTCTCGATCCCGCAGCTGGCAGTGGAACTACAGGTGACGTGTGCCATGAGTTGGGAGTGGATTGTGTACAATGTGACTTGAGGGACGAATTCGATGTGCTCAGTTCGCAAATACCGTCAGGATTCGATTTTATCTTCTTTCATCCGCCATACTGGGACATTATCAAG
Organism: Anaerolineae bacterium; assembly: GCA_034430655.1. Taxonomy (GTDB): domain Bacteria; phylum Chloroflexota; class Anaerolineae; order B4-G1; family B4-G1; genus JAUWNP01. The sequence goes on from DAOUEC010000008.1 coordinate 7,267, forward strand.
TACTCGGATGATCCAAGAGACCTGAGTAACATTCGTAAATACGAGGATTTCATCGAAAGTCTCGCGCGCGCTTGTAAACGCCTGCTTAAGACATTGGAACCCAACGGTGGGCATCTTGCGGTCCTACTTGGGGATGTGCGAAGGAGGGGAAAGTACTACTTGATCTTTCGGGACCTCATCTCAAGACTTGGCGATCCTGATTATCCGATCCTGATTAAAGCCCAGCATAATGTCAAATCATTCGGGCGCAGATATGGTATTGAATACTTCATACCCCTGGCTCACGAGTATGTCCTCATATGGCGTGTAGGTGAGCCAGCACGTAAGGTTAGAGAGCGGGAGCTCATTGTGGACGCTCCAATCTCGCTTGGGGAGTCAAGTCAAGCCTTTCCTTCTCCCTGAGACACTCCTGCCAGTTCATCATTGTAGTACTGTTTCTTGGCTCACAAACTCGTGTCGGTGAAGCAACTCCCCACCTGCCATATATCCTTCGCCACGACGGCTCACCGAACATCAAACACGAAAAATCCGACGTCGTCCACGACCTGCTGGCCCACCTGGCCGGGCGGATGATCGAGATGCACAAGGCGAAACAGGCCGAGGTGCATGGCTTCCTCGATTGGCTGGCGGAGTACACCGGCCGGCCAGTTGACGAATGGGTGCTCAAGACCAACCTGCGCCGCTACTACGAGCACGACTGGGCCGAGATGCAGC
>DAOUEC010000009.1:0-33356 GCA_034430655.1 Anaerolineae bacterium
CTGGTATGAGATCATAAAGGAAGTACAGTCGCGAGAGGAACTCGAGCAGATTATCTTCGTCACAGACGATGACAAAGAGGACTGGTGGTGGAAAGTCAAGTCAGAAGGATGGAAGACTGTCGGCCCGCGACCCGAACTGGTCGAGGAGATATCCTCAAAAGCAGGTGTATCAACATTTTACATGTACAACTCAGAACGATTCATGAGATTTGCTAGTGACCACCTTGGAGTCCAAGTCAGTGCCAAATCCATTGATCAGGTCCGAGTTATTGCGCGGCTCAGGAGCATAAGGAGAGATGAGACGGAGACAACTGAGAGATATAGAAAGGAGTTGCGCAATGTGCTCAGAGTCAGCGATTCGGTGGATATATACTTCAGTCCAGAGAACGGAACTTTGCTTGTCAAGGTGGACATCGGTGACGATGACACTGTCGGCACATTCTACAGCATCGCTAAGGTTGATAGTGGTAAGCCTGTCGCGCGGACAGAGCCCGTTGAGATCACAGCCTTTGCAGCCCCCAGTTCTTACTGGCAGATGAAAATAGACGCTGGCTATAAATCTCTGCCACGTACACTGGCCGACGCCGCTGGCGACGAAAGCCTGCCCATAATACTGACCGCACTACGTAGCACTGCGGAGAAGCTGCATGCCGATGGCCTGGATGGTGTGGCAGATGCTATTGAATCAGTGCTGGCCCAGTCCGCCGCATAACCAGTCGCTGGTGTGTCCTGAAAGCTGTCGTCTGCTAGCCGGTGAAAGTCCGGTCGCGGTAATGGTCAGGCAGCCGCGTAGCAGGCAACCAGTGCTTCTGGGTGACCGATGGTGCTGAAGCGTTGTAACCTCCTGAGAAAGGGGAGCAGAATCGCAGCCCGCAACATCAAGTGAATCCTGCAGCGTCGAAAGGTTAGCCCCGGAAGGGGAACCAGGGGGAGCCGAGCTTGTCAGCGAAAGTGAAGGCCACGGAAGGCGTGAAGAACCTGGAAAGGCAGCGCCGAAGAACCCTTCGACAAGCTCAGGGCAGGCTTCCCCGGCGTAGAGGGAACGGGATGTGGTGAAAGTAGACGACGGAACAGGAGAGGTCTCACGTGGTCGGAAGCCCACAACTGCCGTAACTGCTGATATAAGCTGAAGAAGTGAAGTTCAGCGGGATGCTACGTGAGAAGTCGGGGGGGTTCATAGTACTGTAGATAGCAAGAACAACATAACCTTGTAGGAGGGAAGGGACCCTGCTTCAGCCGCGTCGAGCGGGACCGTAAGTGATGGTGCATGCCCGAAAGGGCCAACAACACCCATAGAAGGCTCACGAGAAGGTCAGCGCAGACTGTGCCTGTGTGCCAAGCGAGAACGACACTTGACGCCGGCCTGATGTAGCAGGTCATAAAAGGTGTGAGGTGTGAAAATTGTGCATGCCACAGGAAGAAGGCTATCGGAGAGCCGTATGAGGGAAAACCTCACGTACGGTTCGAGGTGGCAGGGGATGGAAACCAGGATAGGGTGAAAGCGAGTGAGGCACTCTCAGAGGAAACGGAGAGCAACTGGTCTGCCTCACCTGAGTCTCAGGCGCCATCTCCTGACCCTACAACCCGACTTGGCTAGTCTCGCGTCCAAACAAAGGCTCCATGCGCATTGTAGTTAGCTGTCTAGCGGAGGTACTCACCACGCAGCCGCCAAGCGGGTTATGCGCCAGCCGTTAGACGGCTTAAGGAAGAGCTTGTGGAGAATCTTCGTAAGATGGGGATACCGCTTGCGGATGTTATCCACCTAATCACCACATTGGTAGCTCCAGATCGCTCGGTCCTTGTGGGAGTAGATGGAGGGGCTGGAGCGGGAAAGACAACTTTCACCCATTGGTTTGCCGAGACAATTAAGGAGACGACGACCCCTGTATCCATTGTCCATATCGACAATTTCTGCCGCCCTTCGGCTGAACGCCGAAAAGACTATGCGGTAGTGTCTGATTTGGACTGGAAACGGCTACGGGATCAAGTACTTATCCCTCTTCAGTCAGGTGAGGCAGCTCGCTTTCAGCTACATGATTGGCCGGCAGACCGCCTAAAGGATTGGGTAACGATTGATGTTGGCGGAGTAACGATAGTTGATGGGGTCACTGCGACTCGGAACGAGCTTTCAGGCTATTACGATCTCCGTATATGGTTTTCCTGCCCCCGCGACATCCGAGTGTCCAGGCTCTTGCGGCGAGGTGATACTTCGTCGGCGGAGATCAAGCATTGGATCCCGTCTGAAGACCACTACATTGCATCTCATGCCCCCGAGGAGACTGCACATCTTGTTATTGACTCGACCGCTGATATGACAACCAAGGGTGGGAACGGATGGTTTACGAAGCGGTGGTCGCCGCCGAGCGCCGCCTGACAAGTCGCTGGTGTGTCCTGAAAGCTGTCGTCTGCTAGCCGGTGAAAGTCCGGTCTATGTCATTTGACACCCATCGCATCTTCACTTATACTTGCGGTCAACGAGAAGGGGCGAAACAGGTGGAGACAATTCAAGTACAGGTGCCCTCAGAACTGGCGCGGCGACTGTGTCCATACCAGGATGAACTGCCTCGCATCTTGGAGTGGGGATTGCGCTACGTCGAGGGGGAAACAAAGGCGAAGACCGAAGCGGAACCCGTGCCGGAGGCAATGGCGCTGCAAAAGCAGATAGTCGCCGCTTTGCATCGGGCGGGCGCTGTCGGCCCCAGCCCCGAAGAAGCGGCGCAATACCTGGCGGGACTTGAAAACCAGCATTGGATGCCCATCCAGGCTGGCGGCAAGCCAGCCAGCCAGATGATTATCGAAGAAAGGGACAGCCGCCCATGACGCTGTGCACCTGGCCTGCGCCTTGCATCTCAACCAGGTGCTCTTGGACAATAACCTGCCCACGCTCACCCTCGTCGCGGCCGACAATGGCCTCTTGAAAGCGGCGCAAGCCGAGGGGTTGAAGACTGAGAACCCCAATCTCCACCCGTAGGTATACTGCCCGTCATTGGATGGCGAGCGGCAGCTTCTTCCGAGGTCCTGCATCCTGTATCCTGCATCCTGCCCAAGGAGGTGTTCCGATGCACAAGTTCAGAGTAAGTATAATTGCATTGCTGACCCTCATCGCCGCCATGCTGGCCTGCAACCTGCCTGCGACGCTGACGCCGCCCCCCGCGACTGTGCCACCCCCTACCGCGACTGTACCACCCCCTACTGCAGCCCCAGCGACCGCTGTCCCTGCCACCCCGCCGCCCGACGTGCGCGGGCCAGGCTTTGCTGCCTACTCCGAGATCCCCGTCAACCTGCCCGCGGCCTACAGCGGCTACACACTGCCGCTTGACCCGACGACACTCCCCAACTACAGCCAGTTCACCTTCAGTGACGCGCAGAGCGCGCTCCTGGCGCAGAATGGCTTCGTCGTCGCGCCGGCCGAGTGGCTGGAGTTCTTCCAGGTCTACGAGAATGCCCGCTACGAGGAAGTCCCCGTCTTCGTCACCACCGACTCCGTCTACCACGTCTACCACCTGCTCTTCGACAAGATGCTGCGCGACCTGGAGCGGGAGCACTTTGCATCGGACATCGCGGCGCTCACTACTGCCTGCCTCCAATCGGCTCAGGCTGACTACGCTGAACTGCAGGGCACCGAACTGGAGAAGACTGCCCGCAACGTGCTCGCATACTTCGCCGTCGCCGACGCCCTCATCAACCCCGCCGCCGTCACACCGCCGGAGGTGGCTGGCCTGGTGGCCGGCGAACTGGCGCTGATTGAGGCACACGCAGGTATGGGCCCCAGTCCCATCTTCAGCCAGGACTGCCCTGAAGGCTGCGATCCTTGCGACACGATGCCGCCGCCGGAGTGCCAGGACCAGCCTTGTCTGTGCGAAGACTACTCCCAGTACGTTCCCCGAGGCCACTACACCCGCAGCGAGCAACTCCAGCGCTACTTCCGCACGATGATATGGTATGGCCGCATCAACATGCGGTTGCAGAGGCCCGGCGAGACCCGCATGGCGCTCCTCATCACCCACATCTTGCGCCACACCGATGTGAACGGCATCCCCGCCGCCGACGTCTGGGCGCGGGTGTACGACCCTACCGTCTTCATCGTCGGCAAGGCGGATGACCTGGGCTTCCACGAGTACGGCGCGCTGTGGGACACCACCTTCGGCCCCGATGCCCCCGTCTTTGCCATCGCCGACGAACCGAGATTCGCTGCCTTCGTCGAGGCCGCCCGCCAACTCCCGCCCCCCCAGATCAATTCCATGTGGGTCTATATCTGGGAGGACAAGGAGCAGGTGACGCAGGGCTTCCGTTTTATGGGCCAGCGTTTCGTCCTCGACGCCTACATCTTCGACGAACTCACCTGGCGCGAGGTTGGCACGATGGACAACCCCCGCACGCTGCCCAAAGCGCTCGACGTGATGGCCGTGCTGGGCTCCGAGGAAGCCCACTCCATCCTCGACGAGATGGGCGAGACGGCCTATCTTCACTACCCGGAGCAGATGGCGAAGTTACGCGGGGAGTTCTCGGCGCTGCAACTGGACTCCTGGACCCAGAACCTCTACTGGGCCTGGTTCTACGCTTTCGGGCCGCTCCTGGAGCCGAAGGGCGCGCAGTACCCGGCCTTCATGCAGACTAGAGGCTGGACGCACAAGGATCTGCACGCGGCGCTGGGCTCCTTCACTGAACTGAAGCACGACACTATCCTTTACGCCAAGCAGTCAATGGCGGAGATGGGCGGCGGGCCGCCGCCGGAGCCGCCCCATGGCTGGGTCGAGCCCAACCCGGAAGCCTACGCCCGCCTGTTAGCCCTCACCCGGCAGACGGCCGACGGGTTGGAGAGCCGTGGCCTCCTGACCGAGAACACGGACGCCAACCTGATGCGGCTGGACGATCTGCTCACCTTCCTGCTCGATGTAGCGCAGCGAGAACTGGCCGGTGAACCGCTGACCAATGAGGACTGCGAGCGCATCAAATACTACGGCGGCGAGTTGGAGGCGATGACCTTGGCCGCCGCCGACCAGGAGGGTGAAGGTAGGCCCTTCTTCGAGCAGGACGACCAGGCTCCCGTCGTCGCCGACGTCGCCACCGGCCTGGATCCTATCACGGGTGAGGGGGCCGTGCTGGAGGAGGGCACCGGCTATATCTTTGAGATTTACGTCGCCGTGCCGGATGGCGCAGGCGGGTTGCACATCGCCAAAGGCGGCGTTTACTCCTACTACGAGTTCCCCTGGCCGATGGATGACCGCCTGACCGATGAGAAGTGGCGAGAGATGCTGGCGGCCGGCGATACACCCGAGCGGCCGGAGTGGACGGCTTCTTTTGTCAGTGAATGAACCAAGGTGGAAAGTGAGGAAGCGGGGCAGCGAGAAATCGCGGAGATCGCGCAGCATTACTACGTTCCTGCTTCCTTGCTTTCTTGCTTCTTTCTTCCTCCTCCCAGGGGAACCTACGCCACCTGGCCCGAACAGATCAGTGAGGCTGCCTTTCACGCTTGCCCTCGCCGGTGACGTGATGCTGGGCCGCGGAGTGGCGCAGGCGCTAGGTGGGGACTGGGAGGCCGCCTTCGCTGAGGTACAGCCCTGGCTGGCCGAGGCCGACTTGGCCTTCGCCAACCTGGAGTCGCCACTGACGACCGCGCCGCTCCCCCCCTCTGTCCCCCCCATCGGGGGGGATGAAGGGGGGGCATACGACCTGCGAGCACCGCCGGAGGCGGTCACCGCTCTTCACGTGGCCGGCTTCGACGCTGTCTCCCTGGCCAACAACCACGCGCTGGACGCGGGAGAGGCCGGGTTGCGAGAGACGGTGAACACGCTATCCGCGGCCGGTATCGCTCCATTGGTAGGTTGGGAAACTGGTACATTGGTAAATTGGGAAACCGGTACGTCGCCAGGCCGGTCACCAGTACACCAATCTACCAACTACCAATCTACTAAATTACCAACCTGCCACCTCCTGGCCTTCGACGACAGTGTTGCGCCCCTCGATTTGGAAGCCGCAGCAGAGGCGGTAGCCGCCGCAGCGGAGCAGGCCGATGTGGTTATCGTCTCCATCCACTGGGGCGGCGAGTACCAGGCCGCGCCCAGTCCGCGCCAACGGGCCATCGCCAGGACGCTGGCCGATGCCGGGGCCAGGCTCATCGTCGGACACGGGCCCCATGTCTTGCAGCGGGTCGAGTGGGTGGGGGATACACTCGTCGCCTACAGCCTGGGCAACTTCCTGTTCGACCAACCCTACCCGGCCGGCTGCCGCCGTGGGGCCATCCTGCGTGTCACGCTGCAAGGCGACCGCATCATCACCGTCGGAGCCGTGCCGACCGTGGTGGAGCAGGGGCGCGTGGTGCCCGCTGGCCCGGAGGACTCCGCCGCCATCCTCGCCCGCCTGAACCTGCAACCCTGAACCCTGAAACCTGAAACCTGAAACTTGAAACCATCTTATGAGGTGCATCCGTGAGCATTCCGCAGGCTTTCTTTCTCGGCGTCCTTCAGGGCGCCACTGAATTCCTCCCTGTCAGCAGTTCGGGCCACCTGGTGCTCGTGCCCTGGCTTTTGGGGTGGCCTGCACCCCATCTGGCCTTCGACGCCGTCGTTCACTGGGGTACAGCGCTGGCCGTCGTCGCCTACTTCTGGCGCGATTGGGTCTCCATCGTCCGGGCGGCTTTTCGCTCTTTGTACAGGCGAACCTCGCGCAGTCTACAGATCGCCCTGGCGAGGGGAAAAGTGTGGGCGGGCGAGGATGCCTTCGGTCTGGAATCTGCTGCTCAGGAACCGCTGCGGCTGCCACCTGCACAAGACGTTGTAGAGGTCCCGGACGCCCGGCTGGCCTGGCTCATCCTGCTGGGCACGCTGCCCGCCGCTTTGATTGGCTATCTGCTGGAGGACTTCTTCGAGGGGATGTTTGCCCGCCCCGTTGCAGCGGCTGGCTTCCTGCTGGTCACGGCGGCGCTCCTGACCGCCAGCGAGCGGTTTGGCCGCCGTGAGCACAATCTGGACACGCTGGCCTGGTCCGACGCATTGACCATCGGGCTGGCCCAGGCGCTGGCCATCCTCCCCGGCATCTCCCGCTCCGGCGCGACCATCGCCGCCGGACTGGCGCGAGGGCTGCGACGGGAGCCCGCTGCCCGCTTCAGTTTCCTCCTGGCGACCCCCATCATCCTCGGCGCGGGGTTGCTCAAGGTGGTGGGCCTGGCGCAGGTGGGAGGTCTGGCGGCACGGGCCCCGACGCTCGTCGTCGGCTTTCTGTCGGCGGGCGTCGTCGGTTTCGGCTGCATCCATTTCCTGCTGCGCTACCTGCAACGCCGCCGCCTCTACCCCTTCGCCGTCTACTGCGCTGCCGCGGGCGTCGCCTGCCTGCTCGTGGTGTTGCTGCAGGGGATGTAGGCCACATATCATTACATGGGTTCTCATACTATATCAGTTCCGCCTCGAACTTCTTCGCCAGGAACAGCGCGTTCCAGATCGTGGCCTGGCTGGTCGCAGCGGCGATGGCGGTGGGTGTCACGCGGCTGCGGGAGTATCTGGAAACGGGGCGAACGATAAATCGGTGACTATGCCTCGCAATCCACAATTCGCAATCCGCAATCTGCAATCTACAACCCGCCTCCTGTTTCTCGCTTCCTGCCTCTTGCTCCTCCTGGCCGCCTGCGCCCCCCAGCCCCTCACCGTCACCCGCGAGCCTGTCACCCTGCGCTTGGTGGCTGCCGATTCCTGCGGGCCGCTGGCCGAGGAACTGGCCGCCTCCTACGAGGAAGCCCACCCCTGGGTCACGGTCCGGGTTGAGGTCTTCAACTCCTCGGTGTCCGAGCAGACGCTGCGGGCGGGCGGGGCAGACCTGGCGCTGCTCTCGTGGCTATGGGAGACCACCGGTGAAGAGCCGCTGTGGTCGCAACCATTTGCCAGCGACGGCGTCGCCGTCATCATCCACCCGGCTACGCCGTTCGCAGAGACCGGGCTGGCGCACCTGCAGGGGATCTTCCGTGGTCAGGTGCAGGAGTGGGGGGGGATGGTACTCACTGTCGTCAGCCGCGAGGAAGGTTCCGGCACCCGGGCCGCGTTCGACTCCCTCGTGCTGGGCAACTACGACGTCACGCCCACCGGCGTGGTGATGCCATCCAGCGAGGCAGTCGTCGAGTACACAGCACGCACCATAGGGGCTGTTGGCTACGTCTCGACGCTGAGGGTGGGGGAGGGCGTGCGGGTGCTGCCGGTGGAGGGAGTCCTGCCGGCTCCAGCGACTATCGCCGACGGGAGTTATCCCCTCTCGCGCTCGCTCTATTTGGTAGCCACCGCCGAACCGGCCAGTGAGGCCCGCGAGTTTGCCCAGTGGGTGCTCGGGCCGGAAGGCCAGACGATTGTGGGGCGGCCGTGAGCGGTGACGTGGACATGGCGGCTTCCATTTTCCTCCAAAGCAAGGTATAATCGTGTCTTCTCGATAATCTGGGGTAGGGGCAGGTCTTGCACCTGCCCGTCAGGGCGACCGCAAGGGTTCGCCCCTACATTTTGAGAAGATACGTATAATCGCAGCAACGTTATCTCCTGGGGGTTGAACAATGACTGATGATTTGCAGGGTATCCAACAGGCGCGCCAACGCTGGCAGCAGACGACGCTCAAAGAAACCCTTGACCGGCATCCTGAGCGGTGCGAGGAGTTCATCACCACCTCCGGCGAACCCGTCGAGCGGCTGTACACCCCGCTGGACGTAAACGGCGATTACGCCGGGAAACTGGGCTTCCCCGGCGAGTACCCCTTCACCCGGGGTGTCCATCCCACGATGCACCGGGGCCGGCTGTGGACGATGCGCATGTTCGCTGGTTTCGGCACCGCTGAGGAGACCAACGCCCGCTTCAAGTACCTGCTGGAACAGGGCCAAACGGGCCTCTCCGTCGCCTTCGACCTGCCGACGCTCTACGGCTACGACACCGACGCGCCGGAGGCGGAGGGGGAGTTTGGCAAGTGCGGCGTCGCCGTCTCCTCGTTGCGTGACATGGAGGTTCTCTTCGACGGCATCCCCCTGGGCAAAGTGACCACCTCGATGACCATCAATTCCCCGGCGGCGGTCACCTGGGCCATGTACATCGCCGCCGCCGAGAAGCAGGGCGTGCCGGTGCACGAACTCGGCGGCACCATCCAGAACGACATCCTCAAGGAGTACATCGCTCAGAAGGAATACATCTTCCCGCCCGAGCCCTCCATGCGGCTGGTCACCGACACCATCGAGTTCGGCAGCCAGCACTTGCCCAGGTGGAACACCGTCTCCATCTCCGGCTACCACATCCGCGAGGCCGGCTCGACGGCAGCGCAAGAACTGGCCTTCACTCTGGCCGACGGGATGGAGTACGTCCGCTGGGCCCTGGAGCGTGGGCTGGACGTTGATGCCTTCGCGCCCCGTCTTTCCTTCTTCTTCAACTGCCACAACGACTTTCTGGAGGAGATTGCCAAGTTTCGCGCCGCCCGGCGTATCTGGGCGCGGGAGATGCGCCACACCTTCGGCGCGCAGTACCCCCGCTCCTGGTGGCTGCGCTTCCACACCCAGACGGCGGGCTGCTCGCTCAGTGCGCAGCAGCCGGAGATCAACGTCGTGCGGGTGGCGATCCAGGCGCTGGCAGCGATCCTCGGCGGCACCCAATCCCTGCACACTAATAGCCTGGACGAGGCGCTGGCCCTCCCCAGCGAACACGCCGTCACCATCGCGCTGCGCACTCAGCAGATCATCGCCCACGAGAGCGGCGTGGCCAATACCGTGGACCCGCTGGGCGGTTCCTACGCCATCGAAGTGCTCACCGACCGGCTGGAGCGGCAGGCGTATGACTACTTCGAGAGGATTGAGGCGTTGGGCGGGGTCATTCCGGCTATCGAGGTTGGCTTCTTTCAGCAGGAGATCGCCGACGCTGCCTACCGCTACCAGCGCGAGATTGACGAGCGGCGGCGCATCATCGTCGGGGTGAACGAATTCGTGGCAGACGAGCCGCTGCGGGTGCCATTGCTGAAGATAGACCCGCAGGGGCACGAGCGGCAGTGCGCCCGGCTGGCGCAGGTGCGAGCGGAACGGGATAATGGGGCAGTGGGGCAGGCCCTCGACCGGCTGCGCATCGCCGCCCAGGGCACCGAGAACACTATGCCGCGCATCCTGGACGCCGTGCGCGTCTACGCCACGCTGCAGGAGATTATGGATGTTTTCCGGGAAGTCTTTGGCCTCTACCGCGAGCCGATGATTGTGTAGGGGCATCGTCGTGCGCACTGAACATGTACACGGTTCCGGAATGGCGCGGCAGAGGAATCGCTGCCTCGCACTCCCATGCCCCCACACTCCCATACTCTTATCTATTTCTCCATAATCCCCGCCAACTCACATAACTCCCGGTCGATCTGTTTCTCGAAGGCGACCGCCTCCTCCAGGGGTGTCAATGCGGCAGCGCTCTTGACCCAGCCGACTGTGTTCCCGCCGTTGCCGGCGCTCAGTTCGCGCACTGCGGCCGCACCCAGCCGGGTGGCCAGCAGCCGGTCGAAGGCACTGGCAGCGCCGCCTCGCTGGACGTGTCCCAGTTGTGTGACTCGCACCGAGAAGCCCAAATCCTCTTGCCGCTCCCGTAGCTGCCTGGCCAAGGCCTGTGTTCCTGGTTTCCATCCCTCAGCGACAATGATGATGCAGTGCGTTTTGCCCCGAATGTAGGCCTCCTCGATCGTCTGGCGAATTTGCTCGAACGTCGTCTCTATCTCTGGGATGAGCACAAGTTCTGCTCCGCCGGCGATGCCGCTCACCTGCGCCAGGTAGCCCGAGTCGCGCCCCATCGTCTCGATGAGAAAGGCTCGGTTGTGGGAGGAGGCGGTGTCTTTGATCTTATCTATGGCATCCAGGATGGTGTTCAGCGCTGTATCCACGCCGATGGAGATGTCGGTGCCATTGACGTCGTTGTCAATGGTGCTGGGGATGCCGATGGTCGGGAAGCCTAAGCGCCACAGTTCCAGCGCCCCGCTCAAGGAGCCGTTGCCTCCGATAACCACCAGCCCATCTATCCCGAACCGATTGAGGCTGCGCAATGCCTCCCTGCGCCCCTTGGGTTCATAGAACTCTGGAGAGCGGGCGGTCCCCAGAATCGTCCCTCCGCGCCCGATGATACCACCCACCGAGCGAGCGTCCATCTCGTCAATTTCACCGTCTATCAGACCGGCGTAGCCTCGATGGACGCCCATTACCTCCAGCCCCACGTGGATCCCCATGCGCACCACGGCGCGTATGCAGGGATTGAGACCGGGGTTATCCCCGCCGCTTGTCAGCACGCCAATACGCTTCATTCGCTCCCCCTTACCCACCTTGTCTACTTGTGTACTGGTGTTCTTGTATCCTCTAGTACAGGAACATCGGCTTGCTCAGCACGTGCCATACTTTGGGTCGGTAGCCATCCACATCGTAGAGGGCCCGCACGTCCACGTGTTTGACCCCCAGCGTGGGCGATTCGGCCGAGATGTCGGTGTAGCGTCCATCCCGCAGCGCGACCATGCGCCCAACCTTGCCGATGGATAGCAGGTCCAGCGCTGTGTTGGCGTAGTTGACCGCCACCATGATGTCCAGAGCGTCCGGTGCGCCCGAGCGCATCAGATAGGCCACTTCCTGGCACATCGTCTTCACACCCGTCATTCTCTCCAGTTTCTCCGCTGTGACTGCCCCGATGCCACCCAACTTCTTGTGGCCGTAGGGGTCGGACACACCGGTCTGGATGACTTCCTTGCCGATCTCGTGGGCTCCCTCCGAAATGGTCATCATGGCGTAGTGGCTGGGATTTGCCCGCTTGTCCTGCATCAACAGGCCGGCCAGTTTCTCAATGTCGAAAGGGACCTCGGAGATGATGGCCCGATCCACGCCGGCCAGGTAAGCCGAGATAAGCGAAGTCTCACCGGAGTGCCGCCCGAACAGTTCGATCACGCCGATGCGCTCGTGGGAACCGGCCGTGGAACGCAACTGGTGGATAAAGTGCACGCTCCGTGTGACGGCAGTGGAGAAGCCGATGCAGTAGTCGGTGCCGAAGACGTCATTGTCCATCGTCTTGGGGATGCTGATGACGCGGAAGCCCTCGCGGTGGATGCGGGCCGCATACCCCAGTGTGTCTTCCCCTCCGATGGGGATCAGCACGTCAATCTTGAGATGCTCCAGTGCCTTCAACACGTGGTCGGTGAAGTCGAGCCTCTGGCTATCGTCCAATTCCCCCTCGGGGCGCAGAAAGTCGGGCGCACGTGAGGGGCGCACGTGGCTGGGATTGATGCGCGATGTGTGCAGGAAGGTGCCGCCGGTGCGGTCTATGGTGCGCACTATCAGTTCGTTGAGCGGCTGAAGGCACTCTTCGCACGCAGCCGGGTCGTCGGGGTTGTAGAAAAGAAGCCCGCGCCAGCCACGACGGATGCCGATGGGCTCGTGCCCCTCGGCAATGGCGCGATAGACCAGTGCCTTGATGCAGGGATTCAATCCAGGGACATCTCCTCCACCAGTCAGGATGCCGATTCTCATTCTCTCTTTTCCTCCATTTCACTTTATCTCCTCCTCTACCCCAACTGCCTCCGCCCCGATTGCGGCGGCCAGTTCCCGCGCCAGTTCGGGGCAGTAGCAGGTTGTGTCGTTCGGGAACGCCAATTCGACCGTTCCGCCCGCGTCGCCGACCAGGTGAATGACGAAGCGATCCTGGCCCTGGTACCCCACCAGCAGGCTGTGGACCTTACGCAGCACTTGCTCGTCCCGGGCCTGCTCGTCGCTGCGGGACAGTGTCACACGGATGGTGCGTACTCCCTCTCTGCCCCCCCCTACGGGAGGGGGTGGAGGGGGTGCATCATTCTGTTCGGCCGGAACGGTCACTTCGTCGGGGGACTTGACCCAGTCGCATAGCAGGCTCGGTTCATCTCGCCGTCCTGTGTCCACCTTGCCGCCCACTATCAGGATGTGCTCTGGTTGCCAGAGGTGTTTGCTCCGGCTCCACACGCGAGGGAAGACGATGACGTCGCAGGTGCCCTGCAGGTCTTCCAGGGTCACGAAGGCCATCTCGTTTCCCTTCTTCGTCGTGTGGCGGCGCGTCCGCTGCACCATCCCAGCGACGACTACTTGTTGCCCGTTCATATCCGCGCTCAGCGTTCCAGCGTAGGCGGTTATGACATCTTGCAGCTTGACCATGGCCTGTGTCAAAGGGTGCTCGGAGATGTACACGCCGACCAGATCCTTTTCCCAGGCCAGGATTTCTTTCTGCGGCACTTCGGCGGTCCCAGAGAGTGGAGGCAACAGCGTCTCCCCAGCCGCCAGGCGTACACCAGTGGCCTCGCCGAACAGGCTCATCTGCCCCACGTCCCAGGCGCGGTGCAGGCTGGCGCTCAGCCCGATGATGCGCTCCACAATGGGGAGGAGTTGCGGGCGCGTGCCGAAAGGACGCAGGGCCCCCACTTTGACCAGGCTTTCCAACGCACGCCGGTTCACCTGTCGCAGGTCCACGCGGCGGCAGAAATCATCCAGGTCACGGAAGAGGCTCCCTGCCTGGCGGGCGGCCAGAATCGTCTCGACCGGTCCCTCGCCCACGTTCTTAACCGCGCCCAGCCCGAAGCGGATCGCCGGACTCCCCCCCGCTTCGGGGGGGGGCTCAATGGTGAAATCCAGGCTAGAGCGGTTGACGTCCGGGGGGAGCACCTTGATCCCCATACGGCTGCACTCGGCGATGAGGAGACCGACCTTTTCGGTGTTGTGCCGCTCGACGGTCAGCAGCGCGGCCATGTATTCGATCGGGTACTTGGCCTTGAGATAGGCGGTCTGACAGGTGAGGACAGCGTAGTCGGCGGCGTGCGCCTTGTTGAATCCGTATCTGGCAAAATACTCAATGTCGTCGAAGATAGCCTCGGCCGTTTGGCGAGGCAGGCCGCCGTGCTCCATTGCTCCCTGGATGAAAGAGGTGCGGTGCTTGAGAAGTTTGGCCTTCTTCTTTTTGCCCACAGCCCGCCTGACCAGGTCAGCCTCGGGAGCGGAGTAGCCGGCGATGTCTGTCAGGATACGGATGATTTGCTCCTGATACACAATGGTGGCGTAGGTCTCTTCCAGGATGGGCTTCAGGCTGGGATGGCGGTACTCGACTGGCTTGAGGCCGTGCATGCGGTCAATGTAATCGTCAATGTGCTCCATCGGGCCGGGGCGGAAGAGGCTGATGGTGGCGATGATGTGCTCGAACTTCGTGGGCTGCATCTTCATCAGCACCCGCCGCATACCCTGCCCTTCGACCTGGAAGACGCCTATCACGTCCCCGCCTGAGAGCAGGTCGTAGATGACCGGGTCGTCGGTGGGGATGTTGTCCAGGTTCAGGTCCACGCCGTGCCGCTGGTGGATCAGTTCGCAGGCGCGGCGCATAATGGTGAGGGTGGAGAGGCCCAGGAAGTCAATCTTGAGCAGTCCCAGTTCCTCCAGTTCCTCCATCGCGTACTGGGTGACGACGCCGATCTCGCCCTCATCGCCACCGCGCGTGGGCCGGTGCATGGGTGTGTACTCGACGAGGGGCACGTCGGAGACGACGACGCCGGCGGCGTGAGTGCTGGCGTGGCGCACGTTCCCCTCCACGCCTCGGGCGGTGTCAATCAGCCGCCGGATGTGCTCCTGTGTCTCGTATTGCTCCCGCAGTTCGGGCACTTCCTGCAACGCCCGATCCAGTTTGACCTTGGGGCCGCCCGGCACCAGGCGAGCGATGTGGTCCACCTCTGGCAAAGGGTAGTCGAGCGCCCGTCCCACGTCGCGGATGGCCGCCTTGGCCCCCATCGTGCCGAAAGTGATGATCTGGGCCACTTGTTCGTGCCCGTATCTTTCGATGGTGTAGCGAATCAGTTGATCCCGTTGGTCATCGGGAAAGTCCAGGTCAATGTCGGGCATGGTCACGCGGCCCAGGTTGAGGAAGCGCTCGAAAATCAGCCCGTGCTGCAATGGCTCCAGGTTGGTGATGCCCAGGCTGTAGGCGACGATGGAACTGGCTCCCGATCCCCGCACGTTCCACCAGATGTCCCGCTCCCTGGCGAAGCGACACAGGTCCCAGACGATGAGGAAGTAGGTGTCGAAACCCATGCGGTGGATGATGCCCAGTTCGTAGTCGAGCCGCTCGCGGATTTGAGGGGTGATGACTGCGTACCGCCGCTGCAATCCCTCCTCACACAGGTGATGCAGATACGCCTGTGCGTCGTACCCCCTGGGCACCTCAAAGGGGGGCAGGTGGTAGTGACCGAACTCCAATTCCAGTTCGCACATCTCCGCGATGCGCAGCGTGTTTGTCAGCGCCTGGGGCACTTCGGAGAAAAGCGCGGCCATCTCCTCTGCGCTGCGGAGATAGTAAGTGTCGCCGTCCATGCGCATGCGGTTCGGCTCGTTGATTGTCTTGCCGGTTTGGATGCACAGCAGCACGTCGTGGATGCTGGCCTCTTCACGGCGGGCGTAGTGCACGTCGTTGGTGGCGACCAGCGGCAGGCCGAACTCGCGGGAGAAGGCGCTCATCTGGCGATTGACCTCCGCCAGTTCGGGGATGTTGTGTTCCTGGAGTTCCAGGTAGTACCGGCCCGGAAAGACGTCGCGGTACCAGGCGATGGCGCGGCGCGCCTGGTCAAGTTGTCCAGCCCGGATCAGGCGGGGAACCTCGGAGCTGCCACAGCCGGAGAGGACGATGAGCCCATCGGCGTGCTCGGCCAGCGTTTCTCTGTCAATGCGCGGCTTGTAGTAGAAGCCCTCCAGTTGGGCGATGGTCGCCAACCGCATCAGGTTGTGGTAGCCGCTGTCGTTCTGGGCCAGAAGCACCAGGTGGTAGGACTTGCGGTCGAGTTGTGCGTCCCGATCCTGCCGGCCCCTGGGGGCCAGGTATGCCTCTATGCCGATGATCGGCTTGATGCCAGCGGCCTTGCACGCTTTGTAGAACTGGACCGCGCCGTACATTGTGCCGTGGTCGGTGAGGGCTAGCGCAGGCATGCCCAGTTGGGCAGCACGCTCGGCCAGTCCCCGGCAACTGGTGAGACCATCGAGGAGTGAGTATTCGCTGTGCACGTGGAGGTGGACGAACTCGGCCATCGGCACGAATTATACCACAAACCGTATCTTCTCAATAATCTGGGGTAGGGGCAGGTCTTGCACCTGCCCGTCAGGGCGACCGCTGCCCGTCAGGGCGACCGCAAGGGTTCGCCCCTACATTTTGAGAAGATACCACAAACCTTCGGCAAGTGGGAGCCTGCGCTGTTATGAGCGTTGACTCCCCGGTGTCGCGCGATTTCCTACCGGGTCCCAGCAGCGATCCTTTCCAGCAACCGCGCCGCACGCTGCTGAAGTGTTTCAAACCGCCGTCTGAGCCGGTCCGCGGACTCGCCCTGGACCTCCACGAAGAAGGGGTCTGTGGGCCGCGGCGTCTGGATGTGGGAGCGCGCAATTTTCAGGAGTGGTGCCCATGGGTAACCGTGCCGCTTGAGCCCGATGACCGCTGTCTCGTCGAACGCGGCCGGGTACGCCTCCTCGCCGAACAAATCGAGTTGCTGCCCCAGTGCCAGCTCGACCAGTGCCGCGTTGAGCAGCAGCCGGGCCGCCTGAGCCTTCAGGGCACTTCGCTGCGCTTGCTCCAGTTGTGCCTGGGCGTGCCCTATGGACTTCCACTCAGTCTCCACGAGCGCCTGGAAATCGCGCTGGGCTGCCTCTACCGCCTCGTCCGACCACTTGCCGTCGGCCGGCGATGCCTCGATCGCTGCCCGCATATCTACCAACCGGTTCAACCGCTGGGGTTGCCCATCGGTATCCGGAGCATAGTAGGCGACGCGCGGGAGCGGCGCTTCCACCTTCAGGCGCAGGATACGGCCCCAGGCCCACTCGTCCTCATCTGGCGCCGGCACCTGCGCCAAGAGGGACTCCAGCAGTGGATTGCCAAAGGTAAGCAGTTGCAGCGTGTTGGGATAGGCATCGAACGTCGCGGGATCAAACGTCACGGCAAACTCGCGCCCATTGTGCTGCAGCCAGAGGGCGGTCTCGATGATCTCATGGGGGCGAAAGTGTGTCTGTAGCGTCGGCGCGGTCATCAGGGCGCTGGCCAACTCTGGCAACGTGACTGGCGTGTCCACCGCTGTGTCTCCCCCGGCTTGCTTGGACCACTCGTCCAAATCAAAGCCTGCCTGCAGGTTGTCCAGTTCGGCCTGAATGCGCTCCAGTTCTTCCCGCAGTGCCTGTTTCCGCTCGGCCTCCGGCACCATCGCCAGGGTCTGGATTGTCCTGCCGATGTGCGCCAGGATCGGCTGTAGCGGCCCTACTACATCCTGAAACCAGTCAATACGCCGTGAGAGAGCCTGATAGACCTGCGCCTCGACGGTGTCCTCGTAGAAGTAGTTGCGGATCCAGACCTCCTCATACCGCTGGCCGATGCGGTCCACGCGGCCGATGCGCTGTTCCACCCGCATCGGGTTCCAGGGCATGTCGTAGTTGATCAGCACGCCACAGGTCTGCAGGTTGATGCCCTCGCTGGCTGCCTCGGTGCAGAGAAGAATCTTGATTTCCTTGCCCTCACGGAAACCGTTCTTGATCTCCTCCTTGGTCACCGGTACCCACATCACGCTGTCCCAGCGCTCGCCACCACGACCGCTGTAGCAGGCCACCTGGCCTCCGTAACTCTGTCGCAACTGCTCGCGTAGGGCGTCCATTGTGTCCGTGTACTGGGTGAAGATGATCACCGTGTCCCGCTGGCGGAAGATTTCGCCGATCTCTCTCAGTAGTTGCTCGACCTTGGAATCGTGGCCGCCGAGCATACTCAGTGCGTGCACGAAGTCCTCGACGTACGTGATCTCGTCGCGGAAGAGAGAACGCTCCGCCAGATCGAGTTCATCTATGTCCAGGCTCAGTTCCTCTTGTTCCACGTCATCCTCGACCAGCCCCAGGCCAGCCTGGCCGCGCAGAAAGGCCAGCCGCCGCTCCAGGCTGCGCTGCACGGCGTAGAAACTGCTCGTCAACCGCCGGCGGTAGACGGTCATCACGAAGCCCAATCCCTTGCGCTCGCTCTCGTACTTGCGATAGAACCTTGTGATGTACTCCTCGATCCGCTCGTAGAGCGCTTGCTCCTCGTCGCGCATC
The DNA here is from genome assembly GCA_034430655.1 of Anaerolineae bacterium. GTDB lineage: Bacteria > Chloroflexota > Anaerolineae > B4-G1 > B4-G1 > JAUWNP01. The sequence goes on from DAOUEC010000009.1 coordinate 18,065, forward strand.
GGGATCCACACCAGGCGAGGGTCGCGACGGGGTACGTTAGCCTGCAGCAGGCCCTTCCGAGCGTATTCTCGCAGCAGTCGCCGCGTGTTGCGAAAGACGAGCCGGCGCAGTGGTGTGTGTCGTTTGACCAGGCTGACCGCCATCCACCGCACCTTGGGTGGGAGATGCCGCATCGCGCGCCCTGGCTTCCTGTCATCCAGTAAATCGCGCACCCGTTCCCAATCCACCAGCCCCAATTCCCGCAATGCCGTCGTCTCGAACTGCGGATCCAACTCGCCGTTCCCCATCGCCAGTTCCGAACGGAGCAGGCGGAAGATGAACGACCAGTCCACTTCTTCAAGCGGGCGGCGCAGTTGGTCGAAAAAGCGGAGGAAATAGCGACCGTCGGCCCCCCATTCGTCGCTCAGGCCCAGCAGATTGAGCAAGTCCCATACCTCAATCGGGTGGACTTGCATCGGGGTGGCCGTCATCAGGATCAGGCTCCGAGTACGAATCTGCAATTGGTTGAGCAGTTCCAACAGCCGGTTGGGGCGATACCGGTCCAGGTCCAGGAAATCCCTGCGCCGGGCGTGGTGGGCCTCGTCCACGATCACCAGGTCCCACGGGCGGGCCTCCACCAGTGTCCGCTGTCTCTCCAGCCGTTTGACCAACTGGCTGGAGGCCAGTGCCAGGTCTACGCCGTCCCACGGATTCGGCGTCGTCGGTGCCTGTTCTTCATCCCAGATATCGCGAAACACCGCGCCGTCGTAAATGGGGACATTGAGGGCGAACTTCTCGTACAGTTCCTCCTGCCACTGGCGCAAGACAGACTTGGGTGCCAGGATGAGCGCGCGGCGCACGACGCCGCTCAGCCACAACTGGCGCAGCACCAGCCCGGCCTCGATGGTCTTGCCCAGGCCAACCTCGTCGGCCAGCAGGTAGCGGGCCGGGAAATTCTCCAGCACCTGGCGTGCGACGGTCTGCTGATGTGGCCAGGGCACAAGGGCACAGGTGGCTGCGCCCAACCCCGTGGCTCCGGCCAGGTGTGGCGCATCGCGCAGGAATTGGCATAAGATCTGTTCCTGCCGCAGGGCAGGGGCTAGCACTATCTTGGCGACCGGTTCGCGCACCGGCTCAGGCGCGCGTTCCAGCGGGTCGCGAGCAGGGGCGCGGGGCGGGGCGTAGCGCAGGAGACTCTGGCGGGCTGCTTCGGGAATGGGAAGCGAGATCCAGTCCGGCTCGCGGTGTGACCAGAGCCGCTCAAAACGACCCACCAACTCGGCGATGTAGAGCCGCCCCTCCTCCGTCCAGGAGCGGAAGACCATGAACTGCTCGTAGTTGCGTTGCCAGCCGGTCTCGGACTCGTTGATGCTGCCGCTGAAGGCGATCCGGTCCCCCTGGGCGTCGGTGAAGATGCCGACCTTGGGGTGGAAATAATCGCGGGCCTCCGATGCTGGAAGGGGAAGCCCGTCCAGCCCCTTGGGGAGGACGACGCGGATCTCCAATGTGCCAGTCGCCACCATCCAGGCCAGCGCCGCCAGCCGGTCGCGCATCATCTGGTCGGCCAGGGCTTCTGGATCGGGCAGGGCGGGCCCCAGGCGGGCGGCGATGACCTCCCGCATGTCGTGTCCTTCGCGGATGGCTTCCACGTCCTCGGGCTGCAACTGTGCCCCGACCAGGAGCCGCATCCGTCCGCCGCCCGCGATGAGATGGGCTATGCCCGCGGCCGCTACGGCCAGGGCGCTTGAGGTGAAGAAGCCGGTCATCCGGTCGTAGCGGACGCTGGCCCGCAGGGCGGGGATGTAGAACTGGTGCAACCGGTCGTCGCCTGGGCCGTATGAGATTTTGAAGTCGTGATCCCTCAATCTGGTTGTGCGCATTCCAGCCCTTGCCTCGTCTCCATCCCGTAGGGCAGGTTTCCATACCTGCCACCTGCCTCTGCCTCGGTGCGGCGGCTGTGGAAAGCCGCCCTACTCACATCAGCCGCATCTGCTCCGGCTTCTCCTCCGGCTTCTCCTCCACCGGCGCCTCCAACTCCTCGAAAAATGCCAGGCGCAACCGGTCCAGCATCTCCGCCTCGGGGCGGACAAACTTGCCCTTGATCTGCGTGCGGGGCACCGCGTTGAGCAGGGCCTGCAGGCAGGCCTTGAAAGTACCGTCGTTCCGCAGCCCGGCCCGCTTGAGGAACCCCTCGCAGGCATGGGCGCCGTCCTCGGCGTAGACCAGCATCGCCGTGTGGACGGCGTCCAGCCAGGTGTCGAAGTGCTCCGCCTCAGGGTCGGCTTTGCCGCGGCCGCGGCGCTGTCTGGGCGGCAACAGGATCACGTCACTGCCCTTCTTGCTGACCACCCGCCGTTTCACCAGATCGCCCTCCACGTCCAGCCCCAGCGCCAGCGCCAACTTGCGCGCCTCGTCGGCGGGGAAGCGCTCCGCCCGGAAGGCGTCCCAGGCCATCAGATACCAATCGGTCGTCGGGTCGAACTGCACCTCGCGGCCCAGCAACAGCCCCCGCTTGCGCAGGCGGATGACCTCTTCGCGGGCCAGGTCGAGCGCGGTCTCAGGACGCAATGGTTTGGGCTGGTCGGTGTGCTCGTCCACCTCGCTGGTGAGGATGGGCCAGTGCTGGGAGATGACGGAGAGCACCGGGCCGAAGGTGCTGAGGTAGAGGTCCACGCCCTCGATGCCCCGTTCAGCAAATTCCTGGGCCTTCTCCCGCGCCACCTGGCGCACGCGGGGCTGTATATCATCCCACCACACAGGAGAGGGGGAGACAAGGGGAGGGGGAGACAAGGAGACCGTCCCCTTGTCCCCTTGTCCCCTTGTCTCCCTGTCCCCCTGTCTCCTTGTCCCCTTGTCCACTCTTTTGCGGCAGGCCAGCAGGATGGTGCTGCGGGCGGCGTTCTTCTTCGCCTGGTGCAGGGAATGCTCGCTCTCGGTGTGGACGGGCCAGGAGGATTCGACGCTGAACCCGGCGCCGATGAGGGCCGTGGCCAGCGTGTCCCAGGCCTCGACCCGCTTGTGGGTGAACATCACCGTCAGGACACCGTCGTCGCGCAAGACCCGGTGCATCTCGCGGAAGGCGGCCGCCATCTTGCGCTCGTAGTCCTTTTCGGCCAGACCCCTCACCCCTTTCCCCCCTCTCCTCCCAGGAGAGGGGCCGGGGGAGAGGTTCTTGAAGCGGGCCGGGTTGGCGACGGCCTCGGCGTCCTTGTCGGTGAGTTGGGCGGCGAACCACTCCGGGTAGAGGTGGCCGGCGGTGCGCTTGAGCCAGACGTAGAAGAAGTCGGCCAGTTCGGCGTACATGACGTTGTCGTAGTAGGGCGGGTCGGTGACGATGGCGTGGACGGAGCGGTCGGGGAGGGCGGAGAGGTCGGCGGCGTTGTCTTGGAGGATGTCGAGTGAGCCACATTCAAAGGCGCGGCCCTCCAAAGTGGCTTGCGGCATCTCGATAAGCCCAGCAATACCTTTGTAAGCGTCGTAGACCTGATTCACACTCCAGGGCAAAAGATTCCCAGCCCCGTCAAACTCACCAAACGTCCACTTGAAACTGAAGTCGTGCCGGTCGAATACGCTCCGCATCACGGTCCGCGGTGCGTGCCAACTCGCCAGGTATGAATTGTAGTTGATGGCCTTACTAATCGCCATCGCCAGATAAGTCTCCACCGCCGCTGCGCGCTCCTCGTCCATCGCTGTCCTCATCTCCTGGCGCAGGTCGCGCAGTGTCTCTGCAAAGGTACCCAGCGCCAGCAGTTGGCGCGGAGAGAACATGTCGGCCCAGGTGGGCATCCCGTAGTGCAGCGGGCGCAGGTCATTGCCCCCAGGGAAAGGCTCCGTCGGGATGACGTCTTGCGCCTCCCACAGCGGGCGCTTACGGGCCAGTTCCGCTTCGGCAGCGCGGACGGCCTCCAGATCCTCCGGCGTGGGGGCGCGGAAGTCGAAGCCCCCTCTGCGCTTGACCGCCACGGTGTAGAGCATCTGGCCCATGCGCCCGGCCTGCGCCTCGGCCTTGATATAGTCGCCGTCCACCGCGTCGCCAGTCCAGGGGGATCGGCCCACGCCCCGGCTGACTGTCCCCTCGTTCGGGTCGAAGTCTATCGCATCGCCCACCACAATCTCGAAGCGGGGTTCATCCCAGGCGGGATCGGCCAGCAGGCGTGCAGCCACCAGCGTCTTCTTTTTGCTCAGCCACCAGTTAGGACTGAGCGGCACCGGCTTGCCGGTGACCGGGCAGGCAACGGTGCGCGCCCACAGATAGGCAAAGATGTTTTCCCCCTCGCCCTTGGGGAAGAATGGTGTCAACTTCTCGCGTACCCGCTTGCTCCACTCCTGACCCCAGTGTTTGATGTCGGCAGCCAGTTCAGGGCCAAAGCGGGCGGGGTAGTCCAGCGTGGCCTTGAGGATAACCGCCGCGACGGGGTTGAGTTCGTTGGCGACGGTGGCAAAGCCATAGCGCCGCGCCTCGAAGGGGATCGAGCCGCCGCCGGCGAAGGGGTCCAGCACGTAGTAACGACTCAAGTCGTTACTACAATCGCCCCATGTAAGGGCCAGCAGTTTCTCCAACAGCGCCAGGTCCTCCGGCGTGGGGTTGGTGCTGAAAGCGCGGGGATAGCCGTAAGGGTTGGGGCCCAGGTTCTCGCCTGTCTCACGGGCCTTCAACAGACGCTTGCGAGTGGCGACCGGGTCGCCGTGGATACCCATCAGGCACAGGAACCAGGCGTGGTAGTCGGACTCGGTGGGGAAGCGCTGGCGCAAGTGGGGCTCCGCCGCCACGGTGTCATAGTCCGGCAGCAGGCTGGCGACGACCGCAGCGCGGGAGATGGTGAGAGGCCGCCGCGCCCACCAGACGTGCAGCCGGTTGAGGGGTGGCTTGCGGGCTGCGCTGGCGTCGCGCAGGCTCTCCGCGCCGATGGCGTCGAAGGGGAGACAGCATTCGAGGAGGGTGGGGGGTGGGTGGGGCATACGCTACACATCTGCTAACGTGCCGAAGTAGAAGCTGTCTGTGACGGGATCCACCGCAAACCGCAGACGTTCCAGGCAACCGGTCAGCCCCATGAACGAAGGTAGATCCCACTTCAGGTAGGGCTCAGGATGGGGTACAAAGGCCGTGACCTCCACTACAATGCTCTGTCCTTCGCGGGCTAACAACGTCAAGAAAACCCGACGAATAAACCCAGGAACTGACACTCCTCGGATGTTTAACCTGTCGGTTCCCAAAGCATCGGCGGGGTCGAGATTGAGCAAGTCGGCAATCTGTGGATCGCAGACCAGGTATGCACCTCCGGTATCCACAATCGCTTGAGCCTGGACACCTTCGATTTGAACCTCGATAATAATGCGAGGTGTGGCCTCTCCCGCACTCACTGGGCGATATAGATAATTACACGCCCCTTGCGCAAAAGAACGGCCGTCTTGAAACATCAACATCACAGCACCCTGGCTAACAATACGCCTTCTATGTTCTCTAGTTGAGCTTTGAGCTCCTGGGCTGTCGATCCTACCGCAAGAAGTTGACCACTTCGCAGAGCCACCCATTGTCCCCTGTACTCATTCGTATGAGCCTGTAGCCAAGCCCGGTTTGCCTGAATCGAAGGGTCAGGTGGTAGATCAGCCCGTACAATCCGTGGCGGAGCCAGGAGACGGGCCATCTTACGTAGTTCCTGGTGATCGGTATACAATCTGGCTCCTCGAGCAGCAAGGGTACGAGCGAGAAGGTGAGCTCCGGCTGCAAGTGCCAGGCGTACGGCTCGCGCGAACTCGGCAGCCGACCGCCGAGGCCAGTCTATCTCGCTGGCCGCTTGCACAAAGGCGATTTCATCGCCCGTTTCGGCGGCTATTTCCAACAAGGCCATGCCGTCTCCACGATCTTCCGTTGCATCAAGTACAGCGGGCGAGATGCTCGCCTCGGATGGCCCGGTAGCCACCACAGGGCTGGGTGACCGTCGCCCCCTTATTTCCACTACAGGTAAAATGATCCAGACGATTGTCGTACTGTCGGCCATTGCCAGGTCTCGCCACGCCGGGTCGAGCATTTCCGGCGCAGTAGCATCTCCGGGGATCGGGAAGACGACTTCCCCGGCATAACTGTTCAGCAGTCTTGCGTCCATGCTATTCCTCCTCCTCAGCAGGAATCGGGGCGAACACCGCCAGTTTCTCTTCTCGGATACACCAGTGGAAAGCGTTGTAGATCACATCGTGATAACGCTGGCAGAGGGCAGGCAGGTTTTCCAGAGCGATGTTGCCCTCAGCATAGTAGTCTAAATCCAGCAGAAAGACAGGCATTTCTCCGCTCCTGAAACCACTTCGTAATGTCAATCGCTCATTCTCCCCGCCCGTGAGCAAGAGCTGATTAAGCATCTCTGGTGGCTCATCCCAGCAATCTCCTCGCAACAGCACTGTGAGTTCAGGACGAAGGATCTCCCACAACTCTGTTACACTACTCGCCCCCGTGTTCTCAAGAGTCAGGTGGTTAATATAGCGTAATCCAACACGCACGGCATAGGGAAGATTGTACACTTTGCAGGCAGCCCGGTTCACCAGCAGGAGAAGCTCCAGAAAGTCCTGCCAATGCGAGTAAGATGTTGTGGATAGCGCATAAAAGTTCAACGCCAACGAAACCACCGTATGGTCATCGGATGACTTAAAGCGAAAGATGCGCGGCTGCGGTTGTGCCGAGGGTGGTGCCGTTCCCAGAGGTTCCATGCGCACGACCATGCCTTGTTCGACTTCGAGTTGTGGGAACAGTCCTCTCACTTGCTCCTGGAATGCAGCCGGTTGTTCACTGGCAATTCGCAAGACAGGTGGAAAGCGCACCTGACAAATGACTTCCGCCAGTGGCGCGCGCTGAAGATGGATATCTTCCCGTTGTGGAAATCTTAGCATTTGACGACTCCATTCTAACGTGTGGGTGACTGGTGTAGCGTAATTATACCCCTCATCCGTCCACAAGCAAAATCCACAGCGCCTTTCGCGCGGAGCGCATCCAGTTCGGTGCTGGCATCGCGTACCCTCTCCGCGCCGATGGCGTCGAAGGGGAGCCAGGATTCGAGGAGGACGTTGGGGCGGGTCATCTCCGTTTGCTCCTTTTGCGTCTGCGTCTGGTCTGGCGCTTATTCTGGGCGGCTGGCTTCCCGGCCCGCCCGCCTTGCACCGGTGGTTCGTCGGCCGGATACCACCCGGCGGGCCGATACTCGATAGTGCGCACCTCTTTGAAGATGTGGAGGTGTTCCAACATCTCTTGGATGCCCTTGGGCTGTTTCATCCCCTCCCGCCAGGCCTGGCGCTCCACCGTGCCCAGCACCAGGTAGTCGTTTCCAATCAGTGAAGGGTCGCGCTCGGCAAAGAGCGCCTCCAGTTGCGCCTCCAACTCGTCCTGGTGGACGATCAGCAGGTCACAATCGGGGCAATAGCGGCAGGTCTTGCCGAGCACCACAGGGTTCAGCGGCTCGACGTGGATGAACAGTGGCATCTTGCGTTGCTTCGTCTTCTGGCCGCAGTTCGGGCAGCGGGTAAAGCGGGCGTCGGTGTGCGGGTTCAGGATGAAGGTGTACCTGGGCGGCAGTTTGCCGATCACTCGTCCGCAAGCAAAATCCGCAGCGCCTTCTGCGCCTGCAGCGCGTCCGGCCCGGCACTGCATTTGCTGAACCAGTAGTAGGCCTCCTCGTCTCCCATCGCCCGCACGCCCTGGCCGATGGCCTCGATGCGGTCGTGGCGGGTCAGCGGTTTCACGGCGAGCAGGATCAAGGCCAGCCGCAGGCCGGTCAGTTCATCCAGGTAGAAGGGCTTCTCGCTGCCGGCGGCGCGGGCCAGGTCGGTGGCTTTGTAGCCATTGGTCCGCAGCGCGTTCAGGAGGTGATCGGCTACAGCGCGTAGCGGGTCGCCGCCCAGTTCGATGCCCCACATAGCGCCGGGGGCGGGACGACTGAAGTCGTCACTACGAACGTCCCTTCTGCCGTTGTGTGGTAGCCATTGGTAGAGCGCCACGCGGTAGCCGTTGTCTGCTTCGGGAATCGTATAGAGCACAAAGGGATGCTCGGGGTCTGGCTCCGGTGGCGGTGTCACGCGGTAGGGCGCGCGGCGGGTGTGAGGCAGGATGGCAGTCTGTTCTGAGTCTGGCAGGATGGAATCCTGCCCTACAACGACGTTGAAGAGCCGCATCCGGCCGCGACAGGGGATGGGCGCATCGAAGCGCCGGGGGTTGGCCAGTCGCCAGGCATAGCAAGATGGGCCGGGGAAGGGGGCCTCGAGCAGATGTTCTTCGCGCAGCGCTTCGTAGGCCGCCTCGTCCAGGGACACGATCTCAGTCAGTTCCACTGTGCCGACGAGCGCGCCGTAGTCCAGCGTGCGGGGATCGAGACCCAGAGCGCGACAGCGGCCGTCGCGCCGCTTGCTGCTGGCGTGCACAACCAATGCTCCCCGGTGCTGCACCTGCCAGGTGCGGATGTCCACCGTCTTGTCACCCCGGATGATCTGCTCGGCACGCGGCTGGTGGAAACTCAGGGCTTTCATCCGTCACCTTCCAAACCTTCGCCAGGCTCCCCCTCCAGTTCTATCGTGTCCAGCCCCACCGTAGTCATAACCTCGTGGACGGTGCGGAACTGGTCACCCTGCACTTCCAGCCCGTCGCGGAAGTGGGCCACCAGCGTAGTGGTCGTCATGAACTTGGTCGCCTCCTGGGCCAGCGCGTCGGTGACTTGCTTGAGCCGCCGGTAGAGCTCCCAGCGCAGCATCACCCTGTTGGAGAGATACTGTCCCTCGCCAAACTCGGCGTTGTAGGTCTGTTCGACCCGGAACTCGCCTTTGCCCAACTGGGGAATCACCAACCCCAGCGTGCGCAGATTCCGGGCGCCGGCCGGCCCATCGCCACGTAGAGTTACGCGCAGCGTTGACAGACGTGTGATCTGCTGATCGTGGCAGCGGTCGAGCAACTGCTGGAAGGCCTGCTGGGGGACTCCCGCACCGCGCAGGGGCTCTCGATGCGGTGGTAATTCGACCTCAATCCCACAGGTACACCGGCTGACGGGATTGCCGCAGACGGGACAGGTCGGCTCCATCCCCGGTCCCTCGCCGCCTCCCGGTATGGGCGGCTGCACCTTGCCCTTGATAGGCAAGTTCAGCCGGGCCGCTTCCCCGGGGAGGTAGAGATAGACTTCATCGCCCACCTGGACCGCTGGCGGGGACGAGCCGGCGTCGTAGCCCAACTCCGCTTTTGCATCGTAGTAGACCCACAGGTTGGACCTGACGCCGTTGAGGATCGTCTTCTTGAGTTGGTTGAGGTCTAACAGGATGGGCAGGCCCAGACGCCGGGCGAACGCTTTGCGCATCTCCTCGGTCGTCACACTCACCTGGTTCGCGTCCCAGGCCCTGGATTTGACGTAGGCCGCGGCCAGCGTGGGGCCATCGCCGGTGAGCGTCTTTTGTTGCTGTCTCAGTGCCCGTAACACTACTGCCGACTGATCCTGTCTGACCTCTCCCTGATCCTGGGCAGGCAGTATCTCGTGGGCCAGGTTGCTGTCGCGCTGCGGCGCATCGGCGCGGGGAAAGTAAAGGTGGCGGTATGCGCGAGTGATGGCCACGCGCACTTCCAGTTCCGAAGCCTCGCCCATCTTCTTGAGTTTCTTGCGTTGCTCTTTGTTGAACTCGTTCATCCGCTCCGCGTCGCCGGTGATACGGGCGATTGCCAGGTGCCGCTGCGCCGTCTCCACCATGTCATCCACCCGCTCCTCGTCGGCCACCAGGAAGAGCACGTTGTTGCGGAAGCGGCGGTACCCCTCCAGCGTGCCGGAGTAATCGGCGATCTTGCACGCCAGTTCCGGGGGGGCGGGCTCCGTCGCCGTCACGGTGGCCGCGTCGTAGTGCAGGATGGCTAATTTGGGCGGTTTTGCATCGTCGTCCACGTCGCTTGCTTCTTGTGGAAAGGGGACGACTTTCAAGACGCCGCTCTTCCAGACCTTCTGGATACGACTGTCCAATTCCTGCTTGGCCTTCGTGCGTCCCACCATCCCCATCTCGTCGGTGACGATCTTGTTCAGCGAGGGCTCCGTCTTGAAGCGGTAGCGGCGACCGTCCCACTCGAAGAACCAGCCTTTGTCGTAGAGACGCTCGGCGGCTTTGTGGGGCAGCGCCGGATCGTCGCCGGGGACCAGCACACCCAGGAGCAGATCGGCGGGGTCCACACCGGAGGCGATCCCCTGGGTCAGGCTATGCAGGAAGACCGTCGTCGCGACGCGGCGGGTGTAGGGCGGTTTGCCAGCCTGTAGCCAGGGCTGATCGAAGATCTGAGCGTGAGCCGGCGCGCCGGCCTTGGGGCTGACAATATCGGCCTCGATGACCTGCTTGAACGCCGGGCGATCCAGGCGGCTGGTCAGGTCGCTGGCGATGTCCTCGACCCCCAGATCGAGGTGGAAAGGATGGATCAGGTACGTGTCAGGGGGCTGTGTCTCCCACAGCCGGCGGATGACCATCGCCAGCAGGCGCAGCGCCCCCCGCGTCTTCTGGAAATTGGGGATGGTGGATGTCTTGCGGTTCAGTGTGTTCAGCAACTCGGGGTGGAATGGGTAGTCCCCAACCGTTTCCTCAGCGTACTCAGCGCGGAGGGCCCGCTGTGGCAGATTGGCTTCTTGCTCGACGAGTTGCCGATAAGAGGCCGCGTACGTCTTGGCGGTCTCGCGTGCAGCGCCCCGGTCAACGGACTTGAAAAGGCGGTGTGTCACGATAGCCGGGATCTCTGTCTCGCCCGTCGGCGTGATCACTCGCTCCTGACGTGCCGACACCCGTTTGGCCTCGGCCAGTTCATGGTGCAGTTCTTCCGTCTCCTTACCAAAAGCGTCCCGGGGATCGGCCAGCGTCAGGATCACGACCACGCGCTCCTTGCTGGCGGCGAATTCGAAAAGGGACATCAAGAAAGCGACCGTCTGCTCGGCCAGGTCGGACTTGCCGGTGGCGGTGGGTACGGTCTTGGCAGCACGCAGGTGGCGCGCCACCTCGTCCAGCATGATCAGGGTGGGGGCATCTCCGACCAGCCTTTCCAACAACCCGGTGCCGGGTGCAGACTTGTCCCGGTCGCTGCCCGCAGCGTAGGCATATCCCGCTGCACCGCCAAGTTGATAGGCCAGTTCACCCCACAGCGTGTGGGTGGTCACACCCCCACGATCAAGATGTTCGAGGCCATCGCGGGGCTGAAGGTCTGACCCCACGACTCCGACCACTCGCACCGCGCCGGGGACCGGAATCAGCGCACCATCAACGAACGGTGCCTCCGGCGCATACCCTTTGGCTGTGTGGTAAAGGCCGATCAGGCTATGGGTCTTGCCACCTCCAAAGGCTGTCTCCAGGCGGATGATGGCATTGCTGGCCGGCTTGACGCCCGTCAGCCGTCCCAGTGCCTCGTCGAGCAGGATCTTCAATCCCTCGGTGGGATAGGTGTTGTCGAAAAAGATTGCGGGGTCTTGATAAATGGGGTCCGCTTTGCCTTCAATGACATCTCTGAGACGGGCGGCGAAGATCTCCTCCCGCAATTCTCCCTTCAGAACCTCGGGGCGCGGTTCGCAACTGCCGAAGATGGTCTTCATGGGAACTCCCTCTATGCTTCTTACTCCATTTCTCAACGTCCTAAGTATAATCCAGTTTTCTTGCGGCACAAGTTCCGGTACTCTGTTTTGGCATCACAACACCTCCACTATCTGCCGCACCCGCGCCGTGCCGGGGTGCAGGTGTATAAGTTATCGCGTAGAGCAGGTTTCCATGACTCTGTTGAAAAACGACCTTTTGCAGGGACAGCGTCCCACTCGATGGCGTTGGAGTCCCGAACTTGTTCGGGTATTCCCCACTCGGTGGTCCAAAACCGCCTCAACAAGTTGAGGACTCCCCACCGCCTCTCATTTTTCAACAAAGTCTTCCATACCTGCCTATGTGCGCGGCGGCTGTGGGAAGCCGCCCTACGAGCTGTGGTGGGCCCATAAAATAAAAAGCCCCACCGGTAGGGTGGGGTCTTATGTGCACTAGACCGGCTCAGACAGGGCCTCAGTCCCACAAGTGCGACACTTCCAGCAGAACCAGATCTGCAATCAATCCAGTGGCGACGGGCAGATTTGAACTGCCAACCAAGGGCTTATGAGTCCCCTGCTCTGCCATTGAGCTACGTCGCCATAACACGGCGCGGGTGCGTATCGGCGAGCGTCTTATCACTGGCCACCCATTGTTGTGGGAAAGCCTTGCCCCCTTCGTTTCCCAGGAGCCCGGCGTACTGATCCAGCGCGATGATTATACAGGATAAGGTTCCGCATGTCAAGCGCACGTGGATTGTGGGGTAAACGCACGCTCAGATTCCCTACGCATGTACAAATTGGGTGGTCAGGCCAAGACCTTCTGTGATGTGTTGAATCTCCCTTTGGTATATTGGGTTCATCACAATAACCACATCCGGCTGGTAATCTCGCAGAAACTCAGGTGGCACAACTTGCTGCCCGGTTCCGGCAAGATACATGCCTTGCTTGCGAGGATTGATGTCAACCGCATACGCGATCTGGCCTTGAGTCGCGAGTGCATTCAGAAAGGTAACCCCTTTCGAGCCCGCTCCCCAGATCACTGCCCGCTGTCCCGTAGACGCAATCCGTTCGAGATTACGTCGCCAGACCTGGGCCTTGCTCCGATATTTGTCGCCAAATGTCGCTACGTCGTGAGCCATCTCTTCCAGGTCATCCCGAGGATCACGTGTGGGGTCTGTCAAACCCTCGCCTGGCAGGGCCTCGATGGAGAGAAACTGACCTTCGTAGGCTTCGGTCAGGTCGCAGACATCGAACCCGCACGCCCTGAATAGATGAGACAGCGAACTGCTGCTGAAATACGAGCAATGTTCGTAGATCAGGTCCCAAATCCCCAGGTCCCTCAGAGTAAACAACACGTTCGGGACCTCAAAAAAGACGCCTGTCCCCAGCCGGTTCCCTATCGAACGGCGCACACTGGTCAGGAAGTCACGGGGAAACTGGATATGCTCCAGTACGTGCCGGCAACAGATGAGATCCGCCTTATAACTGGCGTAACGTTCCGAGTAGAAATCCCGGATGAAGGTGATCCGTCCTGCAGTCGCGTTATCGTTTTGTTCAGGCACATAACTGGGGTCAAAACCAACCCCGCGATTTCCGCCCAGTTCACACAGTAACCTCAGAAAATCGCCCTTTCCGCAGCCGATCTCGATGATGTCCTTGCCATGCAAATCGTACCGCTCAATCAAGCGCGCAGCCAATGATTCAGCATAGCCTTGGAAACGTGGGGAAAAGTGCAGCGAGTTCTCATAATCCTGGGTATACTCCATGAGCCCTGGATCGAAGGCAAGATTGAGTATGTGTCCACAGTCCCCGCAAAATCCTAGCCGTATGTCTCCTTTAGGAGCCTGGATGGCTTCATCCCGTGTTGGCCAGAGCAGATTGCAATGGACAGGTACCTGGGGAATCTCGAAGAATAGGGCAACGTCTGTCGAATTACAGACAGAACATTTGCTTTCCTGAGTAGTGTACTGGTTGTCTATCATTGGTGATGTCCGTACGTTGAGTGTCACTCGCTCGCCAATACCTGCAGTCAGACCGGCATCAGCTCTGCGGTGACTCCCATCCTGTCGAGGCTCTGCTGAATCTCGTTGCAGTAAATTGGATTCATGACGATGACAGCATCAGGTCTGTACTCTCTTAGAAACTCCGGCGCTACAATCTCCTGTCCAGTCCCTGCCATGTACGTCCCATGTTTATAGGGGTTTATGTCCACTGCGTACTCAATCTCGTCCTCAATATTGAGCGTCGTCAGAAATGCAACCCCTTTTGAACCTGAGCCCCAGATGACGGCGCGTCGCCCATCTTGCCTGATCTTCTGCAGATCACGTCGCCACGCATCCAGTTTGTGGGCGTAGTTTTCAGAGAAGTAGGCCACGTCTCGTGCCACATCTTCCAGGTCGTCTTCCTGCTCCAGGAAAGTCTCACTCTTTCCATCGCCCGGTCTGGCCTCTATCATCAGGTATTGGTCGTCGTACTCCCTGGCCAGACTGATAATGTCAAACCCGCATCTCCGAAATAGACGAGCCAGCGATCCCAGGCTAAAGTATGAACAATGCTCGTAATAGATATCCCAGAATGCCAGTTCTCGCAGGACGCGCGTGGCATCCGGAACCTGGAAAAAGACAATTGTGTTAGACCGGGTCCCGAGCGAACGTCGAATGGTGCTGACGAAGTCGGCTGTGTGTTGAATGTGCTCTAGCGTCATCTTGCAACAAACAAAGTCCCCGTGGTAGTCGGTATATCTCTCCGAGTAAAAGTCCTTTATGAAGGTGATCCGATTCTGGGCCTGGCTCTCCTCACGCCCGCCGACGTAGGCTGGATCGAATCCAACCCCGCGATTGTCACCGAGTTCGCAGAGCATGGTCAAAAACTCGCCCTGTCCACAGCCGATCTCGACGATGTCCTTACCATGCAAGTCGTATTGGTCAATCAAACGCGTGGCCAGGCGGTGTGCAAAAGCGTTGAACGTGGGGGAAAATGACTGTGTGGCCTCATATTCGGATGAATACTCGTGCAGGCTCGGGTCAAAGACGACGTTGGAGATGAATCCGCAGGTTTGGCAAAAGCCCAACGCAATGTTTCCCTTAGGATAATTCAGGGCCTCTTCCCGCGTCGGCAGAAGCAACACACTATGCACAGGTGCGCTCTCAAGCCCGTAAAAAACTGACATCCCTGCTGAACCACAACTGGGGCATACGTGGTTTGACGACATTGCTTTTTCCTCCGTACTCCATAGAAGTAACGGCGCTGGGTTAGCAGTGGCGTCCCGTTGGCTGGAGAGCCACTTGAGCAGATGCCTGCTAACCCAGCGCCGAGATGTTAGTTGTGCCTTGCCAAATGAGCCAGTGTGATTACTGGCGAGTTATGCACGGTTAGGACGTGTGGTTGTTTAGGATGATGGGCAAGAAGATCTTGCATTCTGGTGGAGAGGGCTGTCCTATTTCCGTACTATGGGTGTCGGTGTCACTGACGGGGGCACCGTCTACGTCCTCACCCGTGACGGTGCCGGTATTGACCAGCGGGTTGGGGTCGGTGTCTTGGATGGTGTAGGAGGCGGTGTAGACCCAGGACTCGCCCACCTCCAGCAGGCCGTCGCCGTCGTCGCCGCTGACGTAGGCGACGCTGCCAGCATAGTCGTCGCTGACGGAGACGTTGCTGACCGGCGAGCCGTCGCCGTTGACGGCGTCGTTGGTGACGGTGAAGGTGTAGACCACCGTCTCGCCCACGTCCGCCGTGGCCGGGCCGTCCTTGACGATGTTCACCACCGGGGC
>DAOUEC010000010.1:0-12859 GCA_034430655.1 Anaerolineae bacterium
AGCAGGTAGCAGGTAGCAGGTAGCAGGTAGCAGGTAGCAGGTAGCAGGTAGCAGGTAGCAGGTAGCAGGAAACAGGTAGCAGGAAACAGGAAGACAGATTGGCCAATAGCATCTTGCTCACTGCTCACTGCTAACGGCTGATCCGGGTTGACCAGCCGCCGCTCCTCTGTTATACTGGTCTCGCGTCACCACCAGGTGGCGCAACCGCGAGAGCGCAACGGTGTTCTCATAATTGAGATGCCGTTCGCTCATCCCCCCCCCACCCCCCTGTAGGGAGAAAAGGGGAAGCATAAGCAGGCAGTATGCACGAAGAGAGCGATTCGGCACTCATCGCCCGCGCGAAGGAGGATCCAGAGGCATTTGGCCTCCTGTACGAGCGCTACGCCGCTGGCATCTACAACTACATTTATTACCGCACGAGCAACCACCACGATGCGGAAGACCTTACAGCGCGCACGTTCTACCGGGCGCTGAAGCACATCTCGCGCTACGTGGATCGGGGCGCCCCCTTCTCGGCGTATCTGTACCGCATTGCACACAACATAGTGGCGAACTGGCATCGGGACCACAGCCGGCAGCGGATCATTTCGCTGGACGAACTGGTGATGGGGTCGCCAAAGCGAGAGGAGCCCGCCGCCGTGGCCGAGGAGCGCGAGGAACAGGACCTGCTACTCCAGGCGGTCCGCCGGTTGCCGTCAGAGCGGCAACAACTGCTCATTCTTAAGTTTGTTGAACAGATGAGCAACGCCGAGATTGCACAAGTGATGGGGCGGACAGAGGGGGCAATCAAGTCGCTCTACCATCGGACGCTGGTGGCACTGCGCAAGGAATTAGCCAGCGTAGGGAATGGGTGGGAGGAGATCACGGAGAGGATGAAGGATGAACAGGAAACGAATGGCTGAGGTGCTGTCCGCCCACGCTGAGGGGCTGACCGGCCGACCGGAGGCTATGCAGAGGCTCAACGTGACAGCCAAGGAGCGTAGCCGGATGTCCCCGCTGTTCCGACTAGCCGAGAGGTTACAGCAAAGCATGCAGCCAGTGCAACCGCCGACGGCCTTCGTGCATAGCCTGGGGAAGGAACTGACGGATAACGCCAAGCGTCAGATCGCGCTGACGAAGCGACTGCGACAGGCGGTGATGATCGTCGCTGCAGCGCTGGGGTCCCTCGTGTCCATCGCATCGCTGGTGGGGGCAATCATCTTCGTGGTGGTGCGGCTGCGCGCACGGGCACAGGCCCGGACACTCCGCACACCGGTGGGTTAGATAGGGAACGCGCCAGCACAACGGATGAGAACGGGTCCCTCTGGAGCCCCGGTCGAGGCCAGGGCTCTTCTAATCACCCCAGGTGACGCACGCGCTCCACGTACCGCTCCAGGCGGCGATCCAGGCTGTGCAGCCGCTCCTCCAGTTCTTGCAGCAGCAATAGAATCTGGCCGATAGCCTGCTCGGTCGTCAACTGCCCCCGCTCCCAGGCCCGAAGCACACCCTCCAAACCATAGGTGCCCATGTCTTCACTCCCTGCACACGTTGACGTGTAGACCAGTCCTAAAATCAGGGGAGCCCACGCTCCCCAAACGACACCCTCATTATACACGAAAACGTGTAATTTGTCAAGAGACAGAAGCGCCGGTGACGATCCTATCCGATGGTCTCCACCAAGCCCATTTGGACGGCCAACCGTGTCAGGCCAGCCACATCGTGGATGCCCACTTTGTCCATCAGATTGGCACGGTGCGTCTCGACGGTGCGCACGCTGATACCCAGCCGGTGCGCAATCGCCTGGTTGGTATACCCCTCGGCGATAAGTTGGAACACCTCGCGCTCGCGAGGTGTCAACCTGTCGTACGGCGTCTCGCTCCCCTCAGAGGATACGCCTTGAAGAAAGCGGGCGACAAAGGTTCGCGAGACGGCAGGGCTGAGGAAAACCTCGCCGCGCAAAGCCGCGCGAATAGCCAGCAGCAACTCGGCGCTGAGCGAACGCTTGAGCAAGTAGCCGGAGGCGCCAGCCTGCAGTGCACGCAGGACGTATTCCTCCCCCTCGTGCACCGAAAGCACCAGCACCCGTACCTCCGGCAACCGTTGGTGGACGCGCCACAGCACCTCCAGTCCATTCAGGCCAGGCATAGTGATGTCCATCACCACGACGTCAGGCTGGAGATCTTCGATCAAGTGGAGAGCCTCCAGTCCATCGGCGGCCTCTCCCACGATTTCGATACCAGGCTCTCGCTCCAGCAGCGCCCGTAGGCCCTGGCGCACCAGGTGATGATCTTCGGCCAACAACACGCGAACTACATCCACAGAGATGGCCTCACTCACACTCCGGCAGCGGCAACTCGACCGTGATCCTGGTCCCTTGTCCGGGGCTCGATTCAATGCGCGCCTTGCCGCCCAGGAGAGTGGCGCGCTCTTGCAGGCCCACCAGACCGAAGTGTCCCTCAGCCGGGCCTACCCGCAAGACAGCGGCGGCGTCGAAACCGCAGCCGTTGTCTGTCACCTGCACGCGCAGGCTCCGGCCCTCACATGTCACCTCGACCAGGACCTCGCTGGCAGAGGCGTGGCGCGCGACGTTGGTCAACGCCTCCTGGACGATGCGGTACACCGTCATAGCCTGGTGGTCGAGCAACTCCCTGGGAAGCGGTTCCTGGCGCAGGGTGACCTCCAGGCCGGTCTGATGCTGGTAACGCTCAACGTGCCATTCGAGGGCTGCTGATAGCCCCAATTCGTCCAGCGCTGCCGGGCGCAGATCGAGTGACAGTTTGCGCACCACCTCCATCGTCTCGTCAATCAGGCCCACGTTTTCAAGCGCCCGCTCTCGCAATTCAGCCAATTCAGCCGGCAGGTCCGCCGCCAGCATCTCCTGACTGAGTTTGGCACCGGTCAGCAACTGTCCCACCTCATCGTGCAGTTCACGAGCGATGCGGCGTCGTTCCTCCTCCTGGGCCCGCACCACGCGCGCAGCCAGTTCTTCGGCCCGCGTGCGCGCGGCGTCTACCTCCGCGAACAGATGGGCCGCCTCAATAGCGGCAGCGGCCTGGGCCGCCAGGGTGCTCAGCACGCGCACGTCATCGTCGGTGAATGCGCTCGTGGTGGAAAGACTATCCACACACAACACGCCGATGGAACGACCTTTGCTCACCAAAGGCACGGCCATCATTGAGCGGATGGTACTTACCGCCGGCGGGCCTATGTGCTGGAAATAGGGATCAGCAGAGACATCATCCACGATCAAGGACTTACCGGTGGCAAAACACCGGCCAGCAATGCTGGCATCAGACGAGAAGCGCATCTGTGCCAACTCCTGCTCGGAATACCCGACCCCGGCTCGGGTTACCAGCACGTTGCTCTCCTCATCGTAGAGTTGAATGGTGCCCCTTTCCGCACTCGGAAACATAGCGACGGCCGCCTCAACCACGAAAGGAAGCAACCGCCCCATATCAATCACACCTGTGAGCACTTGCCCGGCGTGATGGAGAGTACTGATCTCCTGCATCCGCTGCGCCAGACGTCCGTACAACTGCGCGTTATCTATCGCGGCGGCCGCCGGCGGCGCGATGGCACGGGCGAGGGCAAGTTCCTCGTCGGTGAAGAAGCGCGGAGTCTCGAAAGAACGCAGGTGCAGCACACCTACCGGCTGGCCCTTGGCGATCAATGGCACCTCCACGACACTGCGGATGTTCAGCGCCCGTGCCTCATCCCGCCTCTCCTTGGTGATGTGCGGGGCATTCCACAGATCGGGCTCGTAGATCAGTTGGCCGGTATCCAGGGCGCGGCTCGAGTGTGGGTGTTGATCCCGCGTGCGTTGCTCCCCTATCTGGCCCAGGCGGGCGTGGAAGTGTGCAAGTGCGTCGGGGTAGCGCTGTGCTCGAATCTCAAGTGTCTGCGTGGCGGGGTCGTAGGATGAGAAGGACACGCTGCCCATGTTGAGTTGCTTCTGTACCACGTCCAGCAGGCGGTCCAACACCTCGTCCAGGTCCAACGTACCCGCGAGCAATTGTCCCGCCTCCACCAGGGCTTGCAGTTCCCGGTTGCGCCGCTCCAACGTCTGTTGCATACGCCGAAAGTCCGTCACGTCAACGCCGACGCCAACAATTGCCACCACGTTCCCGGCCTCATCCTTGACGTTGGTGTGGGCCCAGGTGATCCAGCGCTCATTGCGATCCCTGGTGAGCAATGGAATTTCGTAGTTACTGAACGGCACGTCGGCCCGCATCCGGGAGAGAACCTCCTGTACGTCCCGGACGAACCGCCCGGGGATCAGGAATTCCCACATCGTGTGGCCGATCGCTTCGGCTGCGGTGTAGCCCGTGAGTTCCTCGCACGCCCGGTTGAACAGGGTGATGTGTCCATCGGCATCCAGCACCACGACCAGCGCCGGGGTGGTCTCAATGATGCTCTGGGAGAAGTCACGCTCGCGGCGCAGGGCCTCTTCGGCCTGCTTGCGCTGAGTAATGTCGGTGAAGGCGGAGAGAACACCGACGAATACATCCCCCTCAAACAGTGGCCTGGCGCTGACGATGACCGGTGTCTCCGTGCCATCTTTGGTGAGGAGGCGAGTCTCATACTGGCTGGCGACGTCGGCTGGTCGGCGGGCCGTTTCCGCCTGCACCAGTTCGACGTCTGCCTGCGGGACAATCACCCGCCAGTGCCGGCCGATGAGTTCACCGGCGCTGTAGTCCAGCAAGGCTTCCAGCGCCGGGTTGGCAAAGGTGATGACGCCAGCAGTATCTTCGATGAGCAGCCCCTCGTCTACACCATGGACGATGCGCTCGTTGAACTCCTTCAGCCGCCGCAGTTCCTTCTCCGTCCACTTGTGCTCGGTAACGTCGGTGCCGATGCCGAAGATATGGAGCACCTGACCGTCGGCCCCACGGACGTTGACCGAGGTCCAGGAGAGCGTCCTCTTGCTGCCATCCTTCGTGGTCAGCACCATCTCATAATCCTGTACGTCGCCCTGCTCGAACTCCTGGAACAACTGTTCCACCTGTGCTCGTTCTTCACCAGGGTAGAATATCCCCCACCAGTTCTTCCCAATCAGTTCCGAGGGGGCATAGCCGGTCACCCGTTCCACGTATGAATTCACAAAGATCGTCTTTCCAGAGGGAGCAATGATGCAGAGAATATTAGGCACGGCTTCCACCAATTGCCGATACCACTCCGCCGTTTCGACCGGCGAGTCGTGGGTTGGGCCAGGTTGCCGGGACATGCTGTAGGTACTCATCCCGTACTCCAATCTCCAAAATCGGGGCGAAGGTTCCGCTATTGCAGTATACAGGTCATCGCACTATTTGTCTATGGGACGATGACCCATTATGGGCGCAAAAAAGCCCCATTTTTGTGGTCTTGTCCCCGCTGTTTACGGCGGCGCGCTACCTATAGGCCATCCAGCAGTGTAGAAGGCCAAATACTGGGCGACGTTTGCTGCCCACAGCCCGTTCTCGTGGCTGCCAGCGTGCACCACGTACTCGTGAGCGATGCCCTGTGCCTCCAACGCCTCGTGCAGCGCCTGGGTAGACTTCTGCGCCCAGTCCGCATCGCCAGCATCCAGATAGATGCGCAACGCCGCCACGCCAGGCTCTCCCAGGAGGTAAAACGGGTCGTAAGCCGGCGGGGCCATGTTGACCGAGAGGGCCGGGCTGTGCGCCCCCACTGCCGCGAAGAGTTCGGAGTGGCGAAAGCCAATCTCCAGTGCCCAGACCCCGCCCCGCGACACACCGCCGATGGCTCGCCCCTCCCGCTCCGCCCAGGTGCGGTAGGTGCTGTCCACGTGGGACATAAGGTCGTTGACGACTTGCCCCTCGAAGGAGCGTTCGCCGCCGCAGGTGTTGACGTACAGTCCCTCAGTGGCCCCAGGCAGAACGATGATGAAGGGAAGCAGCGTCCCGGCCCCGATGCCGGCGTCGGCGGCCTCGTCGGCCCCCAGGCTGTCCCAGTGAGCCTCGTCGTAGGGCCAGCCATGGAGCAGGTAGAGCACCGGGTAGCGCCGGTCGGTCTGGTCATAGCAGGGCGGCAGGTAGATGCGGTAGGATTGCTCATCCCCGGTCGTCTGGCTGAGATAGGTGTGCTGCTCCATCCGGCCTGTCCCCACAGCGCAGGCTGGCGTCGGGGTAGAGGTGGGTGTGGGAGTGGGTGTGGGTGTAGGAGTGAGTGTGGGGGTAAGGGTGAGAGTGGGTGTGGGGGTGAAAGTGGGCGTGAGTGTGAGAGTGAGTGTGGGGGTTGGGAGCGGAGGCTCCGAAAGGGGATGCACCAGCACCCCCAGCGTGACAACAGCCGCCAGGGCCAGCACGATCAGTCCGCGCACCAGCCAGCCCCCCCGCCTCATTTACCCCGCTACCCCGAGCCTCTTCCGCGTATAGGGAATCAGCCCCCCCGCCGCGAAGATGCCCATCACCGCCTCCGGCAGTGGCGGGAAGGTGAAGGTCCCCTTCGGGCTGCGAATTTCCCCCGCCTCCAGGTCCACCTCGATCTCATCGCCGCTCTCAAGAGCGTCCACCGCCTCCGGGCAGGTGATGACCGGGAGAGCGTTGTTGATGCAGTTGCGGTAGTAGATGCGGGCGAACGACCTGGCTATGATCGCCCCTACCCCCTTCGCCACCAGGCAGGTCACCGCCTGCTCGCGGGAACTGCCACAGCCGAAGTTCTTGCCCGCCACGATCACGTCGCCCGGCTGCACCCGCGAGCGAAATTCCGGGTCCAGGTCCTCCAGCGTGTGCTCCCCCATCTCAGCCGGGTCGCTGATGGTATAGGTATACTTGCCGGGGAAGATAACGTCGGTATTGACGTCGTCGCCGTATTTCCAGACACGCCCTTTGATGGACATAGGCTCCTCCTATGTTGATCCGGATCACGAATCTCGAATTTACGGGAGCGTACCCATGACTCGTTATTCGTGATGGCTGTGCGCTACAAGTCGTCTGGATGCACAATCTCGCCAGCAACGGCACTCGCCACGACGACCAACGGGCTGGCCAGGTAGACCTCGCTCTCCTTGGTGCCCATCCGCCCCCGGAAGTTGCGGTTGGCAGTGCTGACCGTGACCTCCCCCTCGGCGGGGACGCCCATGTGGTTGCCCATACACGGGCCGCATCCGGGGCTCTCAATGACCGCGCCCGCCTCGACGAAGGTGCGCAGGTACCCCGCGTCGAGCGCCGCCAGGTATACCTCCGACGAGGCTGGGATGACGATCAACCGCACGCCTGGCGCGACCTTGCGCCCTTCCAGCACCCGTGCCGCCATTGCCAGGTCGCTCAGACGCCCGTTGGTGCAGGTGCCCAGGAACGCCTGGTCAATCCGCGTCCCCGCCACATCCCGCACCGGCGCGACGTTGTCCACCGTGTGCGGTTTGGCGACCACCGGCTCAATCGTCTCCGCGTCGTATTCGACCACGCGGGCGTACTCCGCGTCGTGGTCGGGGTAGACTGGATCGTAGGCCCGCCGCGCCCGTCCTTCCAGCCAGGCGAAGGTCACCTCGTCAGGCGGGACGTATCCATTCTTGGCCCCCATCTCCGCCATCAGGTTGGGGATGACCATACGGGCCTCCATATCAAGCGCCGCCACCCCCTCCCCGTGCCACTCGACCGACTGGTAGAGGCCGCCATCGGCCCCCAGGTCGCCGATGACGTGCAGCGCCAGGTCCTTGGAGGTGACCCCCTCGCGCAGATACCGGTGGACGACGATCTTGAGGCTCTCCGGCACGCGCAGCCAGATGCGGGCGGTCGCCATAATCGCCGCCATCTCGCTGCGCCCGACGCCGACCGCGAAGGCCCCGAACGCCCCGGCGGTAGGGGTATGCGAGTCGGAGCCGACGACCAGCGCGCCCGGCAGCGCGAACCCCTCCTCGGCCAGAACCTGGTGGCAGACCCCACGCCCCACGTCGTAGAAGTGCGCCATGCCCTGCTCCGCCACGAACCGGCGGATGGCTTTGTGGTTCTGCGCGTGCTTCGTCGTGGGGGCCGGGCAGGCGTGGTCGAGCACCACGACGTGGATGTCGGGCCGCGCCACGCGCGCCACCCCGATCTTGCGGAAGATCCCCGCGATGGGAGCGGTGTTGTCGTGGCTGAGCGCCACGTCGGGCGTGACCTCGACGATCTGGCCGGGCGCAACTTCGGCCAGGCCGGCCTTTCGCGCCAGAACCTTCTCAGCAAACGTGTGAGCCATTACAGTCTCCTCCGCGAGTTTGGTGGTCTATATTGTACTCTATCGGCTTCCGGCTGGCAAGCAGGGGCTTGGCAACACGCCCCATCTATGCTACACTGGCTCGCGGTGCAAGACACACAAAGGATGCAGCACGAGGCTGCCGGTGTGCGGTACACAGAGGCCGGCCACTGGTGGCGGTGAAATAAAGCGGGGCAGCGGGCGGGGGCTCGCCCTCCTGGCACTGAGGGGGTTATGACAACGCATCAGGTGATCGTGGTCGGAGGAGGCGCAGCCGGTTTGATGGCCGCCGGTCAGGCCGCCGAACTGGGAGCCGAAACGCTGCTCCTCGAAAAGATGGATCGCCCGGGACGTAAACTGCGCATCACCGGCAAGGGACGTTGCAACCTGACCAACGTCGTGCCATTGCCCGAGTTTATCACACATTTCGGGCCCAATGGGTGTTTCCTGCACCAGGCCTTTCACCAGTTTTTCACCCCTGAACTCGTGGCTTTCTTTGAAGAACTGGGGGTTCGTACTGTGACCGAGCGAGGGGGACGGGTCTTTCCGGTCAGCGGTCAGGCCCAGGACGTGGTGGATGCGCTGGTGTGGTGGGGTAGCAAACGTGGCATGACGCTGCGGACCCGGTCGCCGGTGGAGCGGCTGCTCGTCGAGGGGAGGCGGGTGGTCGGGGTGCAGGTGTCCAGAAACCCGGTTTTTTCCCAAAAACCCGGTTTCTATCCCGCTGAGCAGGTCTATCGCGCGGACAGTGTGATCGTCGTGACTGGCGGGGCGTCTTACCCTGCCACCGGGTCAACGGGGGATGGGTACCGGCTGGCCGCATCGGTGGGACACACCATCGTGCCGATTCGACCGGCGCTGGTGCCCCTGGAAACGGCCGGCGACGTGGCCCCCAGGTTACAGGGATTGAGCCTGCGCCATGTGACTGTCCGGGTGTGGGTCAATGGGGAAAAGCAGGCAGAGGCCTTTGGCGAAATGCTCTTTACCCACTTCGGTCTTTCTGGGCCGATCATCCTCTCCCTGAGCAGGCAGGTCGTGGACGCGCTGCGTCTGGGCCAGAGCGTGATCCTGTCCAT
The DNA here is from genome assembly GCA_034430655.1 of Anaerolineae bacterium. Taxonomy (GTDB): domain Bacteria; phylum Chloroflexota; class Anaerolineae; order B4-G1; family B4-G1; genus JAUWNP01. Next base: position 9,228 of record DAOUEC010000010.1, read on the forward strand.
TGATCTCAAGCCAGCCCTCGACGAGCACACGTTGGATGCGCGCCTTCTCCGCGACCTGGATGTGCATGGCAAGCAGCAGTTTCGCACGTTGCTCAAGGGGTTGCTCCCCGGAAAACTGATCCCGGTTTGTATAGATTCGACGTCCATCCCCCCGGACAAGGCTGGGCATCAGATCACGGCCCAGGAACGCAAGCAGCTGCGGACGTGGTTGAAGGATTTTCGCCTGGAAGTGAGCGGGTACCGCCCTTTCACGGAGGCGATCATCACCGCCGGTGGGGTGGATGTGCGAGAGGTTGACCCACGCACGATGGCTTCGCGCCTGGTGGAGGGCCTTTACTTCGCCGGCGAGGTGCTGGACGTAGACGCTGACACCGGTGGCTATAACCTGCAGGCCGCCTTTTCCACCGGTTGGGTTGCGGGCCGGTCTGCGGCGCGATAAGGAAGGGACCACCCACTAGCACCGGTCGTGGTGAAGAAAGCGGGGCGGCGGGCAGCGTTCGTTTGTGCAAGCGTTGAGGTTCGGCTATAATCGGGCAGAGGACCTAAACGACACCCGCGTGGCAATCGTGTGGCGGCCCGTGCACGACCTGGAGGACGATAAAGCGGTGCTCTTCGCAGACCAGGCCTTCATTGAGCAGACCATCCGGCCCGCGCTGCTGGTCGAGGGAGCACCCCCACCCCGGCCCTCCCCCTGTGAGGGAGAGGGAGCACAGGCTGGCCGGTTGTTGGTGAACGGCCCCTGCTTCGTCGAGGGCGCGGAGGCCATTGCACCGGAGTTCAAACGGAGGATGTTCAATGGACAGATTTGAGAAGTTACGGGAAAAGATACTGCCGGTGCTGCTGCCGTGGGGCGTCAAGCGGGTGGCCCTATTCGGCTCGGTGGTGAGGAGCGAATTGACGCCGGAAAGCGACATTGACATCCTGGTAAAGTTGAAACCCCGTTCCGAGCGACCTCCCCTTGGTCTCCTCAAATGGGTGGCGTTGGAGGAAGAACTGAGCGAGAAGTTGAACCGCGAGGTCGATCTGGTAAGTGAAGACGGCCTAAGCCCTTACATCCGCCCTTACGTGGACAGAGAAAAGGTGATCCTATATGAAGGATGATACCGTTTACCTGCGTCATATTCTGGATGCCATACGCCGCATTGAGCAGTATCTGGGCGATGTTTCTTATGACCACTTCCTGCAGAACAGCCTTCTACAAGATGGGGTTATTCGCCAGATAACAATAATCGGCGAGGCTGCAAGAAGCGTCTCCGATGTCTTTCGGAACGCTCATCCAGAACTCCCCTGGAGGGAAATGGTCGGGATGAGAAACAAACTGATTCACGACTATTTTGAAGTTGACTTCTCCACCGTGTGGGATACAGCCAAATCTGATCTGCCGCGCTTGAAGCAGCAGGTTGAGCAATCTCTCGAAGCAGAAAGTAAATGAGCGACAAGGCCTTGTACTCGCAGAGGATGTACGAGCGGCTGGCACTGATGTACCGGCTGCTGGGTGACACGGGGTCGCTCTACGTACAGTGGTAGACATCTTTGGCAACCACACCAATAGGCTGGACGCCATGCGAGGAATGATTGCTCTACTCCTTGAGGAGACTGACTAGCAAGCCCACAGGAAAGCCCATGTCCTCAACGAAACTGTTGCAGCAAATAGAGGGCTGGCTGGGAAACACCACTCATCACCAAGTGGCTGCTTCAGTACTGGCTCTACGAGGAGCACTTCCTGAAGCAGGACGCAGTATTCGACTACTGGCGCTACCACTAGCCTCTTGATTTGAAGGGGCTTTGGCGCTACCGAATTGGAGATTTCAGATCCTTACATCAAACTTAGCCGCAAGAGATGGCAATGCACGAACTTACCTTTGTCAACCATGTCACCAGTTGGATAAATGAGATTCTGGATAAACGGCTCGACCTGCCCTTCCAAGAGGCAACCATTGAGGAGAGCGCCAAAGGCAAGCGCAAGCGCCGTGATCTGACGCTCTATGATCGGGACGGCAACTTGGCTTTGACCGGCGAGATTAAGTTGCCAGACAAGCCCGATGGTCTCACGCCATACAACGAAGCCGTGGTGATTGACGCGCACAAAAAGGCCGACGACGAAGGCGTAGGGTACTTTTTCACCTGGAACGTCAACCGCCTGGTGCTGTGGAAAACTTTCGAGCCAGGCGTTCCCCTCATTCAGCGCGACCAACATCTGTTTGAGGTCGTGGACATCCACGATAATAAACAACTCTCGCTTACTCCAGTTCAAGAGAAGATCAAGTCCTTTCTTGAAGAGTTCCTCACCTTCTTTGCCGACATCCACCGAGGCCTGCAAGTTCTGCCCGTCAAGCCGCTGGATGCACGCTTTATTGAGATGTTGGACACGGCGCTGGATACCATCGTATTTCATACGGTAGATGCACTCCACAAACGTTACCAAACCGATGTCGTCTTTCGGGGTGAGTTGGTAGCCTGGATGGTCAACGAGATGGGTTGGACTCATTCAGAAGAAACACTCGTTGTTGATTTGGAGCGGGCAGCCAAGACAAGCTGCTACCGGCTGGTCAACAAGCTGATGTTCTACAATGCCCTTCGCCGTCGCTACAGCGACACGCTACCTGCCATCGCTTTTGGCCCCCTGGAAGACACCGGCGAGAAAATGCACCAAGCATTGAACGAGTTCTTCGAGAAGGCGATTTGGGCTTCGGGAGATTATGAGACGGTTTACCTGCATAACTTTGCCGATACGCTGCCTTTCCTGGCTCCTGTTGCCCTCGAAGGATGGCGAAACCTGATTGACCACATTGACGCTTACGACTTTACCCGTCTGAACTATGACATTATGGGACGCGTCTTTGAGCGGCTGATCAGTCCCAAAGAACGACATCGCTACGGTCAGCACTACACCATGCCCGACCTGGTGGACGTGATTAACGGTTTTTGTATCCGCCGGGCCGATGCCATAGTTGCCGACCCTGCTTGCGGCGGTGGCACGTTCCTGGTGCGGGCCTACGCTCGCAAAAAGCAGCTGAGCGGCGGCACGCTATCCCACGCTCAGTTGCTTGAGCAAATCTATGGTGTGGACATCTCGCCCTTTGCGGCCCATCTGGCGTTGATCAACCTGGCTGCTCGCGACCTGGACAGCGAGCCCAACTATCCACGGGTGGCCGTCGAGGATTTCTTCAATGTGCGCCGGGGCCATCCCGTTTTCCAGATACCGGCTCAGGGGGTGCTCAAGGTTGAGGGCCTGGGCAACACCCAGCAGGTACACGTTCCTATTGATCAGGTGGATGCTGTGGTAGGCAATCCGCCTTACGTCCGCCAAGAGGACATAGACCACGTCCTTCGAGCGAAGGAGGCTCCCCAAAAGCCCTACAAAATGTTCCTCAAAGAACTGTTCTACGAAGAATGGGGTAAGGGTGCTCCAAAACCTTCGGCCCGGTCTGACCTATACGTTTACTTCTGGCCCCACGGTGCCCACTTTCTGCCCGAGGGAGGCTACATCGGCTTATTGACCGGAAGCGGTTGGCTTGATAACGAGTATGGCTTCAAGTTGCAGGAATTCATCCTGGAGCGGTTCCAGGTGCTCGCTGTGCTGGAGAGCGACGTCGAACCGTGGTTCACCGAGGCACGGGTGAACACTGCGG
>DAOUEC010000011.1:0-16558 GCA_034430655.1 Anaerolineae bacterium
GGCGATCATGGGCAGGATGCCGCCGCCGGCGTGGGTCGGCCCTCCCGGCCCGTGGAATTCGTGGTTGTAGGCCGTATATGTCATGTAGAATACGCCGTCAATCTCGACCACACGTGGGTCCTCGACGCCGCGCGAGTCTGTGCTGTCCATCGGCTCCAGTACCGGCTGGCGCAGGCGGTTCCAGTGCACCCCATCCTCGCTGACTGCATACCCGATGCGGCTGACCCAGTCCAGCCCTTGGGCGCGGTAGAGCATGTGGAACAGGCCGTTGTGGTAGAGGACACCAGGGTTGAAGACGTTGTAGCACTCCCAGTCCGAGGTCGGATCGGGGAGCAGGATGGGGTTGGCTGGATGACGTTGAAGTCTCATCGGATTAGTCGCCTCCATCAAATGCGTGTTGCGTCAAGCGTCGAACGTCAAACGGAACACGCAGCACGCCCCACGTTTTCACAGTTCAACGATGACGCCCTCGTGGGGCCGCAGTTCAAGTGCGGACAGCGATACCTTCTCCTCCCGATCCATGTGGGTGGAGATGACGACCTGGCCTGCCTCTTCATCGGGCACTGAGATGAGGCGTTGGTCGGCGGTGAAATTGAGCGCGATGAGGCGTCGCTCGTCGCCGGCCGCCCGCAGATAGACAAAGCAGTCGTCGTCCACGTCCAATGGCTGGTAGTCGCCCCCATACAAAGCCGGGCTCCTCCGGCGGTACCAGAGCAACCGCCGGTATAGGTTCAGCATCGAGGTGGCGTCGGCCGACTGGACGGCAACGTTCCGCGTGGTGTAATCGGCCGAGACCGGCAGCCAGGGCTCAATGTCGGAAAAGCCAGCGTTGGGCCTCTCGTCCCACTGCATTGGCGTGCGGCACACGTCGCGGGTGCGCTCCGCGCCCAGGTTGATGCCCTGGGGGTCCTGTATCTTCTCCGGTGGGATGACGCCGTTTTCTAGCCCCAATTCATCGCCGTAATAGAGCGTCGGCGTGCCGCGCAGGGTGAGCAGCATCATGGCAGCGATGCGTGCCTGGGCTTGACCACCGAAACGGGAGGCCAAGCGGGGGAAATCGTGGCTGCCCAGCACGTAGTTGGGCCAGGCAAAGGCGGGCAGCGCGGCTTCCAGTTCGTCTACCGAGCAGCGCATGCCTAAAGCCTGCCAGGGCTGCCACATCAGGCGAAAGTTGAACGGCAGATGTAGGCCGTCGCCTGGTGAGCCTGCCGAACCATCGCCATAGTATTTGACCCAGCGCGGCAGTTCAAACCATACTTCACCAATGCCGCAACGATCCCCGTACTCATCGAGCAGGCGGCGAAAGTCGCGGATGATCTCGTGAACCTCGTCCTGATCTTGATTATAGACTTGCAACAGCCTGCCGGAGAGGTCATTGGGCGGCAGGTCTGGGTTGGCGTCGGGGTTCGGCGGGTTGTCGCGCAGTTCGGCGTCCTTGATGAGCAGGCCGACCACGTCCATGCGGAAGCCGTCCACACCCCGCTCCAACCAGAAACGGAGCACGTCCATCATCGCGGCGCGCACCTCTGGGTTGCGCCAGTTCAGTTCGGGCTGCTCCTTCACGAACTGGTGAAGGTAGTATTGGCCTGTCGTCTCGTCGAGCGTCCAGGCCGGACCGCCAAAGTAACTGCCCCAGTTGTTGGGCGGTGAGCCGTCGGGCCTGGGGTCCCGCCATAAGTACCAATCTCGTTTGGGGTTATCCCGGCTGCTGCGGGATTCGATGAACCAGGGATGCTGGTCCGAAGTGTGATTGGGCACGTAATCAATGATGACCCTGATGCCGCGGCGATGTGTCTCGGCCACCAGCCGGTCAAAAGTCGCCAGGTCGCCGAAGAGGGGATGGACGTCGCAATAGTCGGACACGTCGTAGCCAAAGTCGGCCATGGGCGAGGGGAAGATGGGGCTCAGCCATAAGGCATCAACGCCGAGGGAGGCTTCCGTCCCGTCGTTCAGATAGTCGAGTCTTTCAATGACGCCTTGTAAGTCGCCGATGCCATTGCCCGTCGTGTCCTTGAAGCTGCGCGGGTAGATCTGGTAGATCACGCCGCGCTGCCACCAGAGCAAGTCCTGCGACGATTGGGGATTCGTGTGCTGATCGCTGCTCATTCCTTTGCTCCTTGTCTACGAGCGAGGGCTTCGTTTTCTCTCTCGAGCGGTTTTTGTCCACTGGAGCCCACAGTATTTGCACTCAAAATGGTCCTCATCCATTTCCCCCTCCGACTGTCAGATGAAGAGCGCCAGGACGAATATAGATACTTCGACGGCTATGGTGCGGGCAAAAAGTCTCCACGACTTGGGCTGGCCGAACTTCTTGTAATGGTACTCCCCGCCGCCGACAACCATCGCCAGCCACAGGCCCGCCAGGGAAAAAACTATGAAGTTGCGCAGGGCGAGCGCGCCCCGATAGTCGCTCCCGTAAAAGCCGTAGTCGCCCCAGAAGGCAGCGTAGACCCTGAGCGCTGTGTCCAGTACGGTGGAGATTGCCACAAAACCCAGAGCGGCTGTACCGGCCCATAGGACAAAGGCCAGCACGCCCGACCAGATCCTCGACGATCGCAGGCCGTTCTCTTCCATCTCCCCCCTTCAGGGTACGTTCTCCTGGCAGCGCCAGGGTAGCCAGGTGGGGATACCCATGACCTGGCTGCGGACGGTCCCCAGATACGGCGACGGATCAAGGGGGAACTCTAGCGCCATCCCCTTTGGCAAAGGTTCACCCTTGATCACCCGCTCCATCATCTCGTCGGGAAAGGAGCCGTTCTCCAGCGCCGGCACCACGGCAAAGTGCAAATGCAACCAAATTCTACCCCCATCCACTCCCAACCGTCGGCCCTGGTAGCCGAGCAACTGTCCCCTCCTGACCGGCACACCCTCGCTGCCCGGCGGGAAATCCGGGACGACATGAGACTCGTCATCCTGGCCGTTGGCCATGTCTCCGTAGAACGACCACACCTTCTCGCCGGGTCGCAACGGGTCGTCGTGCTGGATCGCCACATTGCCGTCCCAATCCGAGCGGCGCTTCAGCAGGCCGTCGGCCACGGCATAGACCGGCACCGTGTTCTCGTAACCCTCGCCCATGAAGATGAGCCGTTTACTTATCCACCACATCCCAAAGTCGCCACGGGTGGGTAAGCGCCAGGGGGCGCCGGGACAGGCTTCCAGGTCGGTTGGTCCGCTCCCTTCGACGCCGCGGGGTTGAAAGACGACGGTCTCGGCCAGAAAGCGGATAGGTTCGTAGTTGTGCTTGATGGCCGACAGCATTTCCGGCGTCCAGCGCTCTTTGTAGACTGGCCAATCCATAAAGTGGTGAATGAGAATGAGCGGGAACTCTCGATTGCGTATGCTGGTCAGCAAATCGTCCTGATCCCATAAGCCCGCGTTAGCCAACTGCGTAACCTCGAAGGGCTGGATGTACAGCGGCCGATTCTGTAGCGTCAGCATGCCTGCAAATTCGTCGGCCAGCACCGGGCCATCCGCCGTTTCGACGAGCCGGTCCAGGTCTTTGAGAGCCCCTGCGGGCTTGAGGCGCCATTTCAATCCTTCGACGGGGCCTTTCAGCGTAGCCTGCATCAACTGACCAACCTGCAGCGCCAACAGAATTAGGAGAACGGCACGCAGCCAGTGACGCTGGCGGCTCCAGGCGACCAAAGCCCCCGCCACCAGGCTGAGGGCGGCGCAAAGCTCAAGCAGGTAGTTGACGTTGGAGCCAATCTTGCCAATTGTCAGCGCCGAGAGAGTGGCCCCAATTAGGTAGGGTATCAGAAGCGACCAGGACTTTACCCGCCGAGGGGCGAGGAACAGAAACGCGCCGCCGAAGATGAGCAGGATGGGGATTGCCTTTCGCAAATCGCGCCAATGCCGTTCGAGCCGCTCAATGTCAAACTCGTTGACGTTGGCCGTGACGACGTTGAAGAAAAAGCCGCCCCGGGTGAGTGCGTTCAGGATGAGGAAGAGACCCAGCCCTGTACCGCCAACTATCGCTGCCAGCCTGAGGGCTTGTTGCCGGTCGTGCGTCCATAGCCAGACGAAAACCGCCAGCGGCGCGGCCAGGCCATAGGACTGGCGGGTGTAGATCGCCGCGACCAGCAACGACACCGCGATGAGCAGCCCCCGCCGGGTCGTGGGCCACCGGGCCAGCACGTACAACCCGGCTGTGCTGAAGGCCAGGGCGAGCATATCCACGCGCGCCAGGGGAGACCAGCCGACCACGTAGGGAATGGCCAGAAAGAGCGTAGCGGTGACCGCAGCCGCCATGCGGTCCTGCGAGTAGGTACGAACGATCAGCGCCAGGAACGCAGCCGATGCCAGACCACACAGCGCCGAAATGACGCGCCCCGCCAGAAAGGACGGCCCAAACAGTCCTACAAAGGGAACCAACGAGAGGACGTATAGCGGCGGGTAGTTGGAGATGGTGTACGGCGGCGACGAGAGATCGGGCCGGTAAATGTTTTGCCCGGCCGCCAGACGCATGGCCTGGTCAACCAGGGGCGCTTCGCCATAGTCCAGGGGGTAATGGTGAAAGATGGCCATGAGTGCGTGGGCCAGAAAGATCACCACCGCCAGGGACAGAAACATCAGCAGCATGATCTTTGCTCCATCTTCCAGGGAGGGCCCAACGATCGCACCCCATTTCTTCATCTGCCGGTTCATAATCATTGCTCTGTCTCTTTGCAGCGTAGAGGCTGCCAGCCAGTATATCCCTCCTCGGTCTTGAGCGCGATGCCCAGGTAGAGCGACGGGTCAAGGACGTTCTCCGGCCCCACCTCACCCGGAAACGAACCATCCGCCGCCGCCCGCACCACGGAGAAGCGCAGGTGGATCCACATTGGCCTCGACGGCTGCCCGCTCCACCGGCCCTGGTAGCCGAGCAACTGTCCCGCTTTCACTGGCACGTTACCGCTGCCCGGCGGAAAATTCTGGACGATGTAAGGCTCGAGCCCATTGGCGCTGGCCAGGGCAGCGTAGTACGACCACAACTTCTCGCCGGGTCGCAGCGGATCGCCGTGTTGAATCGCCACACTGTCATCCCAGTCGGGAAGCCGTGTCAGCAGGCCGTCGGCCACAGCGTAGACCGGCACACTATTCTCGTTGCCCCGGCCAAAAAAGTCAAGTCCGGCACCGCTCCACCGCACGCCCAGGAAGCCACTGGTGGGTAGTTGCCAGGGCGCACCAGGACAGGCGTCCGACGGGGTACAGCTGCCGATGGGACGATAGACATGGGTGTTGGCCAGAATACCGGCAAGTCTGTAGGCTTGACTGATGGCAGACAGCATTTCCGGCGTCCAGCGTTCTTTATACACCTCGGCCCCTGGGAAGTGGTGAATGAGGATAATGGAGAATTCTTTGTCACGGATGCTTTCAATCAAAGGCGTCTGATCCCACAGCCCTGAGTTGGCTAACTGCGCGACTTCAAAAGGTTGGATGTATAACGGTCGCCCCTGCAGCGTGATCAGCCCCATGTACTCGTCGGCCAGCACCGGGCCCTCGGCGTTGGCCACGATCTCTTCCAGTTTGCGGAGTTCTTGCCGGAACTGGAGCCGGCCGGCCAACTGCTCGAAGTACTCATCCGACGTGGTCTGCATCAGCAGCCCGACTTGCAGGGCCAGAAGAACGAGGAGAACGGCGCGCAGCCAGTGGTGCTCGCGGCTCCAGGCCCAGGCGACGAGTGCCCCTGCTGCCAGGCTGAGAGCGGCGGAAAGTTCAAGGAAACAGTTGACGTTTGAGCCTATCTTGCCAATCGTCAGGCTTGAGAGCGCGGCCCCGATCAGATACGGCACCAGGAGCGGCCAGAGACGCACCCGGCCGGCGGGGGCAAGGATGAGGGACACGCCGCCGATGATGAGCAGAACCGGGGCTGCATCACGCAGCCGGCGCAGATTCCACTCCAACCGCTCGATGCCAAACTCGTTCACGTTGGCCGTGACGACGTTGAAATAGAAGCCGCCTCGGGTCAGTGTGTTCAAGATGAGAAAGAGAATCAAAGCCAGCCCACCGACCAGTGCCGCCAGTCCGAGGGCCCGTCGCCAGTCGTGCACCCACAGCCAGACAAAGGCGGCCAGGGGCGCGGCCAGCGCATACGACTGGCGGGTGTAGATGGCCGCCACCAACAGCAATGCCGAGGCAACCGTGCTCCATCGGGCGATGGGCCACCGGGCCAGCAGGTACAACCCGCCCGTGCTGCAGGCGAGGGCAAGCATATCTATGCGCAACAGGGGAGACCAATGCACCACGTAGGGGATGGCGAAGAAGAGCAATCCGGTCGTGACAGCCGCTATGCGGTCTCTGGTATGGGTATAAATGATCAGCGCCAGGAACGTTCCTGACGCCAGGGAGCAAAACAGCGAAATAACCCGTCCGGCCAGAAACGTCGGGCCGAATAGCCTCACGAAGGGAACCAATGAGAACACGTACAGCGGCGAGTAGTTGGAGATGGTGTACGGCGGCGACGAGAGATCGGGGCGATAGATGTTCTGCCCGGCAGCCAGGCGCATGGCCTGGTCAACGAGTGGCGCCTCGCCGTAGTCCAGGGGGTATGGGTGAGAGACGGCCTGAACCTGGTAGATCAAAAAGACCACTGCTGCCAGGCACAGAAACAGCAGCAGTATGATTGTGGCCAAGTTCTCGACGTGCGGTCCGAGAACAGCAAGCCATCGTTTCATCGGACAGCCCCTATCTCGACCTTATCGGCAATAAGATCGTTCAATCTTGGTCTGCATTATATCAGAGTCTGTCCTGCTTGCCACCAGGCCCGCGCCCGAATCACCCTCATACCAGTAAAGCCATGACCAGTATAAGCACTTCAACAGCGATGGTCCAACCAAACAGCTTCCACGAACTGCGCTGACCGGCTCGTTTGTAATGATACTCCCCACCGCCGATAACCAATGCGATCCACACGATTGCCAGGGGGAGCACTGCCCAGTTGCCCAGGGCCACAGCGCGCCAATAATCCATCCCATGACCACCAGAACTGCTCCAGAACCGGGCACGGATCCGGAACAGCATCTCCCGGACGAGAATGATCTCATAGAGACCCAAGACGGCCGTACCCGCCCACAAGATGAAGGCGAGCACACCCGATGCCACTGATCGTAATGGCACGATGCGACTCTCGTAATAGTTACCTATCACCGGGATCGCAAACAAGAAACAGGCCACCATCGGCAGGGGAACTGCGTGTGCTTGCGTGATGCCCACTGGCGGCTGGCCAGCGCCTTCAATAAGGCCAATCAATGCGATCACGACTCCAGCCAGTGCGGCCAGTGCCATCGCGCTGGGAACCAGTTGGCCGGATCGTCGCCACAACCCGACAAAACCACTCTGGCGTTTCAAGCCTGGGGCAATCGCAGCAAACTTCATATCGGGCGAGGGGCGGACTGTCCTCAGGTCGGCCAACAGGCTATGATGGATGCGCCGTTGCAGTGCTTCGTGCTCGGCCAGGCGGGCGCGGCAGCCCGGGCAGTCCGCCAGGTGACTGTCCATCGCCTCCCGCTCAGCGTCGGTGAGCGTAGCGTGATTATAGCCGATGAGTTGTTCGTCACTTAGATGGCTGTTCACCCCACTTCCTCCTCCCTCAAACCAACCAGATCGGCCGGGGCGAGGGTTGCCCGCAGCCGCTTATATGCCAGACGTACCCGCGACTGGGCCGTAGGCACAGGGCAGCCCAGGATTTCGGCCATCTCCCGGTAGGTGTGGCCTGCCCAGTAGCGGAGCAGGATCGCTTCCCGCAGCGGCCGGCTCAGCGCCTGTACTGCCTCCCAGACCTGGCTGCGCGTCTCTGCCTGGATAGCGTGACGCTCTGGCCAGGGGGCCGGGTCAGGAACATCCCTGCCCCGTTGTAGCCAGGCGGTCAGGGAAAGACTGGGCAACCGTCGCCGCCGGTGTTGATCCCGGCACCGGCTGACGGTGATGATGTGCAGCCAGGTGGCAAAGCTGGCCCGGCCGGGATCATAGCGGTGAATGTTGACCAGGGCGTAGGTGAGTGCGTCCTGAGCCACTTCTTCCGCATCGGCCGCATTGCCCAGCAGGCCGTGGGCCAGCCGGAAGACCGAATCCCGGTGATGGTTGTACAAAGCCTCAGCAGCGCGTTCATCGCCAGCCTGCCAGCGTTGAATCAAGGCACCTATGTCCAGCATCTCTGGCCTCGTGTCGGGCGCTGTGCCTGTTGCCGTCTACTCTATTATACGCAGAAGGAGGACTATTTAATCACTTGCCGGAAACACAACAACGGAATTAGAAAGGAACGGAAAGTGTCATTCCGAGGAGTGAAGCGACGAGGAATCTCGCCTTGGTGATGTCGAATGTCTGCCAACATTGAGATTCTTCGCTCCCTTTGGTCGCTCAGAATGACAGCCTGGGTAGTTACCTTAATCCGTTGTAGTGTTTTTGTGCAGAACTCTCGATTTACGGATGCACTCGGGGAAGTGGCCCTGCCATCACTTTGACGGTCCACGCGTTCTCGCCCAGCAACTCCCCCTCGGCGCTGTGGACGCTGGCGCCGATGGTGTAAGCGCCCAGCGGTGCGTCGGCCGGCAGTGGGCAGCGTGGCCCCTCGTCGTGATGGCGACGCGGGCAGGGAGTGGCGCTGTCAGGGGGCAAGTCGAGGCACACCTCATATTCCGCCAGGCGGTCGCCGGCGGGATCGAGCACCCAGGTGCGCACGGCAACACCCTCGAATCCGCGCGGCAAGTCGTTGACGACGACGCCCGCGTACTCGATGTCCCGATAGGGATCCCCACGCTGCCAGACATCCCGCACCGGGAGGATAGCCGGGAGAACCGGCTGGTAGGCCCGCTTGAGCGCTTCGTACCCGGACTTGGGGTGGCGGAAGTAGTCCACCACCGCCCAGGTGATGCTGGGCCAACATTCGACGAACATGAACTGGAACAGCCCGGTCATCGGAGCATACTTGGCTGCCCGGTAGTGTTCGATGGCGTATTGCAAAAGGTGGGCCTGGTAAGCCTGGGAGTTGGCGACGAACTCCTCGATGCTCTCTCCCATCTCGACCCCCGCGACGTTGAAGGTCTGGTCGTATTGGAAATCGCGCCAGGCCCACTTGTCCCAATCCGGCGGCCAGAGTTCGTCGGGTGTGAACATCTGGCACAGGGTCTCCACGTCCGGCAGCGCCTGGGCGCCGAACTCACTGACGAACGGCGCATGTGGCAACTCGCGGAACTCGGCGTAGTGGCCGTGGTACCAGCCCGGATAGGGGTGGTAGTGGAAATCGGAGGCGACGTCCACGTGACGGGTGCTGTCCACCTCGCGGGCCACCTGCGCCAGAAGCGGGTCGAGCATGCGCCGGTTGACGCCAGGCTCGTTGTGGCAGCACCAGACGACGATACTGGGGTGGTTGTACAGCCAGTCTATCATGTCGGCCAACTGCTCCGCCGCACGGTGGTAGAGGTCGTCCGATTCCTCGTAACTCCACTGCAGGGCAAAATCCTGCCACACCAGGATGCCGGTCTCGTCGCAGGCGGCGTACAGTTCGTCCCGGTTGACGTGGGCGTGGACGCGGACAAAGTTGACGTTGGCCCCGCGCAACAGCCGGACGTCGGTGGCGATCATCTCGGCGTCGTACTCGCTGAGCCACTGGGTGGGGATGACGTTTGTCCCCCGGGGAAAAAAGCGCCGCCCGTTGATGCGGAATTCCCAGTCATCGTTTATCTCGATCTGCCGGATACCGAACCGTTCGCGGGCAGTGTCAACTATCTGCCCGTTCACGACCAGCGTGACCTCGGCGGTGTAGAGCGGCTGGTCGCCCTGGTCCCACGGCCACCACAGCGCCGGCTCCTCCACGCGCTGGACGACGACGACCTCCTGTGTCCCCGTGGTCAGGCTGACCGGGCGGGTGGTTTCCAGCGGCGGGCCCTCGAAATTGGCCGGAACGAAGCGCAATCGCAGCTCGGTCTGGCGGTTGCCGGGCGACGCCAGGCGGCAGGTGAGACGCAGACAGGCGCTGCCATCTTCAAGCAGGATGGGCGCGACGCGCACGCGCTCAATGTAGGTGGGACTGTGCCACACCAAATCGACGTCGTTCCAAATACCGCCGGTGTTGCCGTCCTGGCCGTGCTCTGGGTCCCACGACCCAGGGCGGCAGTCGTGATGGCCAAAGATACCCTTGACCAGCGTCTTGGCGTGGGGCCAGATTGCAATGGGGTCTTGGGGCGAATCAACCTCCACAATCAGTTCGTTCTCGCCCGCTCGCAGCGCCGGCGTGGCGTCGAAACCAAAGGGCTGAAAGTACCCCTCGTGCGCGCCGAGAAGGACGTCGTTCAGCCACACCCGGGCGCGGTAGTCCACGCCCAGGAAGCGGAGCGTGGCTTGTTTCCCCTCCGGCAGCGCGTCGAGCCGGAAGGTGCGGCGAAAGGTGACGGCGCCGGCGTAATCGGGCAGGCCGGCCAGGTGCCAGTTGGAAGGGATGGTCATCTCCCCTGTCTGGCCGCCGGCCGTCTCGTAGTGCCAGGCGCCGTTAAGTGAAAGGGTCTCGCGCATTTCCATTGCTCCTTATTGCAAAAATCTCACTTGCTTTAGTACCCGCTCGTAGACGGCCTCGTATTGGGGAACGACGTCGTGATAATCAAAGAACTCAACCGCGCGTTTGCGAGCCGCCCTGGAAAAAGCCCCATACGTAGAACAATCAGAGAGGATCTTGATCGCATATTCCACCATCTTGTCCACGTCTCCGACCGGAGCCAGGTATCCCGAGACCCCATGCTCAACCACCTCCGGCAGTCCGCCAACGTCACTGGCAATCACCGGTACGCCACTGGCCATCGCCTCGAGCGCGACCAGTCCGAAACTCTCGCTCTGGCTGGGAAGCAACAACAGGTTTGCCGCTCGCAGCAGGGGGGCAACCCGGTCTACGACCCCAATGAATTTTACCCTGTCCGCAACGTTCAAGTCCCGAGCCATGTGCATCGCCAAACAAACATCGGGGCCGTCCCCTACCATGATCAGGCGTGCCTCGAACTTTGCTGCAAAGCGCGCAAATATCTTGATCACGTCCCCAACGCGCTTGAGTGGCCGGAAATTGGATATGTGCATCAAAGTGAACTGTTCGGGATGGTCAACCGGAGGGATACACGGTGGAATGGGGTGATCGTGCCGCTCCGGGTCAATAAAGTTGTAGATGACCTCTATCTCTTTTTTCACCTCAAACTGACGGTAGGTCTCTTCCCTCAAGAAATGAGACACCGCTGTGACAGCATCCGAACGCTCAATCGTCAGCGCAGTAACCGGCCTGAAAGACGGATTGTTGCCGACCAACGTGACGTCTGTACCGTGTAGAGTGGTAACAACCTTGAGATCCAATTCTGGCGCAATCTGCCTGGCCAATAGTGCAGCAGCGGCAAAGGGGATGGCATAATGCACGTGAAGAATTTGCAGTCCCTTCATCCGGGCCACGTCAGCCATCTTGGAGGCAAGTGCCAGGGTGTAAGGAAAATTCTTGAGCAAAGGATATTCTGTGATCTCGACCTGGTGCAGACTGACTCGCGGCGGGAGATGGCTCAAGCGCAGCGGAGTAGAATAGCTGATAAAAGCGATTTCGTGCCCTCGTTCGGCCAGGTGCCGGCCCAGTTCGGTTGCCACGACCCCGCTACCTCCATGGGTCGGATAACAAGTTATTCCGATACGCATCCTTTCCTCCCTTCAGAAAGACGAGAAACTGACCTCCAGAGGGTTTTCTACCTTCATTGTGCCCCGAATTAAAAAGCCCTCTCCGTACTTGCTCCCAATCAGCGAACCATAATAGGCCATGCGGTGAGTGATCGCCCAGCGGTATTCACGCGAAGTCAGCCGGGTCTGCTCGTAAGAAGCGTCGCCCGGTTTGAACTGCGTGGAATAGGCATAAATCGCTTCCATTTTGCGCTCAAATTGCCCGGTGATGTTCACGACGAACGTCGGTTCAAACTCGTACCACCCCATATAGTACATAACCCTGGGGGGGCGATAGATTTCCTGTCCCGTTTTGTAACGTGTCAGTCCGGCCAGGAAGATACCCTCGTATGCCAATTCGCCGGCGTGATAGTGGTCGGGATGACGGTCCTTAACGTAAGGAATAAAAACCTCGCGCGGGCGGTACTTACGGACGACTTCAACCACCTTACGCTTGGATTCCTTGCTGATGTGAATGTCACTATCTTCCAGTTCCAGATTCTCCCGCGCGACTGCACAGATAATCCTGGCCGCAGCCGCGGCCTCCGCCTGGCGTGTCTCCACTGTGCCTCTGGTCCCCACCTCCCCCCGCACCATGTCTACCAGAACGACGGAATAACCGGCATCAGTGAGTTTGATCAGTGTTCCCCCACAGCCCAGTTCGATATCATCCGGATGGGCGCCAAAAGCCATCACGTCAACCTCAGGCATACTCGTCCTCCAGAGTGAGAATGTGATGGGAAAAGTCGTCCAACTCTCCGGCCGAAAACACCTCGTCTATAAAACACATTCCGTGTCTGTTGATGAAATGCGGCAGTGGCAAGACCCGTTCCTGGAGCCGGCCTCGAGGAAGCAAAACGTTCCTTAATGCCCGCAGTTCGCCCCTGGAGAACCCTAACTGGCTCAGGCGGGCTCTTATGGCTCGTTCCTTGAGTTTGTCGAGACTCCGCGTCAAGTTGGCCAGTGTCTGGGCGCAGGTTCTCCCCAGGCCAGGGTCAATGCTCTCTACATACGGCCGTAACGGAGAGAGCGCGTCCTCCAGTCCACGGCGGGCCGAGGCAAACGTCTCCAGTTCGGACGCCGGCATCAGTGCGCGGAAAGCAACATCCGCATCCAGTTGTTCAGTCAGAATAGCGGCCGCGCTTGTCTGGTAGCGGGCGAGTCGTTGCGCCTCACTCTGAGCCACGATGGTGTAGCCTTTGCGCGGGAAAAGAACGGGTTGAGGCAAGTCGAACAGATCGTACAGCGGTTTCAGCATCGCCTGATAGGCAATCTCTCCCGGTCCAAGCACACTGGCCACGACCGGAAGCATCGCATCGGCGAACAAGGGCCGTAGAGCCGCGTCGGTGGAATATCGCTCGGGATACGCCAGGGCCTGGGCAAGATGCTCTTGCGCATCCTCCACCCGTACCCGGTACCCCGCTGGATCGAACGTATACAATTGTCCAGCCTGCGCCGAGGTCAGCGACGGCGTATACCCGGCAGCGGTCAACCGTTGCGAGACATCGTCCAAACGAGACCTGATCTCATCGCTACGTTCCAGGGCAAGTCGAAAGAAGTCACCCGCTGGCGTGCGCAGCACCCTCGGTTCTACGATCACCAGCCCCCGCTCGGAGAAACACTGCGACCAGAGCCGGGCATGCCACGTACTAAAATCCTCACCGGGCCGGGGAGCAAATCGTTCTTTGGCCTGCGAATGGTTCGGAACTGGCGATATGCTTTCAAAGTAATCACCGTAGGCTCGTTTCACCTCCTCGGTGACCGGCAGATCGGCAATGGGGTGCCCCTCTTGCTCCCAGTTGAATCTTACCCGCCCCACCTCTCCGTCCTGCTTTAAGAAATAGGTGTGGTTAATCTCGTTGAAATCGTGGTCCTCAGTTGCCAGCCAAAATACGGGGACAACCCTGACCTCCAGGTTCTCCTGCAGATACGTAGCCAGGCGGATGGTCGTGATGATCTTGTAGGTTGTGTACGCCGGACCGCCTAAAAAACCAGCCTGCTGTCCGCCGATCACGACAAAAGTTGAAGAATCGCCCAAAGCCTCGCTGTTTGCCTGCGCGTGAGGATGCGCGCCCAACCTGGCATTGTACTCAGCCAGGCGACGAGGAACGCTCTGGCGCGGATAGGGATACCCTCGCCGTTGCTGCAAAGCAGCGACAAAGTCCGACGGCGAATGAGTAAAAAAGTCAGCGGCTGCACCTGTGCCAGAAACGTAATCCAGATAGAGCCTGTTTCCAGCCGCTGCGGGTAACTCTTGCGGCGCGATCTTGGTGATCACTCATCTTTCCTTTCGCCGATCATTATGAGCCGTGCGCTCTCCGGCCCCAAGCCTTGCCCATTGAGAGATCCGTAGCACTGAATGTGTATGAACCCGGCGGTGCTCAGCATAGCCACCATCTCGGCCATGGAATACAGCCGGACCGACTCGTGAAACTCGCTTCTCGCTCCTGCCCTGGTGAGGACGGTAGTTGTCTTTTCGACCCGCCGGCAATTGTCAGCCAGGCAGCGTACACTTTGGACATGCCGGTCGGGCAGGGTCTGGTCATCTCTTTCGACCAGGTGAGAAATAACGTAATCGCGGTTCATATAATCAATTAGAAAAGTCCCCCCTGGTCTCAAAGAGCGGTAAACAGCCGCAAATACCGCCTGGTTTTCTTCATCTCTGTCAAAATACCCGAACGACGTAAAAAGCGAAAGAACAGTAGCAAAATAGTGTCTGTACGGAATGGCACGCATGTCTGCCCGTACTAATCGAACGCCATTTGGCTCAGCCAGATTCCTGGCAGCGACTCGCAGCAATTTTCCTGAAAGGTCCAGCCCGACAAGTTGGCTAAAACTCATCTCGCGCAAGGCAAGCAAATGCCGACCGGCTCCGCAACCCAAATCTAGCAGCGGTTCATCCTTTGGAGGAGAGAGCAAATTGACGATGGCTTGAATATCCGCTCGAGCCTCAGAGACATCGCGGTGGGCGTACAACTCTAAATACTCGCGCCCAAAACTCTTCTTATACCAGGGGATCACGTTATGCCGTGCTCCCTCTTGTAACTTGCCCAATTCCGTTTCAGGTCAACATACGCCTCGAAATCTGGCTGTGTGAGAAATGGATTTGTCTGGCGCTCTTGAGCGATCGTTGATTCGGGGCGAGTGCCATAATCGTGTCCCGGGAGAACGCGGGTGTCGTCTGGCAAGGTGAGAAGTTTCTGGTGGAGTGAATCGTATTCCGCCCTGGCCCCCGCGCCAAAGTCGGTGCCACCCACTTTGCCTACAAACAACGTGTCGCCCGTAAAGACGGCGTCCCCAATGTAGATGCAGATCGAATCCCTGGTGTGTCCAGGCGTATGGTAGATCTTGATCTCCAGATCTCCCAACGGAAAGCGCGCGCCGTCCTCTACGGTGACGCCAGTTTCCGGATCAGTGCTTCCGAATAGCAGCGCACGCTTCCCGGTCAACGTTTCGATCACGTCGTTGCCGTTGGTGTGATCAAAGTGGTCGTGGGTGTTGAACACATACGCTATTTCATAGTGATTGTCGCGAGCGAATTCGACGATTCGCTTCGGAGAAAAGGAAGGATCAATGACGGCTGCTTTTCGCATCACTTTGTCGGCTACCAGATAACCAAAGTTGCGGTCTCCACCGGTGCGAAATTGCTTTACAAACACGCGCATTTCCTCCAACACTTTCGCCTCACCTTCTGTATTCTCGCAGGATCAGTTCGTCCAGCGAGCGCTTGGGGACATGGTGCACGGACTCGGTGTCGCGGTAGTAACGGATGTCGCCGCCGGGGCCGACCTCTTCGAGCACCACCGTCTCTCTGGGCCTGCCCAGCGCCAGCACGAGCAGGATCTCGTACCGCTCCGGGATGTCGAGCGTCTGCCGCAGCCCGTCACGGTCAATGGAGCCGATGATGCACCCGCCCAGGCCCCGTTCCGTCGCGCCGAGCATGATGGATTGGGCAGCGATGCCGTGGTCGCAGCCGAAGGACTGGCGGATTTCCGTGTCGCCCAGGATGACGATGTATGCCACCGGGCGCTCGCCCTCCGTCGGCCCTCCCCAATCCTTCAGGTAGTCGGCCCAGCGCGTGTGGGGAAAGATGCCTGCGTTCGTCTCCGGATCACAACTGAGGATGTACTTGAGCGGTTGCAGGTTGGCTCCAGAGGCCGAGAGCCGCGCCAGGTTCACCAGCGCACGCAATGTCTCGAGTTCCACCGGGACGTTCTGATGAAAGCGGCGGTAACTGCGGTTCTTGCGGATGAGATCTTGAAGCATGGTATCCTCCTGAGAATCTGTTGGGTTCACGTGGAAACTTGGGGTAGACAGATACAAATCTGCCAATCGTGCCGCCAGTTCTTTAGCAGACAAATGCGTATTGTCAATCTCTGTGTCATAAACCGTAAGGTGCTGTTGACAGTCATAAACCCTTTCTACTTCATCGTCCGTAAGACGCCTTCCCCTGACGGCATTCCTTCTCTTTATCTCGTCCAAGGTCGGGAGAAGCAAGACTATCTTTGGCTCTATCTCTTTCAACTCCGCCTTGTAGAGTCGGGCCGTCTCGTCGGTGAGAACATTGAGGATTATCACGTCAAAACCCGCATTGACAAAGCTTCTGGTAAGCAGGCAGGTATTCTGAACTCCGAGTTTCTGTTGGGCTTTGCCTTCTTCCCCGTCCCACGGGGCTTTGTGGGGTTGTAGCACCATCCAGCGGACGACATCCACGTCTATCACGGCGCAACGACTGAGTTTCCCTGCAAGTACAGCCGCAACTATATTCTTACCCACCCAATACTGTTCAATTGTTTTACGAATTATGGACATCAGGCGAGAATCAGGTATTATGGGTGAAAACAAGCCAGGAGGTGCCTGATGTCGAAGTTGAATCCTGAAGCACGGGATTTCGCCACACCGTGGA
>DAOUEC010000012.1:0-12492 GCA_034430655.1 Anaerolineae bacterium
CTATGTGAGCACCACATCTGGCTCAAATGCGGGGTACCAGCCCATTTTTGCCACATATGGGGGTAATCATCAAGGTATTGCTCCTTCGCAAGTCGAGAAAAAGTGATAAGAACTTATGTGGACTTACTTAGCATCCAACATCCAGCATCCAGTATCCAGCCTCCAGTCACAATCCCGGCTCGTAGGAGATGATGACCTCACGCCACTCGTCGGGTATGGGGATGGGATGCTGATTCTGGTAGTCATAGCATACCTGCGCTGAACGGGCCGTAGCGGCCACTTGCCCGTCCTCCCCTTCCATCCTATATTCGAAGATAAAACTGGAATTGCGCAACTGGCTCACCCGCGTGTAGATCGTCACCCGCTCCCCCAACCCCAGCGGCGCTTTGAATTGGCAACTGGCCTCGGCCAGGATGAAGCCGATGCCAGCCGGGTCGGGTGGGACAACCCCCAACTCGCGCAGGTAATGGACGCGGGCCTGTTCCAGGTAAGTGAAGTAGACAGCGTTATTGACGTGGCCCAGCGCGTCCAGATCACGCCAGCGCACCTCCAGCGCAGTCGAGAAACGAAAAAGATCATCGGTCATTAGTCACCTCGATGCTCGATACTTGATAGACGCCGACCTTCATGCCCGTCCTCCACCCTCAGGATAATAGCAGAAATCGCTCCAATATGCAATTCCGTGACTTGCCCTCTTCCCGAAGCGCGGTATAGTGGCGTCACCACGCCCAACCCACCTGAGCCCCGAATCTGCATCGCCTGCGCGGAGCGGCTGCTCGCCTGGTTCGCCCGCCACGCCCGAGACCTCCCCTGGCAGCGCGAGCGTACCCCCTACCGCGTCTGGGTGGCAGAGGTGATGTTGCAGCAGACCCGGGCCGAGACGGTCGTGGGCGTGTGTTTGCGGGGGTGACGCCATTGGGCTATAATTGGGGTGGGCCACCCCTCCCGCAGGTTTGGGTATCTTTAGGTGCAGGAGTACATCTCGACCGGATATGTAAGCCCGCAAACGCTGTCAATCGCAACCTGCGGGAGGGTAGGCTGAGTAGTCACCCTTTGAATATCATATCCCAACTGAGGTGAGAAATGAAAGTCAGCAGGGTCTCCGAGATAAGAGCACTGGATAGGACCGCCATAGAAGAATTTGGCATAGTGGAAGAACTCTTGATGGAAAACGCGGGTCAGGCTGTGTACTTCGTTCTATTAAAAGAATTCGGTGTCAGGGACAAAAACTTTCTCGTTTTCTCCGGTGTTGGCAACAATGGAGGGGATGGATTTGTCGTTGCCAGAAAGATCCACTCCAATGGTGGAGCGGTCAAGGTCTTCATTTTGGGCGACCAGAATAAATTCAAGGGTGCAGCGAAAACCAACCTGGACATTGTGTCCCGGCTGCTCATAGAAGTCCGGCGGCTTGAATCCATCGAAGCGGTAAAAATGGACGTCGCCCATTGCGACGGTATTGTGGACGCAATTCTGGGCACAGGCCTCACACGAGATGTCGAGGGATTATATCGCGACGTCGTTGAATTGATCAACGAAAGCGGAAAAACGGTGTTTAGCGTGGACATCCCCTCCGGTGTCCACGGCGACACGGGACAAATAATGGGTGCAGCGGTGAAGGCGGATTACACCGTGACCTTCGGCCTGCCCAAGGTGGGCAACATGCTTTTCCCGGGATATGACCTATGCGGAAGGTTATACGTCTCGCACATATCGTTTCCGCCATCCATGTACAACGCGGATTCACTGAAAGTAGAGATCAACCGGCCGGTGAAACTTCTCCCCAGGGACACAAATGGTCACAAAGGAGATTTTGGCGAGGTGCTATTCGTCGCAGGTGCCTCCGGCTATTTTGGCGCGCCCTATTTTGCCGCTTTATCCTTTCTGAAAGCGGGCGGTGGGTATTCCCGCTTGGCTGCACCCGCAGCCATCACGCCGTTTATTGCGAGTAAGGGAAGCGAGATCGTCTTCGTCCCCCAGCAAGAGACAGGTTCAGGGAGCATCGCCCTCCAAAATAAACGGGTCTTACTGGAGTTATCAGAGAGAATGGATATGGTGGTCCTCGGTCCGGGGTTGTCCCTGGAGGAAGAAACCCAACAACTGGTCAGGGAGCTGGCCAGGGAGATTAAGAAACCGCTGCTCATAGACGGTGACGGGATCACGGCGCTGTGTAAGGATTTGCCAATCATAAAAGAAAGAGAAGCGGAGACAATTCTTACCCCTCATTTGGGCGAGATGTCCAGAATTACAAAGATGAGTGTGCGCGAGATAGACGCCAATAAGATAAATGTCCTGCAGCGCACCGCCAGGGAATTGAACGCCGTGATTGTCCTGAAAGGGGCTCATTCGCTGATAGGGTATCCCGACGAAAGGGTTTTTATCAACATGAGCGGGAATTCTGGCATGGCAACGGCGGGGTCGGGCGACGTCCTGACGGGGACGATCGCCGCTATGTTCGGCCTGGGACTATCTCTTCAGGATGCAGTTAGAAAAGGGGTCTTTGTGCATGGACTTTCCGGAGACCTCGCCGCTGAAGACAAAGGGGAAGATGGCATAACCGCCCAGGATATACTGGACTATCTGCCTCTGGCCGTGAAGATGGACCGGGAAGGCCTTAATGAAACGCTCGGGGACCGTTACGCAGGAGCACGCGTTGTATAGATCAGACCCTAAAGGTTTTTGAAACCTTTAGGGTCTTGTAGGAGGAAAGAGCGATGAGAGCATGGGTTCTCGAAGAACAGGCGAAAATAGAGGAAAGGCCGTTGAAACTCGTGGAGGTGCCTACGCCTCACCCGCGAGATGACGAAGTACGGGTAAAAATCCTCGTCTGTGGGGTCTGCAGAACGGATATCCACATCGCTGAGGGCGATCTTCCCCTGAGGAAATCCCCTGTCATTCCGGGGCACGAGATTGTGGGATTCGTTGACGAAGTGGGAAAAAACGTCAAACGATTCAGCGTGGGTGATAGGGCCGGCGTGTATTGGCTATACAGCGCCTGCGGAAAATGTAAATATTGCCTGTCACAGAGAGAAAACTATTGCCCGGAGATCAAATGCACAGGATGGGACGTGGATGGTGGCTACGCAGAATATGTGACGATTGCAGAAGAGTATGCCTTGCCCCTTAACGACGTCCAATTGGAACCCGTCGAGATTGCACCGCTGATGTGCCCTGGAATAGCGGGATACGCGGCGTTTAAACTCACAGGGGCGCAAAAGGGGGACAAATTGGGGCTTTATGGCTTCGGCCCCACGGCCCGTTGTGTGCTTAAAGTCGCGCAATCTATGGGCATAGAGACATACGTGAGCACCCGATCGCAGAAAAACATCGCAAGCGCGAGGAGGGAAGGAGCAAAATGGGCTGCGGACGCCTCAAAAGAGAGGATGCCCTGTCAATTGGATGCAGCCGTACTCTTCCCCCCGGCGGGGAACCTGGTTGAACCTGTCCTCTCTCAGTTGGGAAAAGGCGGGGTCCTGGTGATGGCACCCGTGAGCGCGTCTCCGATTGCGATTGAAAATTACAGCGAAAATCTGTGGGGACGCGACATACGGACCCTGTATAACTTGAACAGATCGGATGCCGAAGAATTTTTCGCGATCATTGACCGGCTGGAGTTAAACGTGGGCACGAGCCTGTTCCCCTTCGAGGAGGTACAGGATGCGCTCATCCTGACCAGACAGGGGAAGTTGGAACAGCCAAACGCCGTGATCAAGATTGCCGAATGATGTTGAAGGAGCCCGTCGTATGCTGGCAGGCAACCACGACTTAGACATCACCACCCTCGAAAACTGGCT
The DNA here is from genome assembly GCA_034430655.1 of Anaerolineae bacterium. Lineage (GTDB taxonomy): Bacteria > Chloroflexota > Anaerolineae > B4-G1 > B4-G1 > JAUWNP01. The sequence continues at coordinate 3,792 of DAOUEC010000012.1, forward strand.
CTGGGAGGCTGCGTGCAGCATCCGAGGGCCGCTGGACGCCCCCAAATACAAGGATTACATCCTGCCGCTATTGTTCTACAAGCGGCTCTCAGACGTGTACGAGGACGAGGTCACCCGCATCACTCAGGAGATCGGCGACCCGGCGCTGGCCCGCGAATTGGCGCGGGAGGACCGAAGCCTCACCCGCGCCTACATCCCCGACGAATACACCTGGGCCGAGGTGCGTAAGAGCCCTGTGGACCTGGGCGACCGGCTTACCGCAGCCGTGCGCGAGATTGCCAGGGAGAACCCCGGACTCAAGGGCGTCATAGACATCGTGGACTACAATTCCACCGCCGCCGGGCAGCGCATCCTCGACGACGGCAACCTGGCCCGACTGCTGGAGATCCTCAATCGGTACCGGCTGGGGTTGCGCGATGTGGAGCCGGACATCCTGGGCCGCGCCTACGAGTACCTGATCCGCAAGTTCGCCGAGGGCTCCGGCCAGAGCGCGGGCGAGTTCTACACCCCGACCGGCGTCGCCACGCTGATGGCCCACATCCTCGACCCCGACGAGGGCGAGACCCTCTACGACCCTGCGTGCGGGTCCGGCGGCTTGCTCATCAAGTCACAGTTGCGCCTGCGGGAGAAAGTCGCCGCGCGCCTGGGTGTGGACCCGCACGACCTCAAGCCCGGTGACATCAAAAGGCCCCTGCGGCTCTTCGGTCAGGAGATTCTCCCCATCACCTACGCCATGGGGCGGATGAACGCCATCGTCCACGATATGCGGGCGGAGATCGCCCTGGGCGACACAATGAAGGCCCCTCGTTTCACCACCCCCCTCTCCCTCGCGGGGAGAGCCTGCCCTGAGCGGAGCCGAAGGGAGGCCGGGGGTGGGGGTTCCCTCCGCACCTTCGACAAAGTAGCCGCCAATCCAATGTGGAACCAGAAGTTCGCCACCGAGGTCTACGAGAACGACGCCTACAACCGCTTCACGCGGGGGACGCCACCCGCCAGTTCCGCCGACTGGGGTTGGATTCAGCACATGGCCGCCAGCCTCAACCCGGGTGGCAAGATGGCGGTAGTGCTGGATATCGGCGCGGTGAGCCGGGGCAGCGGCAACCAGGGCTCCAACCGCGAGCGCGACATCCGCGCCAAGTTCGTCGAGGAGAGGCTGGTCGAGGCCGTGATTCTGCTGCCCGAAAACCTCTTCTATAACACCAGCGCGCCGGGCATCATCCTGGTGATCAACACCGCCCAACCCCACGCTGGCGAGATACTGCTGATCAACGCTTCCAAACTCTTCACCAAAGGGCGCCCCAAGAACGAACTGACCGGCGAACACATCCGGCAGGTCTACGAACTCTACCGCGACTGGTGGGCCGAGGAGGGCCTGAGCGCCATCATCACGCAAGAGGAGGCGGCACGCAATGACTACAATCTGAGCCCCAGCCGCTACGTGACCACCGACGACGGCGAGCCGGTGCTGCTGCTGGAGGAGGTGCTGGTGCTGCTGGCCCAGGCCGAGGAGGCGCGGGCCGAGGCCAACGTGGAACTGGACACGGTGCTGGCGAAGTTAGGCTTTGCGGGGTGGCGAGAGACATAGGCGGGCATCGCTATTTGCATTTTGGGCAAAAAATGATAATATCATCATAGTCTATTCTCATTTATGCGAATAACGGCGCAACTTTGGCTTACGAGGGGCATCGGCAAATGGACGTTGAAGCCTTCCGTGACAGTCCAGCCGGTTGGGTCACACGTGCAACCGGTGGGTACTGGGCATTCGTACCGACCCCTCTCCCGCCCACGTTCCCGTGGACATCAGACCTGGTAGCCGTCCTCTCGGAGGCCGACCGGGCGCTGGGGGAACTGGCGGGGCTGGGACGGTCGCTACTCAATCCTCATATTCTCATTCGACCCTTCGTGCGCCGCGAGGCGGTCCTCTCCTCCCGTATTGAGGGCACGCAGGCATCCCTCTCCGAGCTCTACGCATACGAGGCCGTCCAACTGGCTATGTTTGAGCCACCGCCGGATGTGCACGAGGTGTACAACTATGTGCAGGCATTGGAGTACGGTCTGGAGCGGCTGCGGACCTTGCCGCTCAGCCTGCGCCTAATCCGCGAAATCCACGCCCGGTTGATGGAGGGAGTACGGGGAGAGCACCAGACCCCCGGCGAGTTTCGCCGTAGCCAGAACTGGATTGGGCCGCCAGGTTGCACGCTGAACGATGCACCCTTCGTACCGCCGCCAGTGCCGGAGATGCGCGAGGCGCTGGATGCGTTCGAAGAGTTCCTGCACGCACCCCCGTCTTTGCCACCGCTGGTACGCCTGGGGCTGATTCACTACCAGTTCGAGGCCATACATCCCTTCCTGGACGGCAACGGACGGATCGGGCGGCTGCTCATTACCCTGTTGCTGTGCGCCTGGAATCTGCTGCCCGAGCCTCTTCTTTACCTGAGCGCTTACTTCGAGGCCCGTCGACAGGAATATTACCACTTGCTGCTGGCGACGAGTCTAGAGGGCGCGTGGGACAACTGGCTGACTTTCTTCCTGCACGGGGTGACCACCCAGGCGCGGGATGGGGTGACCCGTGCCGGGCGGCTGCAGGACCTGCGGGAGCGGTATCGAGACCAATTCCAGACGGCGCGGGCAGCGGCGCGCCTGCTCCAGGTGGTGGACCTACTTTTCGCCCAACCCGTGCTGACCGTGCGCCAGGTGGAGACAGCGTTGGAGGTGAACTTCTCCACGGCCCAACGGTACGTGAACCAGTTGGAGGATGCGGGCTTGGTGCAGGAGATCACCGGCCGGGCCCGCAACCGCGTCTATCGGGCCGACGAGGTGCTGCGGGTCATCGAGGAGCCGTTGGAGGCCGGGCAGGAGGCGCGAGCATGACACTTGACTGCTTCAAAGAAACCGAGATCGGCCCGATCCCGGTGGAGTGGGAGGTGGTGCGTCTCGACAAGTTGTGTCGGTTGGGTCGAGAGAGTGTAGACCCTCAAGAATCACCTGAAATGCCCTACGTTGGGCTGCAACACATTGATAGTGGCGAGCCTCAGTTGCGGAAGTGGGGCAGCGGCAGTGAGGTAAAGAGCTCCAAGAAGCATTTCTTTCCTGGTGATGTGCTCTACGGCAAGTTGCGCCCTTATCTCGACAAAGCTGTATTGGCTGAGATTGAAGGAATCTGTTCAACCGACATCCTTGTTCTCAAAGCAAACCTAGAACGTACTACGCGAGGGTTCTTGGTATACAGCCTGCACACCAGACGGTTCCTCTCGTATGCTATCAGCACAACTAGCGGGACCAACCTTCCGAGAACTCGTTGGATATCGTTAAGCGATTTCAAGCTTGCCTTACCCCCCCTCCCCGAACAACGCCGCATCGCCCACGTCCTCCGCACCATCCAGCGGGCCATCGCCGCTCAGGAGGACCTCATCGCCGCCGCGCGGGAGACCAAGCGCAGCCTGATGCAGCGCCTCTTCACCTACGGCCCCGGCCCCGAGCCCGCCCCCACGAAGGAGACAGAGATCGGGGAGATACCGGAGCATTGGGAGGTGGTGCGGTTGGAGCAAGTCTTGCGGACTGCTCAATACGGGCTTTCAGTAAGGGCCGACCGCACCGGTACATATCCGATGCTACGGATGAACAACCTAGTTGATGGCCGGGTTGATACCTCCGACCTCAAGTTTGTGGAGCTAGATGAGGACGATTTTGCAAAGTTCAGAGTGCGCAAGAGGGATGTGCTGTTCAATCGCACGAACAGCTACGAACTGGTCGGAAAGACCGCCATTTTTGACCTTAAGGGCGATTTTGTTTTTGCATCGTATCTCATCAGAGTCGTTCCCGACACCACCCAGTTATCGCCAGAGTACCTGAACTACTACCTCAACTGGGATGACGCACAGCGCAGGCTAAGAATGCTTGCCACGCGTGGCGTCAGTCAATCAAACATCAGTGCTACGAAACTCAAGCGGTTCAAAATTGGACTACCCTCACTGGCAGAACAGCAAGAGGTTGCCCAATCTCTGTCAGCGGTAGATCGAAAAATCTCCGCCGAAGAACAGCGCAAAGCCGCTCTCCAGGCACTCTTCAAGACAATGCTGCACCAACTGATGACCGGCCAGATTCGGGTGTAGGGCCGCTCGACGGAACGCCCCGACCAGGAGTGGACACTGGATAAAGGATGTCAAATGTCTCACCGAGTTACCCCTTTGACCCTCTTGGGGCTGCTAATCCTGATGCTTCTATCGGGTGCCTGCACCGAGCCCACACCGACCAGGACTGCTCAGCCCACGTCTACCAGTACTGCTCAGCCCGCTGCAGGACTGGTCATCCAGGGACACGTGTGGCTGAACGCCGAGGGAGGACCGGGCCTGACCGACGTGAAGATCTACCGAAGATATGCCTCCTATCCCGGTGTGCTGGTGGCGACCACGGGCCAGGATGGCTATTACCAGTCCGACTTTGCCCACATCCCTGGCGACGAGATGGTCACCGTTTGGGCGGAATTGGAAGGATACACCTTTGAACCGCGGCAGCACTACTGGCGGCATTATTATGGCTACGAATCGAAAACACTGAATTTCGTCGTCATTCCTGCACAGCCTGTCCATGACGTTGAGACTCCCAAGGTCGAAGTCTGATGGAGCTATGAGATGACCCGCCTGAGCGAAAAACGCGATGTCCAGGAAGCCCTGGTCACCTACCTCATCGGCAGCGGCTGGGATTACCTTCCACCCGACGACGTCCTCCAGGCCCGTGGGAACGATCTTCGGGAGCCCTTCCTGCCACCCACTGCCCGTCAGCGCCTGACCGCTCTTAATCCTGGCCTGGTCACTCCTGCCAACGTCGAGGACGTGCTCCACCGCCTGCGCACCGTCCGCCCCGATATGACCGGCAACGAGAACTTCCTCGCCGCCCTGCGCGGCCGCTGGACCGTCTACGACGAGGCCCAGAAGCGCGAGCGCAACCTCACCCTCATTGACTTCGATACACTCAAGAACAATACCTTCACCTTCACCCAGGAGTTCAAATTCGAGGACCGCGACGTCCGCCGGGCCGACATGGTGCTCTTCGTCAACGGCCTCCCCGTCGCCATCGTCGAGAACAAGAGCCCCACTCTTCCCGAGCCCGAACTGGAGGCCTTCGACCAGGTGCAGCACACCTACACCCAGCGCATCCCCGAACTGCTCAAGTTCCCCCAACTCTTCGCCGCCTGCGACCTGCGCCTCCACTACGGTGCCACCTTGGACAACGTTTCGCGTTGCCCACACTGCCCACAGCCCCGACGGCGGCGACGGGGTGGGTACTTTTTCGACTGTCAAGTGGGTACTTTTTCAATTGTCAAGGTTCAGGCTAAACGGCTTAAGTGGGTACTTTTTCGATTGTCAAATGGGTACTTTTTCGCTTGACAAAAACACCGCGCCGACGACCAGACCCACAAGTTCATCCTGCGCCCCCACCAAATGCGGGCGGTCGAACGCATTGTCCACCGCGTCGCCACCGGCGAGGCCCCGACCGGCCTCGTCTGGCACACGCAAGGGTCGGGCAAGACCCTCTCGATGATCGTCGCCGCCTCCAAACTGCGCCGCCTGCCCCAACTGGAGAACCCCACGCTGCTCGTCGTCGTGGACCGCCTGGAACTGGAGGCGCAGATGGTCCAGAACCTAGAGGCCTTCGGCTTCCCTGCCGTTGTCCGCGCCGAGAGCAAGCGCCATCTGCGCGAACTCCTCGCCTCCGACTATCGCGGCCTCATCGTCACCCTGATCCACAAATTCGACCGCACGCCTGCGAACCTCAACCCGCGCCCCAACGTCGTCGTCCTCATTGACGAGGCCCACCGCAGCCAGGAGGGGGACCTCGCCACCTACATGCGGGCCGCGCTGCCCAACGCCTGGTACTTCGGCTTCACCGGCACCCCGGTGGACAAGGGCAAAGTGGGGCGCGGCATCTTTGAGACCTTCGGCAAGCCCGACCCCTCCGGCTACCTCGATAAGTACTCCATTGATGAATCCGTCGAGGACGGCACCACCGTCCCCCTCTACTACACCCTCACCCCCGCCGAACTCCGCCTCGACCGTGTGATGCTGGAGGAGGAGTTCTTCCGCGCCGTGGACGAGGCCGGCATCGCCAGCATCGAGGAACTCAACCGGTTGCTCGACAAGGCTGAAAAACTCAAGGCCGTGCTCAAAGCGCCCGACCGTGTGAACCACATCGCTGCCCACGTCGCCCGCCACTACCGGGAAAACGTCGAGCCCCGGGGCTTCAAAGCCTTCGTCGTCGCCGTGGATCGGGAGGGCTGCGCCCTCTACAAGCAGGCCCTGGATCGCTATCTGCCCGAGGGCTACACCCGGGTCGTCTACACCGGCCACCACAAAGACAAGCACCTGCTGCGCCAGCATTACCTGGACGACGCCGAGGAGAAGCGGGTGCGCAAAGCCTTCCGCGGCCCTGGCCAAGAGCCCAAGATCCTCATCGTCACCCAGAAACTACTCACCGGCTACGACGCGCCCGTCCTCTACGCCTGTACCTCGATAAGCCGCTCAAGGACCACACCCTGCTCCAGGCCATCGCCCGCGTCAACCGGCCCTATCCCGATAAAGAGAGCGGCCTCATCGTGGACTACATCGGCGTCTTCGAAGACCTCCAGCGCGCCCTGGCCTTCGAAGGGGAGACCATCACCAAGGGACTGATTGATCTAGGGGAATTGAAGCGGCGCTTCGCCGACCTGCTGACGGCGGCCCAGGCGGCGCTCGCACCCATTGATCTCTCGGATACTCCGGGACGGCCGGCGCGCATCATTGACCACTTCTTCGAGGAGGAGCGTCGGGAAACCTTCGTCCGGCTCTTCAAAGACCTCCAGACCGCCTACGAAATCCTCTCCCCCGACCCCTTCCTGCGGGACTATCTGGACGACTACGCGCTCATCGTGCAGGTCTACCAGGCCGTCTACAACTACTTCAACCCCGAAGCGGAGAGACGGCGCATCCAGCGGGATCTGCTCCAGAAGACCGACGCTCTCATCCGGCGGCACATCGCAGTCGTAGCGTTGGTGGACACGCTCCCCCTCTACCCCATCCACCGCGACATCGCCAACGTCATCAACGCGGACGCCGTCAGCGAGCGGGTCAAGATCACCAACCTCTACCGCAGCCTGACCGTCTACATCGAACAGCACCAGCAGGAACAGCCCTATCTGCTCTCCATCGGCGAACAGGTCGAGGGTGTGATCCAGCGCCTCCGCGAGCGGCAGATCAGCGTCCAGACCGCGCTGGAGCAGATGACCACTCTGACTGAGAACGCCATCGCCGCCAGTGAGGAGCAGGCCCAGAGCGACCTGGACGGCAGCGAGTTCGCCCTCTACTGGGTGCTCAAAGGCCAGGGACTTGCCGCGCCCAAAGAGACCGCCCGTCAGGTGCACGCCGTCTTGGACGCCCATCCCGGCTGGGCCTACAATCCCAAGGTGGAGAGCACGGTGCGGTTACAACTCTACAAGGCCCTCAGCCCCCAGGTACGATGGCAGGCACGGCAGAACGTCCTCGGCGAGGAGCCCGCTCCGATGCTGGCCCAGGCCAGGCGTGCCGCCACGCTGAAAACCACTGTAGATGCGCTCCTGCGGATGAACAAGGTGGTGGCGGGATGAGCGTCGAGGTTCACATTCAGCGGCAGGCCCGCAAGAGCCTGGCCCTCCGTGTCACCCCCGATGGCGTCGTCGTCCTCATCCCGCGCGGCCTCAATCCCGACGCTCCCCGCGTTCGTCGCTTCATCGAGCGCGGGCTGGAGAAACTCCCCTCACCATCGCCCCCATCCGAGCCTCTCACGCCCCAGGCATTGCGTGACCTCGTCGCCGCCTGGGCCGAGCGTATCGGCGTCCAGGTTGGGCGCGTTCACATCCGCACAATGCGCACCAAATGGGCTTCCTGTTCCAGCCGGGGCACCATCACCCTCAACCGGGATTTGCTGCAACTCCCCCGCGACCTGGTGGAGTACGTCGTGTGCCACGAACTGGTGCACCTCAAGGTGCCAGGCCACGGCAAGGGCTGGCAGGCGTTGATGGGCATCTGTCCGCCAGACTGGCGGGAGCGAGAGGAACAGTTAGCGGGATGGGCGTTCGTGCCAGGGATCGCCCAGACGCCTGGCACGTAGCTCACCCCAGCGGCGGCACGTGCGCCGTCAGGCCGTGTAACTTCGCCTGGAGCAGCGTGAGGGCAGAGACCAGCGGGTTCAGCGGCACCATCATCACCCCAACATCCAGCCCTCTGGGACAGGCACAAGACCTGCCCCTACCCCGATTTATTGGGACGATACCTGTAGAGCATCTCCTGGATGCACTCGGAATTCCCCCGGCAACTCTCGACGCAGGCCTTCGTGCGGCCCACCACCCACCGCACGTCGGGGTGAAAGCGGCGCAGCAGGTTATAATGTGTGACGCTCACATCAACCGCGCTTGACGGGCCTCGCCAACCGTGATACAATGTAGCCACAATGTATGGCTACATTCCTGAAAGGTGGAGCGGCAATGCCGGAGGTCGGAGTCCGTGAACTGAAGAACCGCATCAGCGAGATCGTCCGGGCGGTGCGAGAAGAACATGTCGAATACGTCATCACCTACCGGGGGCAGCCGGCGGCCCGCATCACTCCCATCACCGACGAAGAGAGTGGCGAGCGGGCTTGGCAGGAACTCGAACGGCTGAGCCGGGAGGTCAGCGCTCAATGGCGGTCAGAC
>DAOUEC010000013.1:0-5066 GCA_034430655.1 Anaerolineae bacterium
GTCGTGGGCACGCAGTCCCTCCGCCACCTGCTCGACCTCGGCGCGGTTCTGGTAGCCGCAGCGGGACATCCACAGCCCGAAGGACCAGCGGGGCGGGACGGGAGCGTAGCCGATGAGATCGCAGTAGCGGCGCAGGATGGCTGCCGGTTCGGGGCCGTAGATGAGGAAGACGTCCAGTTCCGGCCCCTCGTGGGTGAAGCCGTGGGCCAGCGTGGAGACGGTGGCCAGGTCGAAGGTGACGCGGGAGGTGGTGTAGACGAACAGGCCATAGCCACGGGTGGACCACAGGAAAGGGACGTTCTTGTAGGTGGCGCGGTGGGAGATGCCGTAGGCGTCGGTGGCCCAGAGTTCGAACCGCTGGCCGACGCGATTGACGCGGGCGAACTGCTCGCCCAGGCCATACAGGTCCTCGTCGGGGGCCAACCCGAAGGTCTCGTGCACCGTCACTTGCCCGCTTTCGGGGTCGCGCAGGAAGCCCAGGTCGGTCACGACGCGGTCGGGCGTGCACTCACTCGCCTCGCGGCAGACCAGGTCTCCACTGGTGTCGAGGAGGTGAATGCACCAGAGGTCACGGGCTACGTCGAGGTGCAGGAAGCGGGTCGCCAAATGCAGCCGGTCGGGGGCCTCCGACAGGAGGAACGGGACTGGCTCCCATTCCTCCCGCACGAGGAGGTGGTGGCGGGCCGGGCCGAGGTTCTCCGGGCTCATGCACAGCCGCACCACCTCGGGCAGGACGAAATCCAGCGCGACCTCGACTGGGGTGCCGGCGTCGCTCTCGGCGTGGAAGCGCACGCCGTGGGGGGTACGCTCAAAATCGTGATAGCGGGCCACGCGCTCGTAGCCGGGTGCATAGGTGATGGTCTCCATGGTACACCCCTTCCTGGTTGTGCCTGTGTCTGCGCCTAGTATGGCGCGAATCGGGATTTTAGGCAAACGAGGGAGTGGTGGGGAGGTGTTCGAAGGTGTTCCAAGGACCTGTATTGGGCTCGGCGAGGGTCTCGGACCCCACCGCGCAACGGATTATTTCTATAGGCTATCCAACCCGCGGGCCTTGCGCCAATTGTTAATGCGCTCGCCGCGCCCGTACCAGAAGCGCACCCGTGCTGGGTCAATCCCCCGTTTGACCAGCGTACGCCCAAGCGCCCCTAATACCTGAAACCTCAAACGCTTCAGAGTGATCGGTCTCTCAAGTTCATGATAAGCCCGCACCAGCAAAGCCGCCAACTCCTTACAGGCGAAATCAGGATCGTTACGTATCTTGGCCGTGTACTCTGGCTGCTGGGCAATAGCGACGTAATCACCCTCACTGTCCCAAAACTTGAGCGCGGTCAGGACCGGTACCAGCACGAAGCGCTTGCCGACGAACTCAGCCCGCCGGAAGTAGTCCGCTCGCGGGACGGCATATGTCTCATGGGGCTGTTTCCAATAGCCAATGGCGTTCACAACATCTTTGCGGTGTAGCGTAGCTGTCGCCTCAGGCGGCCTGGGCGCGTTGGGATAGTCTGGGATGTCTGCGCGGGAATCGGCCCAGAGGAAGACCCATTCCAGAATCGAGAACACAAAATCGGCACCTGTTTCCTCAATACATTCCATCAACACTTGTAGGTGATTAGGTAGCCATACATCATCGTGGTTTAGATAGGCGATATACTTGCCCCTGGAACGGCGCAGACCCTCGTTATGCGGTTCCGACTGGTAGCCGGTGTTTTCTGGCAGGTTGTACCAGTGGACGCGCGGATCGTCATACGAGCCAACCACCTCCGCACTGTCGTCGGTGCAGCCATCTCCTATTACCCACAATTCAAAGTCGTCGAAGGTCTGCCACAGTACGCTATCAATCGAATAGCGCAACGTGCCGCTCTTGTTATATGTGGCGATGATAACCGTCACCGTTGGTGGTGTTGATTCCACGGTACCTCCCTGATGTCTTCGTTTGCTTGTAGATTAGACTCGGTTTAGCCTCGTCTTTGATTGCTCTACGGCTTTGAAATATAGCTTGAATTGAAAATCAGCGGGGTCATAGATGACATCTTCCGTGAAAATCTTCTCGTCCTTTGCTACGTTGCGTTTCAATATTACGCTCTGTGCAAGACAAATGGGTATGCCAGGATGGTCGTCGTTCTCACTACAGTTTTCAATCAGGCCATAGCACGTATATCCGCCTATCCCATCCAACCGTTCCCCTTTATCGAGATCCCGTTTCGCGTAAGCGTAGACATTCGTTTGGAAACCGAAGTCAGGCTTGAGAACAGAACACCCATCTAAAACAGCTTCGGCAACGCAAGCCATTGCTTCGAAGTGGCCGAGGTGATAAGGACGATAGAACAAATAGAAAGGGCCAGGGCCCATTTGGGGCGGGAACCAGGCAAGGGTGCTCTGCTGGTACTCGTTGTCTGTATAGCCAATTGCAAAAACCCCACCGGCTGGTTTAGCGCCGAGAATGTAATCAACGAAGGGACGTTTGCCCTCCCACAGTGCATCCAGATCAAAGAGGTCAAAGACGTCATGGACATGATTCGCTCGAGGCCCATACATGCCAGGAACAGCCGTACGTAGACCAAGACCATTCGCTAAAACTGCCATTTCAATACATAATTTCGTTCCATCGGTATAAGAAGCGCACATCCTGTAATCTAGGTTGCGCTTGTCCGCCTCAGGGATGATCGTTGTTGGATTGGCATAGCGATCCAGGTACCCCTTGATGTTACCAGCCATGACCAATTCAAATCCCATAAATTCGAGCTCATTAATCAGGTGCCTAAGGACAGTGGGTTGATCACCATCACAACTGGTATACACCATTCCTTGTTCTTGGGCAAGATGCGAGAGATAAGGGCCAAATATGAGACCGGCTTCGTAATTCATCATAACCAGATGCTTGCGATGTTCCAATGCTGTTATCGCAAACCGTCCACCAGCAGCAATTGCATTGGTAGATTCTATCAGCACATCTGCCAGATCGCATCTCGCCACCAGGTCTCCTTCTTCGCAGACAGCAATCTTTCCTCGATGAATCGTTTCATGCATCGCTTCGAGGGTGTGTACAATTCGATAATCTCGTTCCAGCCACTCGGCACAGGCAATGGCCCGATCCATCTTGATGTCGGCAATCGCAACGCACTCCATGCCGGGGGTCATTTGACATTGAAGGACCAGCCCCTTGCCTATCGAGCCGATCCCGATAATGCCAACCCTGATGTTATCCTCAAGAGCCCTGAGTCTGCTCAACAAATCAGCCATAAATCACCCCGGTGCTGACGCATGCTAAGAAGCCACCCGGTTTCCTGTCGAAAGGTAAGCGTCCAAGTAGGGCTGGGCCGGCCTCCTGACTGTGTCCCGAGAGCCCATCGAGGTGGCTTTCCTGTCCTCACAAGAGCCCCTCCTACACTTCCAACATCTCCAGCAGCGCCGGGAGAACCTCGGCTGGGTCCGCTTCCAGGCACAGGTCGGCTACCTGGAAGATGGGGGCGTCGGGGTCGGGGTGGATGGCGGCGATGAACTTCGCCTCCTCAATGGCAGCGTTGTGGAATGTGTCACCCCGGATGCCCACCGCCACGTACACCTGCGGCGCGACGGTCACTCCGCGCACGTCCACCACCTGCTCGGGGCCGATCCAGCCAGCGTCCCGCGCCCCCCGGTCGCCGGCCACCTGGCCGCCCAGCGCCACCGCTAGCCGCAAGACCCGCTCGAAGTCGCCTGCTTGCCGTCCGGCGGCCACGATCACCGGGGCCTGAGCAAGTGGCACCGGGGGCGGCTCGAAGCCCTCCACCGGCCCCAGCACGTGCACGGCTGGCTCCACCGGCTCGACTTCGAGCATCGTGGGCTCTCCCTTGCGGTAGGTATCGATGAAGGGGGCCGGGAAAGCCCCTGGCTCGACGGTGAGGAACTGCGGACGGGCCTCGGGACAAGCGACAATCTCGAAGTACTCCCCACCATAGATGGGGAAGGTGGCCTGAACCGTCCGCGTGGCCTCGTCCAGGGTGACCGCCGTCACGTGCTCGATCAACCCGCCGTCCATGCGCTGCGCCAGCCGCGCTGCCAGTTCCTGCCCCCGAGTAGTGGCCCCAAAAATGATCACTTCCGGCTGCTCCGCTTTGAAGAGGTCGGCCAGCACTTTCAGGTAGGGCTCCAGCGCGAAGAGGGCCAGGGATGGATGGTCAGCCACGCGCACACCGTCGGCCCCCGCCTGGTAGAGCGCCTGCGCCAGGCCAGTAGTGAGCGCAGTCGAAGCATCGGCCACGCCGTCGCCCAGCAGCACCCCGTAGACGTATGCTCCCAGCGAGTCGGCCAGGGTGCGGGCCGCGCCCAGCGCCTCCAATGTCACCGGAGCCACCGCGCCATCCACGACGTCAGCCACGACCCATACGCCGCCACCACCCTCAGCCTCGGAGACCTCCTCCTGTTGCGCCATCAGCAAGTCGAGATATGAAACGTCCATCGGAGTTCCTCCTCTACCCGCGCACCCGTTGCCGGAGCGCGTCCGCCAGCGCCTGGGCCATCTCCTCCGGCCCGCCGCTCAGCCGCGTCCCTCGCTCCCGCTCCGGCGGAAAGTCCTGCCCCCGCTTCTCCAGGAGCGGCTGGAGCGCCGCTTCATCCACCAGGTCGCTCACGTCCCACTTCTCCACTGCGTCCTCCGCCCGGTAGACGTTGATGAGGCGCACGCCGTCGGGGTAACGCGGCTTGAGCGCCCCCGGCAGCACCGTGACGACTGCTGGCAGGTCAGCCTCGACGGTCGCGTAGCCAATACCCCCCCCTGCCCCCCCTCCCAGGGGAGGAGAGGCCCGGCGCACCACCCGCACCCGCCCGTCGGTAGCCTCTACCTGCCAAGCGCCGAGGATTTGGGGCCAGCCCAGAGCCTCGGCCAGCCGTGGCCCCAGCTGCCCCTGCCCGGTGTCGAGCGTGGTCGCACCAATGAGGACCAGGTCGGCCCCGCCTAGTTTCCTCACTGCCGCTGCCAGCACCCGGGCCATGACCGCGTCGCCAGCGGTGGGGGGTAAGTTGGCAACTTGCCCCGCCCGGTCTGCGCCAGCGGCCAGCGCCTGGCGGAGCACATCGTCGTCGGGCAG
>DAOUEC010000014.1:0-5674 GCA_034430655.1 Anaerolineae bacterium
AGGCCTCATAGAGTTCCTGCCGAAACTGCTTGAGTTGAGATATGCTCTCTTGAGTGATCATATCCCAATCCTGCTACAAACTTGTTAAAGTTCAAGTTGAAACTTGGCTCATGGTTTGTCCAAAGTCCAAATAGGAGGAACGTGCGGTTATGACCGATGTTGACGTGATCTTGACCGGTGGCAGCGTCGCCACGATGAACAGTGATTTTGATCTCTTCACCTCCGGCGCGGTTGCTGTTCGCGACGGCATCATTGAGGGTGTCGGGCCGGCCGACCAGGTTGCCGCTGCGTATACCGCAGGTGAGGTCGTGGATTGCAGTGGATGTGCTGTCATTCCGGGTCTGATCAATGCTCACACGCACGCCCCGATGACTCTGCTTAGAGGGCTGGCTGACGACCTGCGGTTGGACGTCTGGTTGATGGGTTACATTATGCCGGTGGAGCAGGAATTTGTGCGGCCTGATTTCTGCTGGCTGGGCACGCAGTTGGCCTGCGCCGAGATGATCCGCTCTGGCACAACCTGTTTTGCCGATATGTACTACTACGAGGAAGCCGTGGCCGATGCCACGGCTCAGGCAGGGATGCGTGCCGTCTGTGCCGAGACGGTGCTCAAATTCCCCACGCCCGACGCGCTCAGTTACGACGAGAGTCTGGAACGCGCCCGCGATTTCATCCTGCGCTGGAAAGGGCACCCGCTGATTATGCCAGCGGTGGGTCCTCACGCCCCTTACACGACGACCGCTGAACTGTTGCGGGCCTGCGCGCAACTGGCGCTGGAGTTCGACGTGCCGCTCCACATCCACATAGCCGAGACCGCACAGGAGGTGGAGGAACACAGAGCCGAATACGGGATGCCGATGGTGCCCTGGGTGAAGAAGCAGGATGTTTTCAAGGCCAAGGTCACCGCCGCCCACTGCACTCACCTGGACGATGGGGAGATGCACACGCTGCTGCACCACGGGGTCGGCGTGGCGCACAACCCCACCAGCAACCTCAAACTGGCCAGCGGCATCGCGCCGGTGGTGCGCATGCTGGAACTGGGGCTCAACGTGGGCATCGGCACCGATGGCCCGGCCAGCAACAATAACCTGGATATGTGGGAGGAGACACGGCTGGCGGCGCTGCTGGCCAAGGGCGCGACCTCCGACCCCACGGCCCTGCCAGCGCGGCAAGCGCTGGCGATGGCGACCATCGGCGGGGCGCGGGCGCTGCACGTGGACGAGTTCATCGGCTCGCTGGAGCCAGGCAAGCGGGCCGATATTGCCGTGGTGGACCTGTGCAGTGTCCATAACACGCCCAAATTTGCGCGCGATCGGGAGGCGCTGTATGCCCAACTGGTCTACGCCGCCAAGGGCAGCGACGTGAGGGACGTGATGTGCCAGGGGCGGTGGCTGATGCGTGAGCGGAGGTTGCTCACGTTGGATGAGCAGGCATTGGAGGCCGAAGCAGCTGCCATAGCGCGCAAAATTGACACGTTCCTCATCCAGCGTGAAGAAAGCGTGCTCAGCAAACTGCTGGTCGTCGGCCAGGTGGCCCAGGAGAAGACGTTTGAAGTGCAGGTAAAGGTGCTCTTGACTGACGTGGCACCGGTCGAGAGTCTGCTGGACAGGTCGGAGGTTCTGGTCCTCAAGCCCTCGCTGCGTCGTCAGTACGATACCTACTTCCTGTTCGACGATCCTTACCATAGTCGCATCCGCTACCGGGAGGATGAGTTGCTGGACGAGGATGGTCAGGTAGGGGATGTGTTCTACCGGCTGACGCTGACCAGCGAGACGAAGGAGCGGGAGTATGCCAGGTCGGTGTTGCTCTCGCGCTCCCGCTTCGATGCACCGGCGACGCGCAGCCTGCGCTTCTACCGAGAGTACTTCCAGCCGGTGGCTGAGGTTAAGGTACACAAAGAGCGGCGGCGCTACCACGTGCGCTACGGCGGGACGGATTTTGCGGTCAATCTGGACCGGCTGACGGAGCCAGAATTGCCGGTTATGTTCCTGGAGATCAAGAGCCGGACGTGGTCAAGGCAGGATGCGGAGCGGAAGGCGGAACTGATCGGCGAACTACTGGAGTTGCTCCAGGTGCACGAGCGAGAGTTTGTGAAGCAGGAGTACGTGGAATTGGCGGTTGAGGCGCAGCGGCTGGAGGGGAAACAGCACACGTAACGCAGGTAGGTTGGCCGGTGGAGGTAGGGGCGGAGTGCCCCCGCCCTCCCCGCTGCGAACAGTATAAGAACAAGAGGTGTCCAATGCAAGGGAAGAAACCGGTGCTCATGTTGTGTGTTGCTCTGTTTGCGGGCCTGGGGCTGGCCGGCACTGCCCTGGCCCTGGTCGGCGACCTGAACATTGATGGCCTGGTGGACGCCGCTGATATGGCTATCGTCTCCGCTGCCTACGGCAGCCACGAGTGGTCACCACCTTCCCCCAACTGGGACTGGCGGGCCGACGTCAACCAGGACGGTTACGTAGACCTGGAGGACCTGACTATCGGCGGGCGCAACTACGGCGAGACCTTCAACTTCCACTGGCCGCGGCGCATCTCCAATGGCCGCGACCTCAACCCCGACTTGACGAACGTCAGTGACCTGAACGCAGCCGTGGACAGCCGTGGGCATGTACACATTGTCTGGGTGGAGCACATCGGCACCGGGAAAGACAGGCTCTATTACACCCAACTGGACGCTGCCGGAAACACGCTGGTTGAAGACGTCCTGGTTAAAAAAACCGGAGCCACTTTGCCACCCGTGGCTGTGGCTGTGGATAGTGATGACAATGCCCACATCGTGTGGGGTGGAAGCGGGGGCGCGTGGTATGCCCGGCTCGATCCCCAGGGAGAGGTTGCAGTCTCACCGACCCTCTTCTGCGATGGCTGTAACTACCCCGCCGTCGCCACCGATAGTTACAACCACGCCCACGTGACAGCGGAGCAATACCATTGCCGGGTGTATTACTCCATCCTGGACAGCCAGGGCAATTCCCTGCTGGATCGTGCCCGGCTGGACACACAATTCAGCACGACCAGTGGAGGCGCATACTCAGCCATTGCCGTGGATCGCTTCGATACCCGCCACATCCTGTGGTACGAGGACACCCCCGGAGAAGGGGGCGACCTGGTGTACACCCGCATCATCTCCGGCGGGCTGCCCTCCCCCAACCAGATCACCGTCACGCACAAAACCGGCACCTACATAACGACGCGGCTGGCGATCCAGGCGGACTCCCAGGGCGCGGCACATATTCTTTGGCACGATAACAGCAGCGGTCGTCCCCTGGGGAATATCTACTGGCGGCGCATCAACCCCGATGGCACGTTGACCGACGAGCGCCTGGTAACTACGAGAGGTCGAAACACTGCCTATTTGAACGTCCGCTTTGTCATTGACAACAGCGATCGCATCCACCTGGTGGCGGAAGCCGAAAATGATCATATGGGCTATGGCCAGTTGGACCGCGATGGCAATGTGCTCGTGCCGTTTCGCACTGTCTTGTACAAACTTGGCAGTCAGCCCGTGATCGCACTGGATGCAGATGGCAATGCCGTGCTGGCCTTCGAGGACTTTAACTGCTCATCCTGCCCCAACCCACTGACTGTGATGGCCTCCCTGCCGGACGCAGAGGCCAACGACACGAGCCGCGCCGACCTGGTGTTGGACGAACCGCACACGAACGGCAGCCCGCTCATCGCCCGTATCATTGATAATGCCACGCTCACGGTCACCCTGACCAACGGCGGCTGGGCTACGGCAAACGACGTCCACCTGACTTTTGAGGAAACTATCAGTGGCACGGCCATCCCAGCGGCGGCAATCGCCAGCCTGGCGCCATTCAGCAGCACTACCGTCGTGCGCACGTTTGAGGTGCCCGATCTGGAGGACGCCACACTTCTGCCCATACGCATCTCAGCCAGCACTGCCACGACGGAGACGACCCTGACCAACAACGTGGTCACGTTCACCATGGGCATCCTGCCTCCGGCGCACAGCGTGGACTTTTCCGTGGCCACCTACGACGAGTCTTATGTCCCCGACGACCGCGACCTCGCCGCCCCCCTGCGCGGTGGGCAACTGACGCTGGAAGTCCCCGCCCAGGGCTACCAGGCCCAGGTCACCTCCACCAATGCCTACAACTGCTTCATCGGGGTGCCGTTGGACCAGTCGCAGGACACGGCGATGACGACCACCATTCACCTGACGCTGACCGCGCCGGGCTGTTCCACGGCCACGCAGGTGGTCACCGCCGCCCGCCTGGAATTCGACCCCTACCGCGTGCGCCTGACGCCCGCGTCGCCGGTGAAGATGTACGTCAACCAGTGGGGTATCATCCACGGCACGGTGTATTCCGGCACGTCCGGCACGATCCCGCTGACGCAGACCCAGGTCACGCTGGACTCCGGGGCCGCCGTGACCGTAACCGACGCCAGCGGCGAGTTCACCTTCACCCATGTGATCAGCGGCAGCCACAGCCTGGAGACGCAGCACGAGGGCAACGAGCCTACTGCCATCAATGTGTCTGTCCAGACGGGCAAGACGGCGATGCCGGCAATTTACATGCCACCGACGACGAAGGGAACCGTGCGCGGCACGGTGACGAACGACGTGGGCCGGTCCTTTGGGGGCGTGAACGTGAAACTGAAGAGCGGTGATACCGAGGTGGCCTCCGCCACCACAGACACCGATGGCCACTACGTGCTTGAGGTGGATCCCGTTGGGAGCGGCCAGTATCACGTCACTGCGGAGGCCACTTTGTGCGATTCGTATACCGGCGCCCCGTTCTACCTCCAGGCCGGCGTGCGATACGTCGAGAATTTCACGCTGCATTGGACAAAGACCGCAGCTGGGTTGACGACGAGCAGCGACGTGGTCTCCTGGGAACAGAAGGAAACCTGGAACAAAGTGAATGACGATGATCTTTCCGTAGGACTGTTCGTCCAGTCCAGGATCGCGAAACTGAAGAACCACTTCAAATCGTACGAAGTAGACGTCGGATGGGGGATGTACCATTATTCCCTGGGCCTGAACTACAGCGAGGCAGGCAGCACCAAAACGGTCGAGAATCTCAGTGTTGATCTGACCAACAAGGCCCTCTATTCCTACGATGTGTCGAGCGGGCGCTACCATGCTGGCGCTGAGAATGTCGATCGCACAGCCCTGCGGGTGGACCGGGTGGATCTGGTCACGATAGATAGCGTGGGCAATGTCCAGACCACCCTCTGGTCAGATAGTCAACAATGGTACGCGGCGAGTCCCGACGAAACTCCCACCTGGCGGCCCTATCTGATCGAGACCCAGACGCCAGACTGGAGCACGACCGCTGTGCGCATCTTCCTGCGGGTGGGGCAGTACACCTCCAGCGCAGCCACCAGTCACTGGAGCCCCTGGCATCCTCCAGTCTCCGTGGCGTCGCTGGCCGGTTCCGGGTCGGGTGCGGGAGCGGACTATCAGTGCATTATATGGCGGCTCTCCGGAAATGATGTGGAAATCATCAAATCACTGGCCTACTACGCCGACGTCGTCAGTATGTATGGCGTGGGGATGGCAAATCCACCGAGGGAAACCATGGCTCCGCTGGCAACGGCGTCCCGCGTGGTCAGCCTTACCTTCCCGAGCGCTGCCCCGGCCCACGTGGGTATACCCTTTGCGGTGGACGTCACCGTGGGCGGGATGGACGAGCGGCCGGTGTACGGG
>DAOUEC010000015.1:0-6638 GCA_034430655.1 Anaerolineae bacterium
AAACGTGGGAGGTGAACGGGCCGAGGGCCATTGATAGGTTGGAAGGGCAGGCCGATGCCAAAGTCGGCCCAGGAGAAGAAGACTACCACGTCCTGGGGAAAGGGCGTCGGGTTGCGCAGTTCGACGCAGACCTCGGTCGGCTCGCCAGCCCGGGGTGGGTAGGGCTCGACGGTGATCTCGCGCTCAGCGTAGGGTGGATCGGGGAAGCGATGGAGGCGTATTTGTGGACGGAAGATCTTGCGGAAGCCGCCGATGAGTTCACCCTCTATGTAGCCCTCCACGTCCACGATGGGTTCCCCGTCAGGGGGCAAGGGCTGGCCAGCCGGCGGTACGACGGTCAGGGTGACGACTCGCTCAGCGTGCGGCTCCATGCTGGGTAGTATGTCGTCCGATAGTGTGAACTCCCAGCCGTCCTGGTGGGGCACGAGCCCCAGGGTGACGGTCACTGTCTCATCGGTTGGATTGCCCACAGGGAAGGGCCGGGAATGTGGCTCGCCCGGCCTTAGCGGCTCGGCCACGTCGAGGTTGCGTTGGCTGAATTGCGGGTGATATTCGACAGAGCCGAGGATGCTCATCTGCACCTGGATGCAGAAATGACCTGCAAAGGGCGGCACCCACCCGATGCAGACTTCTTCACGGCTATGGCGTGGGATCTCGACCTCGATGGGGCCATTGATGGGCTCGAAGGGCAGGCCGATGCCAAAGCTGGCCCAACTGAACTGCACCTCTACGGTCTGTGGTTCATCGCTCAGGTTGGTCAATTCGACGCAGATCCGAGTCGGCTCGCCCTCCCGAGGTGGGTAGGGCCAGGCGTTGATCTCCGACTCGGCAAAGAATGGGTCTTTGGCTCGGTGCAGCAGTACTGGCGGCATGTCCATTTTACGAAAGCCGCCGATGGTTTCGCCATTGAGAAAACCCTCAATGTCGACTATTGACATACGGGTGCCCAGCACGGCATCTCGTGGGGGCCACGTCGTCAAGGTGACCGGTTGCGTCGTGTCGGCCTGTAGAAAGAAGGCGGAGGGGTCGAGTTGCACGTCCCATCCGGGTAGCAAATTCTCAATGGTAAAGGTCACCGTCCCCTCGGTGGGAAGAGGCCCCACCGGAAAGACCATCTTGTGCGGCTCCCCTGGAACCAGGGGCTCCCAGACGTCAACGTTGCGCTGGCTGATCAGTGGCGGATGCTGCTCGTATTTGATGGCCGCTTGTATGCACCAGTGGCCAGGCTCACGCGGCACCCAGGTCACGCAGCCTTCGGCATCGCCGCCGGGCGGCACGGTTACATCGGCCTGACCCACGGGGGTGAAGGGCACACCGATACCGAAGTTGGCCACGCTGAATTCGAGAGTCACGATGTGAGGATTGTCGGGGTCCTGGTTGATCACCTCGGCGCATAGTTCAGTGGGCTGACCAGCGGTGGGCGGTTCTGGATAAACGGAGATCTCCTCCTGGGCATACCAGGGCCAGTCGCCCGAGGGGAAAGTCACGGAGACATCTTGGGTGGATGCGAGACTGTGCTCGGAAGAGGCGGCGATTTGCTCTAAAGGGCGAGGGGACTCAGTTCCCTTGGCTGCCTGTGCCGAGGTGAGAGCGGTCATCAGCAAGAGGGATGCCACGATAGCCGTCGCAGCCACACCCATCGCCAAAACGATTCGTCCGGTTCTGCTTTTCATGGCTTTGTCCTCCTCCATCCCATCTGCAGCCCAGGCACTTACTCGAAGCACGCTGGGGATCTTTGGACTTTTTCACGAATTACACTGTGAGGTAGAGTCATGGATCGTGTCGCATGTGGATGATCTCCTTCCTTGTTAAGCGGGAAAACCAGAACTTGCCTGCGTAGTGGGCAGCAGAGACAACTACAATGTATCACAACCACTGTTTATTGTCAAACAGCTGATGGATTGTCATGAACGTCGGTTGGCAAAATGACCGGAAACGTGATATAATCTCTGAGCGATGAAAAGAAACACCGGTCCGAGCCACGCGACACCTATCACCCTGACAGCAATCGGCCACGTGGAACGGGATGAGGAAAGTGAGGGACTATCGGGCGACGAACTGCGAGCGCGACGGTCTCGCATCGTGCTTGACCCGGCGCTGACCGATGGCCTGCTGGGCCTGGGGCCCGGCAGCGATATCGTCGTTCTCTACTACTTCCACCGGTCCAGCGGCTACGACCTGCAGGTCCACCCCCGGGGCGACCCCAGCCGGCCGCTGCGGGGAGCGTTCGCCGTCCGCAGCCCGCGTCGCCCCAACCCCATCGGAGTGACCAGCGTCCGCGTCCAGCGCGTCGAGGGCAACGTGCTGGAGGTCATCGGGCTGGACGCACTGGACGGCTCGCCAGTTCTGGACATCAAGGGCTGCTCCTCATACTACGACCCCCCGTACTCTGGGCAGAGTTGGTAGATTGGTAGTTGGTAGATCGGCACATTGGTAAGAGACCAACTACCAATTTACCAGTTTCCCAATCTACCAACTCAGGCCATTTGACAAAGCACCAATTATGCATTATACTGCTATGTAAACAGTGCTATTGAATACACACAAGGAGTGCGATATGCAGGCCATTGCACCGATTCGGCCCTTCAGTGATTTGCGACGTATGAGCAAAGAAGTGCTTCAGCAACTCAAAGAGCAACCCGTTGTCTTGACATTACGCGGTCGCCCCCTGGCGGTTCTGGTGGACTACGAAGCCTATAACCAGATCGTCAAACGGCAGGAGGCACTGGAGGCTGCGCGGGATGCCTTTCTGCTTCAACGCGCCCAGGAAACCGCCAGCGGATACTTGCCCTTCGAGGCATTGCTGCATCAGTATGAGGAACTGTTCGGCGAAGACCTGGATCTGCCTGGATCGGGATAGTGACGTACAGCATCCTCCTCGAAAAGCGGGGGCTGAAGGTACTGCGCAACGTCAAGCGTTATCCGGCCAAAGTTCACCGGCAGATCACACTCAAGATATTCCTGCTCCAGGCTAACCCTCGCCCCCAGGACTGTAAAAAGGTCGGCATTGGCTACCGGGTGGACATAGGGGAACACCATATCCTGTACACCGTGGACGACGAGGCGCGGATTGTACGAGTCGAACTGGTGGGGCCGCGCAACGACGACGAGATCTATCGTCTGGCCCAACGGCTGGGGCTGATCTAGAGGAAACCCTTGCGAAGGTTGGGTGCAACTTCCAGGCCAGAAGCGTCTTCGCCCACCAGGGATCGCTCCATAGCCATGGCTATTTGCAACCTTCGCAAGGGTAGGCTAACGGCTAACTGCCAACGGCTAACGGCTGAACTCACGGTGCGTAGCGGAAGGGATGGCGCGCCGCAGCCTTCTCGTTGATCAGTTCCTCCACCGTGGGGCGGCCCTCCAGCGCCTTGCGGATGGCGTGGCGCGTGGCCTTGTAGTTATTGAACTCCACCCGCTTGGCGATGGAGGCGGCTGGGTGCACGAAGACGTTGGCGATGAGCGCCACGTCGTCCAGGATTCCCTCAGGCAGGAAGCCGTCCTCAATGCTCAGCCGGATCCCTAAGTTGACCCCCTCAGCAGCGTGCTCGTAGAAGAGGCGGCGCTGCTTGGCTGTGCGGATGGTCACGGTGGGCACCAACAGCGTGCGCGGCCGCTCGTTGATGATCCGTAACCCCCGTTCCTCCCCCCATCCTGCCATCGAGCGCTCAATGGCCCGCCCCACAGGGCCGTCCTTCAACCCCATCAGCAGGTCAACGTGCGCCAGTTCCTGGAAGGGCGGACCGGCGAACCCCTCGCCCACCTTCAGCGTGAAGCCAGAGATCGTGCGCGGCGTCTGCGGCGTGGCGAAGACCTCCGTCTCCACCTGCCGTCCTCCCAGGTCATACGTGACCGGGGCCTTCTTGATCTTGCCCAGCATCTCCAGTTGGAGGCGCAACTCCCCGTAATCCTCGCGCTTGAAGCCGCCGCCGGGCATGATGGGATGGCGCGAATCGCCGATGGGCAGCCCCATCATACGCAGCCCCTCTTTGACCGCCTGAGTGGAACTGCAGCGCACGACGATGCGCACCAGTTTCTGCACCCGCTGCTGCCAGTACTGAGCCGTCTCCAGATCGCCCTCCTGGACGGCGCGGTAGACGCGCTGCCAGACGTCGGGGATGAGGTTGGCGCTGGCCAGGATGGCCCCATCGGCGCCCGCTGCCAGTGCAGGCTGCACCACCTCATCGTGGCCGACGAAGATGGACACTTTCCCTTTCACCTTCTCGAACATCGCATCCATAAAGGGCAGGTCGCCGGAGGAATCCTTGATGCCAATGGCGTTGTCGAGGTCGAGAGCCATCCCCTCGGCGGTCCACCACTTGAAGTGGGTGCCGGCGCACTGCGGGATGTTGTATAGGATGAAGGGCAGCCCCACCTGATCCACCGCCCTGAAGTGGTCATAAACCTCATTGAAGGTGGGCTTGAGGAAGTAGGGAGCGACGATCAGCGCGCCGCTTGCTCCTGCGTCCCTGGCCCACTCCGTCAGCGCCACCGTCTCGCGGGTGGACTGACAGCCGGTACCGGCCACCACTGGCACGCGCCCGGACACCTCATCCAGGCAGACCTCGACGGCCCGTTTGCGCTCCTCCAGCGTCATATACGAGAACTCGCCGGTCGTGCCACAGGGTACTACACCGTTCACGTGGGGCAGCACGAAGCGGATCAGTTCGCAGTAGGCTTCCTCGTCTAGTCTATCGTCCGGTGTGAAAGGCGTGATCAGCGCAGGAAAGATTCCTTTTAGCCATTCTGTCTTGTAGCCCATAGTTATTCCTCCTCCCTGGTGCCTGGTTCCTCGCCCCTGGCCCCTGAAAACGCCTGCGCCAGCGCCTGGGTTGCAGCGGCGTGGACACTCTGGTAGAGCGCGTGGCGGTCCAATGCACGGGGGTGCACCGTCGCCAGTGCGACCATCACCTCGCCGTCAACGGCTGCAGGCGGGATGCGTCCCTTCACCCCCCCCGTCCCCCCCGAAGCGGAGGGGAGTCCCGCCTCCAGCGCGTCCACGATGGCCCGCGCCAGCGCCGACTGCGTGGGGCCATAGATCATATTGGCCTGGCGCAGGTTCTTCTGCGGCAGCGTTGGCAGGAGCAACGTGGCGGGACGCACGGTGAGGGCCGGCTCCAGGATGGCGGTCAGCGCCTCGCGCCCGTGCAGCGGGTAGGTCAGTTGGAGTGCATAAGCATCGCCCAGCGGCGTCTCCTTTCCGCCGGCGATGAGGTCAATCTGCACCTTGTTCAGCCCCTCGCCAGCCACCCCACTCCCAACGCGCATACGGTGCGCGGTGATGATCCCCGGTGTGATCTCCAGATCGCCGAAGCGCTCCACGAGCGAGCCGCTGGGATACTCGAAGACCGCTTCCTCGACCGGTATCTTGCCCAGTTTCTCCAGTTCGAGGCGGATCTCGGCGCGGGTCTCGTGAATAAGCGCCCCGCCGACACTCTTGAGTGGCTTGCGCGGCCTCCCCATATCGAGCCCCATCATCTTGAGGGCCGCTTTCACCGCCACACCCCCGCCGTAGCGGCAGAAGATGCGCGAAAGTTTCTGCACGCTGCGCTGGAGGGCGCGGGCCTCCTCCAGCCGCCCCTCGGCGACCAGGCGGAAGACCTTCTGCCACACATCTGGATAGACCTGCGCGCTGGCCAGGATCATGCCGCTCACCCCGCCGGCCAGCGCGGGCAGCACGACCTCGTCGTGGCCAATGAAGATGTCAATGCGGTCGCTGACGTATTCCAGCAACTCCATCGTGTAGGTCAGGTCGCCGGAGGAGTCCTTGAGACCGACGATGTTCGGCAGGTCAGCCAGGTCCTCGACGACGGTGCGCGGCAGGTAGCGGTCCATCACCTGGGGGATATTGTAGAGGATGATGGGCAGGTCTACGGTGGTGGCGATGTCGTAGAAGTGCTGGTAGACACCCTTGTCGGAGGGGGGGAGGAAGTAGGGTGTGACGATGAGCGCCGCCGATGCGCCGGCCTCTTTGGCGTCACGGGCGAGGGCGATGGCCTCCTGGGTGGACGAAGCGCCGCAGCCGGCGATGACCGGCTTGCCGCCTGCCTCCTCCACGCCAATGACGACGAGCCGCCGCTGCTCCTCGCGGGTGAGGTAGGGAAACTCGCCCGTGGTGCCGCTGGTGACCAGCCCGTCCACATTCGGCAGGGTGTGGCGGATGAGGAGGCGGTAGGCACCCTCGTCAACCTCCTCCGTCTTTTTGACGAAGGGAGTGACGAGGGCGGGGAAGACCCCCTTGAGCCAGGGAAGTTTGACAGGCATAGGTGACCTCCTTGATTTTATATACCAGACGCACGTGCAAGACAGCGTGAAACGTGAAACGTGACCGGACGCCAACGTTGAGATTGCAAGTATGCCTGGTGTAGTCCTGCCCAACGTTAGCACAAAAGCGGCGAATTGGCAAATGGCATCTACGCCCAATTTCGAGGCTACCCGGTCGAGGTGAGGAAAGCAAGGCTGTGGCGCTGTGGTGAGCGTATCACGCTGGGGACAGAGCGGCCTACCGCCACCACGCGGAGCGGAGCGTTGAAACGCCCCGCTGATACTCAAAACCTGTTGGAAACAGGTTCCGCCAGTGCGTTTTCAACGCACTTCGTGGTACCAGCCGGTGATTTCAATCATCGGCGGGCAGTTCGCGA
>DAOUEC010000016.1:0-10696 GCA_034430655.1 Anaerolineae bacterium
TCGTGGCCACTTTGCTGGTGTATGCCTTGCTGGTTCTGTATCATCAGGGTGGCCCGCTTTCTCTCAAGCGATTATTGCGCGAGTTGCGCTTCCAGATACACGATCGACTGTACCAACCAGGCTACGAGCAAGGGCAGCGTGATGCACTTGCCCAGGTGGCCCTCGCCAACGCCGCCGCGGGGGCCGCTTCGTGAAACAATTGAACACTATTGCCAGGGAGCCTTGCGTTACCTGCTGCCTCCCAGAAGCGATGGGGAGTACCGCTCTCTCTTGGACGACCTGGAAGCCACGCGCCTGGTCTGGTGGGACCCCGACCGGGGCACCTACCTGATGGCCCCCTCTCTGCGCCGGCTGCTCAATCTGCGCCTGCGGCTTCAAGAGCCGGATGTTTTCGCCCAACGCCACGGTCGGGCGGCCGACTACTACCGTCAGGCAATCATAGCACACCCCTACGACTGTGGGCCGTTGCTGATTGAGACACTCTATCACACAGCCTACGGGTACGCCGCCCAACTTCCCGACAAAGTGAACGAGTTGCTTGCTCAGGCACTGGAGCCCGACAAGTTTACCGTCGGTGGCGCTGATTTCCTGTTAGAACGGCTGCGCAAAGATGATGAACTGCGCGAGGCGCTCTCAGCCCCCGTGGCCGATCGAGTCGTTCAATCGGTCCAGGAGTTGCGCCGCAACGTCAGGCGCATGCGCCTGTCGGCCGGCTAATCTTCGCAAGGAGGACTTTAATGACTGCTCAACCTGAACGTCCTGAACGTCCGGCTGCCCCACAGACGAGAGAGATCATCGGCCGCAAACGTCAAGAGGAGTTGCAAGCAATCCGCGGAGCAATTGAGGGCACTGGGACCCGCGTCCTGCATTTCGTTGGCCCTGGCGGCATCGGCAAAACGCGCCAGATACGCGAGGTCGCCAGGTGGCACACGGCGCAGGTGGAGGGACATCCGATTATTCGGCAGCCCTATGAATGGCTCGGTCTGGTGGACCTCTATCACTCCGATCTACACACGCCCAGTGTCATCGAGAGGCAGATCATAGGCAAGATTGACCCGGATTTCGATACCAATCCGGAAAACAGCCCGTTCAGGTCCTACCTGAAACAGCGGGAGGAGTTTGATGAACGACGCCGGCAAGGGCTGACCAGCGAGAAGGAGCGGGCCGAACTGACCCAGACTTTTGTGAGTGACTACAATGACTGGGTCGCTGATCGTCGGGCGGCGATCGCGTTCGATACACTGGAGTTGATGGTTTACGAGAAAGACGCGGTGCTGAGCGCCTGCGAGGGAGAATCCGGCAGCGCCGACGTCAAGGGCTGGCTCTTGGAAGTGCTTCCGTTGCTCGATAACACCGTCGTCCTGCTGGCCAACCGTCCCCACCTCCAACTCGAGGCCGAGTTCGAATCCTGCTTTGCCTCAACACAGGTGCCCTATCAGCGCTTCGATCTGGTCAGGCTAAGTGAAGATGACACGCTAGCCTACCTCGAGGACATCGTCGCCCAGCGTCCCGACATCGGAGAGGCTTTCGAGGAGCCAGGGCGCAAGCCGACAGATATCTATGGCGAGATTTGGCGATACACCGAGGGGGTGCC
The DNA here is from genome assembly GCA_034430655.1 of Anaerolineae bacterium. Lineage (GTDB taxonomy): Bacteria > Chloroflexota > Anaerolineae > B4-G1 > B4-G1 > JAUWNP01. Next base: position 1,595 of record DAOUEC010000016.1, read on the forward strand.
CATTCTGATCAGCCTTGTGATTGATCTGGCGGCCTTCGGTAACGTGGCAGCGCTCCAAAGGTTACGCGGCGTGCAGGACCCGGAGAACGGCACAAAGGTCAAAAAACTGCTGGTGGACGAACTTAAGGAAATCACGCCCCCCATTTGGGAAACACTGCGCTGCCTGGCCGTGGCCCGCAAAGGTCTCACCCCTGGATTGCTCGAGCGTCTGATGGCGGACAAGGGCTGGAGCCTCGACCAATGCGGGGGTGAACTCGGCCGGCTTAAGGATGCCACGTTCGCCAAACCGCGCGTAGGCACCGAGGCGCTTTTCCTGCACGATGCGCTCTATGAGATGTTCGACGCACTCAAGCCTTTCCCACTGCTGAACCCTGGTCGCCTGCTGCCCGTGATCATTGACTACTACGAGGAGCAGATCCGGGCCTGCGCGGCGGATATGGGCGCGTGCCGGGTGGAGTTGCGGAAACTCGATCTGCGGGAACGCGCGGGGCTGGTGCCCCCTGGCCATGAAGAGCAGCTCCGTGCGCTTCAGGAACGACTGACCGGGCGAGAGCGGGAGCGGCAACGGCTCCAGGTGGAGGTAGTGTACTACAAACTCTGGTATGACCCACGCGAAGGCTTTGAGCGCTATGCCCGCCTGGATGACGAGGCGCTCAAGGCACACGAGTTCGGCTTCGATGCCCGCCTGCACGACGAGATTCTGCGCTACGTCAACAGCCCGCAGTACAATGACACCGCCAGGAGACGGCTGCCTCGGGACGAGTTTGACCGTCACTGTGGCCTGCGCTGGGTGAAGCGTCACCTGGCCCGGGGCGACCGTGAGGGCAACAAGCGGACTGCACGCGTGGCCGGGCGCATCCTGGGGGCAACCGAGCCGCCTCTGGGCGGCGCGAACGCGCAGGCCGACCTGCTCTACTAGGCCGAAGCGCGGCTTTGGGGAGCCGAGGCCCTGCTTCTCCTGGGTCGGGAGCAAGAGGCGGAAAAGTGGCTTAACGAGGCGCTGGGGCTTCTAAAGCGCACCCGTGCCCGCCGTCCCTACAGGCAGTGGCGCCGCAACCGGCTGATCGGCCGGGTGCACAACGACCTGGGGTATATGGTCTGGAAGTCAGGGCGCTACAGAAAAGGCGTGAAAGAGTTCCAGGCTGCCCTGCCGCACTTTCGCAAGGCGGACATTCTGGACGAGAGGGCCAATACGTTGAATAACCTGGCCTACGTGTACAGTGTCCTGGGCGAGACGGAGCGGGCCAAGTCGTTGGTCGAGGACGCCCGGCAACTGCGAGAAGAGTTGGGCCAGGAATATCCCTTGGCCCTGAGTTACAACACCTCCGGTGAAATCCACACGGTCGCCAACGAGCCCGAAGAAGCAGTAGCCTGGTGCGAGCGCGCCAGGGCGATATTCTCCGCGATGGAAGACGCCCGGGGACTGGGGCTGGCCTACATCGGCCTGGGAAGAGCCCACCGCAAGACCGGTGACAAAGGAAAACGTGGCGAGTATCCCTTTAAGCAGTCCCAGGGAGCGTTCGGGCAAGCGGTGGAATGGTTGGTGAAGGCGCTCGATATTTTCGGCGGCGACGAGCCTCCCGTGAGAGAGCCATACCGCCTGTGGGAGACGCTCAACGAACTGGGCTCCACTTATGTAGACTGGGCCTACCTGCTCGTCTGGTACGGTCTGCGCGACCAGGCCGACGAGAAATATCGCCTGGCGGTGCAGTACCAGGAGCGGGCGGCTCAGGTGGCGGAGCAGGCTGGCTTTGCGCTTCAGATGCTCGACTCCTACGACGACCTGGCACAGGCTCACGCCGACTGGGGCGAGCCGACCCAGGCGCAGGAGTATCTACGTAAAATCTATCGGGCCGTTCCCGAAGAGTATCGCCTGGTCGAAGGCATAGGCTTCAGGAAACTCCCCGATCCTGTGGACGGCTACTGGCTCGTGCTGGGCAAGTACTACCTCCAGCGCGGCATCTGGACCTACAACCAGGCCGACCAGTCCACGACACCGCAGGAAAAGGACAGGTTCCTGGACGAGGCAGCCCATCACTTCGCGCTGGCGATGGCCTACTTCCAGAAGTTCTCCCCCGATCTGGCCCACGTGAACCTGACGAGCCGCGCTATGTACCGGCGTTTCAGAACGCTGAAACTGGAGCGCCTGGAGCACCTGCGCCGCGAGGTGCAGGACGTGGCCCGCAAGTACCGGGTCAACCTGAGCCGCCTCCTCGACACAACGGACGATGCGCTGGGCCATCCTACCCGCAGCCTATGATGCCATCCGGCTTTCTCAAGCGCGTACAGGTGCGTCGGTCGCTACCGGCCGACGCACCTGCCATTGTTGCTGCTATCGAGAGCGTCTGTGCCGAAGGCACCTACTTCCAGACCGACGCCTTCGTCCCCAATCGGCACTGGGAAGCCGCGCTCTACCGGCCGGAGAGCGTTCCCCAGCACCTGTTGGCGGTGGCCGAACTGGATGGGGAGATCATCGGCGCGGCGCGGCTTTTCGCCGGAATGTGCGGCCTCAAGGACCGGCACGTGGCCGAACTGGGCATCTTCGTGTTGCCCTCCTATCGCGGGCGGGGGGTGGGCAAGCGGCTGTTGGCTTATGCGCTGGATTGGGCCGCCAGCCAAGACCTTAATAAGATCACGCTGAGCGTGTTCGCCACCAACCGGCGGGCCATTCGCCTGTACGGGCAGTTCGGTTTCGTACTTGAAGGCAGACGCAAAATGCAGTATAATATTGGAGGTGAGTACGTAGACGAAATCCTGATGGCAAAATTCCTCTAAACACAGGAGGCAGCATGGGCGGATTCCCCGATACTGACGGTCCCTCTGAGCCAGAACCTCCACGGCAGGTATCGCTCGCTCTGGCCCTTTTTGTTGCCGAGGTAGATACCAAGTCCCCACGTGTGGAACTGGTCGCTCCTGAAGATAGACTTGTTCCGCCCCCTCCGCTCCGAGACACAAGTGATAGTGACTGCGCTTGCACCTAATCGGGCGGCCCATGCTTCGCGTCCTCTCCACCCCGGCGCTCTTCTCGCTCGAACTGACGCCGCTATGCAATAGCCGCTGCCCCGGCTGTTTCAACGTCTTCGTCGCGGATAAGCGCACGCGCAGCGGCCCGCTGATGCAGCGTCCGCCGCTCTCCTTCGAGCAGTGGCGCACAATCCTGGACCGCCTTGTCCCCCATGCCCACCGCTTCAAACTCACCGGCGGTGAACCCACGCTCCACCCGGAGTTCGAGGCCATCGTGGGCCACATCCGGGGCCTGGGCACATCGCTGACCGTCTTCACCAACGGGCGCTGGACCAACCCTGAGAGCGTGCTGGATGCGCTGGCGCGCACTCCGAATCTCACCGGCCTCTTGATCTCGCTCCACGGCGCATATGCCGCCAGCCACGAGGTCTTCAGCGGTGTCCCCGGCTCCTTCGACGAGACCGTCGCCAACGTCCGCCGTGCCGTCGCTGCTGGTATATCCGTCACGCTCAGCACCGTCCTGCATCGCGCCAACCTGGGCGAACTGGCCGCAGTCGTCGCCCTGGCCGAATCACTGGGCACCGACCACGTCGTCTTCAACCGCTACCTCGGCCCCTCTGTGCCGGGAATCGCGATCACCGATGTCCAGTTGATGCAGGCTACACATACTGTGGATACCATGCGTGAACAGGGCCAGCCGGTCACCTTTGGCGTCTGCATCCCACAATGCTTCACCCCCTCGTCATCCACCGGCTGTCTGGCCGGCGTTGCCTTTTGCGCCGTGGACCCCTGGGGCAACCTCCGCCCGTGCAATCACTCCCCCCTCACCGCCGGCAACCTGCTGAGCGGTACGTTGGAGAAGGCCTGGCACTCGCCGGAGATGGAGCGCTTCCGCCAGGCCATCCCCAAAGCGTGTCACACCTGCACGGCGTTCTCCACCTGCCACGGTGGCTGCCGCGCACTGGCGATGGAACTGAATCTGCCCGGTGACCCGCTGATGGTCGGGCCTTTGCGCGAGTTTGGCCCGCCCCCACCTGTGCAGATGGGGCGCAACTGGCGTCCACTGCGTCGTTTCGAGATGCGTCAGGAACCCTTTGGCCTGGTCCTGATGCGCGGGAATACTTTTTTCGCCGTCCGTCCCGAAGCCACCCCCATCCTCGACTGCCTGGACGGCACACACACACTGGGCGAGTTAGAGCACGAGTGTGCACCTGCCGCACTGTCGCTGATTGGCGAACTGTTTCGCCGGAATATGATTGAGATGATAGCCTAGCGCCCGCCCAGGCCTCGGATCAAGCGGAGAGCAGATTTTCCCCTGCTCTCCGTTTTCTTTGTCACACCAGTCACCATCTCTCCGTGCATTGTCACACATTGGTCACATCCGCCAGAGGAGAGAAGCGGTATAATCTGTGTAGAACAAGGGAGGTGTGATGAAAGCGTTAGAGGTCAACCAGACATTCGATACTCGACAGTTGCCATCTCACCTGGACTGCTATTCTATGCTCGCCAGATGCGTCGTTGCCATTCAGGGCCAGCATCGCCCCTACCTGGCAATCTTTGACTAGGAGACCGGCCGCATCACCTGCGACTGCGATCAATCCCAGCGGTACAGCACGTGCGACCATCTACGAGCCTTGTCCGCTGGGCTGTGGCCCCGGTTGTCCTTGCTTTCTGAGGACTCTTCGCTCATCACGTGCACCCGGGCCTGGTGCACCGATGAGCCGATCGTGCCGGCCCGGACAGCGGCAAGGCACTGAACGAGGAGGTGATAGGCAATGCGGAGCCCGGCCAAGGCGGCCATGTTCATAGATGCCGAAAACCACGCCGATCTGCACGTCTCTGCCCTGTTGCAGCGCCTGGGTCGGTTCGACATTGTGGAGCAGCACGCTTATGCCGACTGGCGCAACTGGCGTCTGGATCGCCTGGCAGAGCGGTTGGAACGCGCGGGTTTTGAGATGCATCACACGCGGAGCGGCCCCCGCTGCGGTGCGCAGAAGAATAAGGCGGACGGCCAGATGGGGCGAGACATCGTGCGAGTAGTCTCAAGACGCCCAGAGATAGAAGTCGTCATAATCGTCAGTGGCGATGTATTCTTCACCCGCATTGCCCACCAACTTCGACAGCAAGGCCAGCGAGTGATTGTGGCCGCCGATCCACTTCGAGCCAGCAGGGAACTATGCCGCGCAGCCGACGAGTATTTGCCGCTGGGGGATCTGGCACACTGGATCCGGGGGCTGGACCACCTGGAGCGCACGAGCAAATATCTGACCTTCCGCTTCGCCGTCCAGAAACTGCAGGCCGAGCCGTCCGGTCTGGCAAGGTTGATCCGTAATGGGCTGGTCATCCAGGAGGAGGTCCGTCGCCCCCAACGCGGGACCAGACGGGAGATACGACTGAACCGACGGATTCCGGCTGTGCAGATCATCTTGAGCGCTGCCTGATGAGAGGATTAGGCTGATGGAACTCTTCCTGACCGAGATCGAGTTACTGTTGCTGGACTGGCAACTGGACGGGCCCAACGCATCAGGTATTTGGGTTTTCCTTGTGCCTTTGCTCCTGGCTACATTGGCCGTCGGCTACGTGGTTATACAGTTCCTGTTGCTCAAAGCAAGATTGTCGGGGGCCTTGCAACTGTTCAGCCAGGCTAACATCATCATTCCACCCGATCGCGGCTGGTGGGTGGTCGGGCTCGTATCGGGGGCGTTGATCCTGGGGGCAATCTGGTGGGTATTGGGCCATTAGTGCGAAAGGAGTGGGGCCATGGGCGGGAAACAATATTGGTGGGCGGCGATCCTGTTGGCAGCGGCATTAGCGCTGACGGGGTGTGCTGGAACCAGTGCAGAGGAGAAAGCGGCCAAAGCAGAGTACATCCGGGCCAAGGCCCATCGAATCGAGGCTGAAGCCCACAGAGCAGATCAAGAGGCCGCGTCGCTTGAGCAACAGCGCGAGTTGGCACGCGCTAACGCCGAGTTGGCGGCCGAACTCAGCCGTCAGCGCCAGCAGGCACTCATCGAAATCGGTCAGGTGGTGATCGCCGGGGGGTTGGGGATCGGGTCACTGCTGGCTCTGCTTCGCGCACTTCGCCCGCTGATCCGCACCTGGACCAGGCAGCGGGTGCGCCTATTACAAGCGGAGAGCCAGGCCCTGGAGCGACGCATCTGCTGGGCCGAACTCGAAAAGAGTCGCCTGAGGCACGAGCGGATTTTGCTGGAGGCAAAGGCGCGGGCCGAGGCAGAGCGTCAGGAGACCCTGCGGCTTCAGATACAGTTGGCTCAGGCGCAGACTTGAGTGGCGCGCGAACAGCGGTGGCTGGAGCACACCCGCAGGGCACAGGGGATGCCGCTGGAGCACGAGACTGCCGGTGGAAATGGCCGGGGACAGTGAGACTCGGCCAGCAATTGCGCTCGAAGCAGTCAATGCGCCAGGCGCGTCCGATTGAGAGCGACATTCTTACCCGTGGAATTCGTTGATCAGTCCGAAAGCGAGGTATAGACCATGTCTCTGATGGCAGCCGGAATCATCATTGGTATGTTCGTCGGCACACCGCTAGGTGTGCTGGTGATGTGCTGTCTGGTCTTGCGCAGCCACCAAGAGAAGAACGCTATGCGCCTTGAAAGTTAGTGCGAGCGGGCTATGATCGGTAGGAAGATTTGATAGGCGTCTTGGGTAAAGACCGCCATAATCACTCGGCTCCCGGTCATGCTTATCGTTTCGGGATTGTTCCTACTAATCAGGCCGCCACTCCAGATGGCAAAACTCCAGCCGGGGTCAGCCGTGGCAGTTAGGGTTACAGCCTCACTGCAAGAGTAGGAAGGTTTCCTGGGGTGCCAGTCCACGTCACCGTTGCCAACAGCCCTGACCATCAATTCGTTTCGCTCACCGTCTTCAGACGTAATGGGCGAATCGGTATTGAAGAAATAGTCAACCAGACCAGTATGCGCTGGTGTAGTCTCTGGCGGACCTTCTCCCGACGTGCTGCCTGCATATACCCCCACTGCGCCTACCGTCATGGTATGGGCAAAAGTCACCGTGTCTGTCCAGGGCCCGTCCGCGTAATAAGAGTAAGACTGTGTCCACTCATCGCCAACTCGCTCCACACGCATAAAGAGGGCCTCACCAGCAGCAGGGGAAGTAATGATGGCATCATTATACGGGGTCAACGTGGCGCTAACAAGACTTGCGGCATAGATGCGGATTTCTGTGCTATCACTGACGACCTGACTGAAGAAATCGAAACGCAAGAACTCGTCCAGTCCGGCACCCTTGACGAGAACACCATCAACTTGGTACTGTTCGCTCAAGAGAGACTCAAACTTAACCTCAACCTGAAAGTCCGCGTCAGGCGCTGGCTGCATAATGCGCGGAGCATTCGTATTACTATCTGAGATACTGTGTTTGGTACCAGCAGGAACCGAGACTAAGAGCAGAGCATCCTCGGTGAATGTGTTCGTCATTTGATACGTGGCGTCGCCAAGCGGATTCACAAAATCCCAAACCGGGTCCAACGCACACGTGTTGAAATCGTCGGACCTGATCGTTGTGATTTGAGCGGCGGTATGTGCACATGCATCGCTATTGGTCTTTATGATGTTTAGGTAGAGCAACCCGAGGAGAACAATAGGCCAAAGCACAAGTGTGAGATTAACGCGAGAACTAAGACGGCTTTTCATTTCTTAGTCGTTGCCCCCTCGGAACAAAACGCCCGCCACACCTTGATGGCGGGCGGGCTCTGAGGAAAACGCCCCCAGGGCTGTAGTCCTGAGGGCGTTTCGCGCTTCGGCCAGCGAGGGCTACCGCCCCAGGTGCATCGGCATAATCACGTGTGTGAAGTCCACATCGCCCACGGGCCGAATGACACCAGGACTGGAAGACGTGGTCGTATCTAACGCGACCTGAGGAGTGCCGACCACCGAGAGCACGTCAATCATATACTTGACGTTAAAGGCAATCTCAATCTCCCCTCCCTCGATGCTGGCGTCCAGTTCGCTCACGTCGTCGCCTGTTTCGGCCGAGGTGGCGGAGACGGTCATGTGGCCCGGCATCAATTCGGAGCCAGGCTTAATGTGCAAGCGAGTGATGTGAGCCGCGTCACGGGCAAAAATGAGCGCTGTCTTGCACGCCTTCAGGAGCACAGCCGCATCCACCACCGTGTGCGTCGTGTAATCGTGAGGGATAATCTGCCGGTAGTCCGGGAAGTTGCCGTCAATCAACTGCGACACCAGCACGATGTCGGTGAGTTGGAAGAGCACTTGGTTGCGGGTGGGGGTGACGGTGATGATAACGGGCTCCTTCTGCTCACCGCTGATGCGCCCCAGTTCGACCAGCGCCCGGGCGGGGATGATGATGCTGAAGGGATCGGGGACGGGCTGGGGCAGCGGGACAGTGCGCACCGAGAGGCGGAACCCATCAGCGGCGGCCAGCGTCAGTTGCGCGCCTTCAAACTTGGCCAGCACCCCGGTGAGGATCGGGCGGCTCTCGTCGGTAGCGGCAGCGAAGGCGACCTGCTCAACCGCCGTGCGCAGCACGTCGGGCTCAATGGGGATGCCCCCTTCACCCTCGGGCACTGGCACGACGGGGAACTCCTGCGCATCAATGCCCTTTACGTTCGCCTCGCTGCGGCCGGCACGCAGGTTGAGCGTCTGCGTGCGCACGACCAGTTCCATGTACACCTGCTCCGGCGGCAGCGCATTGACCAGGTCAATGAAAGTGCGCGCCGGAACGGTGGTCGCCCCCTCCTCCTCCACCTTGGCTCCGATCCAGCAATTGATGCCGATTTCCAGGTTGGTGGCGGAAAGTTTGAGCCGTCCGGCGTCGGTCGCCACGAGCACGTTGCCGAGCACCGGTAGCGTGGAGCGGGGTGAGACCGCCCGTCCGACAACGCTCAGGCTCTTGGCCAGGTTTTCTTGTAAGCAGGAGACCTTCATCAGTGTGACCCTCCTCGAAGTTTGGTGGTCTGAATAAAATCAGTATACACTAACTTTGCAACCCACACAAGTAGGGACAGGGTAACGGGTATAGTTCAAAACTTTGGGGGACTTTGGGCAACGGGGCGGTAGACCTGCTGCCAGGCCCATTGGAAACGGCCACTGTGTAACTCACCAAGAGCGGCCAGCATTGCTTGAGCATTATCCCGCTTCC
>DAOUEC010000017.1:0-16396 GCA_034430655.1 Anaerolineae bacterium
CGGTTCCTTCTAGCCCGGCCACTCAAAGTGGCTGGGATGGGAGCAGTGCGCCTTGCTCCCAAAACTAGGCCTTGAGTATCTGCTGTTGTTAACGTTCTTGGCCCTCACGGGCCGCTGCAAAAGTCGAGTCATTGATTCATTGATTCATTGTTCATTGGATTGCTATCTTACCACAAGGCGGGCAAAAGGAAAAGCCCTTCTCCAATGGGGAAGGGCCTCCTTGTGCTTTCTCCTTGGATGGGTCTAGATCCAGCCCTGGTTCTTGCAGAAGTTGGTGATGAAGGGGATGGTGATCCACTCGCCTCCATAGGACTTGATGCACCAGTAGATGGTGACCAGCCATAGAATCAAGACGAGAATGCTGCCCACACAAGTTGGCGAGAGGATGGCACTGAGCACACCCAGGACGATATTCACCGCCAGCGCCTGCACAGCGTTGTAGCGAATGAAGGGGCGAGTCTTCTGCGGCTCGATCAGCAAGGCGATGATGGCGAGTATCCAGCCCACCCAGGGGAGCCAACTGAGCAGCGCCCATAGTTTGTCCTCTTGAGTGATCTCCTCGGTTGCCTCTTCCACCGGAGCAACGTCTTCTTCGGCCATTTCATTTACCTCCTTATCTATTTGATGTGTGCTGGGAAGCGCCCATGTCGCGCTCCACCGCCTGGAATCTATCGGTTATTGTATCAGACTATGGGGATGATGTCAACTGCGCCCGGTCATAAAATCAACCAGGGGACCGGGCCCGATTTGTCACCCGCGCCGACTCGTGCTAGAATGTAGTCTGCTATGGCACGGGTCGTCTTTATGGGCACGCCTGAATTCGCCGTACCGGTGTTGGAGGCGCTGGCCGGCGCGCACCGGGTGGTCGGCGTCGTCACGCAGCCGGACCGCCCTGCTGGGCGCGGGCGGCGGCTGGCACCGTCGCCGGTTAAGCAGGTAGCGCTGGAGCACGGCCTTCCGCTGTTTCATCCGCAATCGCTGCGTACGCCGGGGGCGGTGGCGCAACTGACGGCCTGGAATCCAGAGGTCATCGTCGTAGCGGCCTTTGGGCAGATTCTACGACGTGGCGTGCTCGACCTGCCTCCTTGCGGCTGCCTCAACGTTCACGCTTCGCTGCTCCCCCGCTGGCGGGGTGCAGCCCCGGTGCCGGCGGCCATTTTGGCCGGCGATGAGGTCACCGGCGTGACCATTATGCAGATGGACGCCGGGCTGGATACGGGGCCTATCCTGGCGCAGCGGGAGGAGCCGATCCGGTCCGACGACACGCGGGCGACGTTGGAGGGGCGGCTGGCGCGGCTGGGAGCCGGGTTGCTGGTAGAGACGTTGCCCGCGTACCTGGAGGGCAACCTGCTGCCCCGACCCCAGCCGGAGGAGGGAGTTACCTACGCCAGGCAATTGCGCAAAGAGGATGGCCTGCTCGATTGGTCGCGCCCGGCTGCCGAGTTGGACCGGCGGGTGCGGGCGTTCACCCCCTGGCCGGGGGCATTCACGATGTGGCACGGGCAGCGGCTCAAGGTGCTGCGGGCTGTGCCGTTGCCCGCGTGGCGGGGGGACGCGCCGCCGGACACCGTGGTCGCCCTGGCGGACGGAGTGGCTGTCGCCGCAAGCGAAGGGGCGTTGCGCCTGGAGGAGGTGCAGTTGGCTGGCAAGCGGCCAATGGACATCGCCCCCTTCCTCCGAGGCCAGCATAATTTCGTGGGAAGCCGGTTGAACAATGACCAATGACCAATGAGCAATGACCAATGACGAAAAACGAAAAACGCGGCGCTTGCACGACCTGGGCACACAGTGGTATAATCTAAATCGTGATGCGTAAAGCGTCATCTGGCCTCAGTATAGAGTCGTCCTCACGTTTTACGTTTCACGTTTCACGCATTACTTTTCACGTTTCACGTTTGGATGCATCAGCAATCCATTTCCTATTCAGATGGTAGTGGAGGGTAGTCTATGTCCGGTCACAGCAAATGGTCCACCATCAAGCACAAGAAAGCCGCTATGGATACCCGGCGGGGCAAACTTTTCACCCGGCTAGGGCGGGAGATCACCATTGCGGCGCGTGAGGGGGGCGGCAACCCAGACGTCAACTTCCGCCTGCGCCTGGTCATTGACAAGGCCAAGGACGCCAACATGCCCAAGGATAACATTGAGCGGGCCATCAAGCGCGGCACAGGAGAACTCAAAGGCGCAGAATTGGTGGAGGTGATGTACGAGGGGTACGCCCCTAATGGGGTCGCCCTGTTGGTACAGGTGCTCACCGACAACAGGAACCGTGCCGTTGCTGATGTCCGCCGCGTCATCACCCGGCAAGGCGGGACGCTGGCCGACGCGGGCGCCGTTGCCTGGCAGTTCGACCGCAAGGGATACATCGCGATTGCGCCCGACGGGGTGAATCAGGATGCTATCTTCGAGGTCGCGGTGGAGGCAGGAGCAGAGGACGTCGTGTTCGGCGATGACCTGATCGAGGTCTACGCCGACATGGCAAACTTCCAGGTGGTGCGGCAGGCATTGCGAGAGGCAGGAATTCGCTTTGAGATGGCCGAGTTGGCGATGATTCCCAAAACAACGATGCAACTGGATGAGAAGGAGACCTTCCAGGTGATGAAGGTCATCGAGGCGCTGGAGGAACTGGACGATGTCCAGCAGGTTTACTCCAACCTGGCCATCAGCGACGAGGTGATGGCCAGGTACGAGACTTCGGCCTGACGCTGGCTACTCTTGCGAAGGTTGCGAATAGTCCTGGCAATGGGACAATTCCCTGTGACCAGAGATGCTCTTGGCCTGAAAGTCGCTGTCTAACCTTCGCAAGGGTTCCCCCGACCTGAACGAATACGATGCGCGTACTCGGCATTGACCCCGGTACCGCCATCACGGGCTACGGCGTGGTGGAGGAGGTGGGAGGAGACTTGAGCCCGCTGGCGTTCGGGGTGATCAGGACGCCAGCCGGCCAACCTCTTCCCATGCGCCTGCAGTTGATTTACCGCGCGGTGAAGGCGTTGGCGACGGAGTGGAATCCATCTGCGGCTGCGGTGGAGGAACTCTTCTTCAGCAGCAACGTGCGCACGGCGATGAGCGTGGGCCAGGCGCGTGGGGTGGTACTCCTGGCCCTGGCCGATGCGGGCCTCACCGTGGCCGAATACACGCCGCTGGTGGTCAAGCAGGCCGTGACCGGGTATGGGAGCGCGGATAAGGCGCAGATGCAGGAGATGGTGCGGTTGTTGTTGGGACTGGCGGAGGTGCCGCGCCCCGACGACGCAGCCGACGCGCTGGCGGTTGCCATCTGTCACCTCCACTCAGCCCGCCTGGTCGCGCTCTCCGAGGCAGCCCCCACCCCCGGCCCCTCCCCCAACTTTGGGGGAGGGGAGTCCTTCCCCCCCAGGATTGGGGGGGACTGAGGGGGGGCGGGGGGGACTGAGGGGGGGCGGGGGGACTGAGGGGGGGGATGCGAGATGATCGCCAGACTCAGTGGGACGGTATGGAATGTCGGAGAGGGGCACGTGGTGATCCGTGCCGGCGGGATTGGCTTCCGGGTGTATGTACCCTCTGACGTGTTGGTGCAACTGGATGGCGTGGGCCAACCGGTGGAGTTGTTCACCCACCTGCACGTGCGCGAAAACGAACTGGCGCTCTACGGCTTTCTCACCGAGGAGGAACTGGCGCTGTTCAAACTGCTGCTGAGCATCTCCGGGGTCGGCCCGAAAGTTGCGCTGGCGTTGCTGGGCACCGTTTCACCAGATGCACTCCGCCAGGCTGTGGTGCGGGAAGAGCCGGGCCTGCTATCCCGGGTGCCAGGTATCGGGCCGAAGACCGCCAGGGCCATCATCTTTCATCTGAAGGACAAACTCATCCCCACCGGGGCGGAGGCAGTCCCCTTGCTGAGCGATGCCGACGCCGAGGTCATCGCCGCGCTGACTGGCCTGGGCTTCAGCCTGGTCGAGGCACAGGCGGCGCTTCAGAGCCTGCCGCGAGATGAGGACTTACCCGTCGAGGAGCGAGTGCGCCAGGCATTGGCCTACTTCGCCAGGCCCTGATCAGAGGGACGGCAGGTAGGCGGCTTGGGTGATTTGCTTTGATGGAAGTGATCGCAACGAATGTGGTCAGTGTGAGGACGGTTCTACGTCTGACTCGCCGCCAACCTGCCCTACGGCTAACACTACAACGAGACTTCGTCATTCTGAGGAGCGAAGCGACGAAGAATCTCGCTTTACACTGATGAATTTCCAGCCGGGAACGAGATTCTTCGCTTCCTTCGGCTTCGCTCAGGACAGGCTCCTTCAGTCGCTCAGAATGACACAGAATCGGGAAATCTCGTTGTAGTACTAATTGCTAACGGCTAACTGCTGACCGCTGGCGGCTAACTGCTGATAGGCAGCCAGACAGTGAAGGTGCTGCCCTCTCCCACCAGGCTCTCCACCGTCACCCGGCCTCCGTGCAGTTCCACGATCTCCTTGGCGATCGCCAGCCCCAGGCCGGTCCCCGGCACCTGCATCAGCCGTGGCTCGTCCCCCCGGAAGAACCGTTCGAAGATGTGCGGCAGTTCCTCTTCCGGGATGCCGATCCCTGTGTCCGCCACGGTCAGCGTGGCCCACACGCGCCCCTCTGCCTCTCCCTTGCTGGTGGAGATCACCACCTTTCCCCCCTCCGGCGTGTAGTGGATCGCGTTCCGCACCAGGTTATTCAGCACCTGCATCATCTGCGCCGGGTCCACCAGCGCCACCGGCCCCGGCTCCGCTGGCTGGTGCTCCAGCGTCAGCCCCCGGTTCTGGGCCAGCACCTGGTGGCTGACGACCGCCACCTCGGTCAACTCGTTGATGGGGGTCGGCCGGGGCTTCATATCCACCCGCCCGGCGTCAATGCGAGAGATCTGCAGGATGTCCTCCACGAGCCGCGCCTGCAGGTCCACCTCCCGCTCCAGCGCATCCAGGTACTCCTCCCACTTCTCCGGCCTCCGGCGCATCAGCGCCGCGTACAATTTGACCGTCGTGATGGGGGTGCGCAGTTCGTGAGAGACGTTGGAGACGAAGCGGGACCTCATCCGGTCCAGCGCCTTGAGGTGGCTGACGTCGTGGATGGCAACCACCGCTGCTGCTTCCACCCCCACCGGCCCCCCCGAAGCGGGGGGGAGAGTCAGCCGCGGCTCCGAGATGGGCGCTGCGTTCACTTGCAGGCCCAGCCCTGTTAGTTCCAGCACCATCTCCGGCCGCTCATCGGCTCGCCGCGCCAGGTCGCGCACCGTCTCCCGCAGCCGCTCCGCATCCTCCGGGGAGAGGGTCTGGGTGAGCCAGGCCTGGGCGACGGGGTTGGTCTGGAGGATGGCTCCCCCATCGTCGGTGACGACGATGCCGTCGGAGGTGCTGCGAAGGATTGTCTCCAGCCGGGCGTACTGGGCCTGGAGTTGGGCGGTGCGCTCCTGTACTCGTTCCTCCAACTGCTCGGCATGGTTGCGCAGTTCCCGGTACAACCCGGCGTTTTCGATGGCGGCAGCGGCGTGGCTGGCGAAGGCCTCCAGTCTCTGGGCGTCGGCGGGGCCGAACTGGCCCGGCCGGGTGCTGGCCACGTTCAGGAAGCCCACTGTCAGATTCCTCACCTGGATGGGCGCGCCGACGTAGGAGCGCAGCCACTCCCAGCCCTCCGGCGGGACCTGATCGGGGTCGGCGGCCAAGTCCGGGATGACGACTGGTTTCCCCGTCTGTACCATTTTCACCAGGTTGGAGTAGTCGGCGATGGGAGCGGCGAAACTGGCAATCTGTTCCTCCACGCCCAGGTGCTCGTACCCCCGCCAGCGGACCACCCGCACGGTGCTGTCCTCTATTAGCATGATGTTGGAGGCGTCCCCTGGGACGACCCGCTCTACCTGCTCCAGGATGCGGTCGAGCACCTGGTCGGGCTCCAGGGTGCTGCTGATGGCGGCGGCGGCTTCCTCCAGAGCCTCGGCCAGGTCATGCTCCCGGCGCAGCGCCTCCTCCGCCCGCTTGCGCTCTTCCTCCAGTTCGATGCTGTGCAGGGCGAAGGCGATGTCTCCGGCAACTTCTTTGAACAAGGCTTGCTCTTCCTCGTCTGCGACGGGATCCCTGGGGACGGAGACAGACACCAGGCCGTAGACCTTTTCACCATGTTCCAACCGGACGGTCATCGCCCCCCTGCCACCGTAATTCACCGACAGGGGACAGTCGGCGCAGGCGGAGAGTGGGTCTTCGGTTACCACGACGCCCAGTTGGGATAGCGCCCGCCGACCACAAGCGGTCAACTCGCCACGCTTCAACTGCTCAGTCAGGGGCAAGAAGTCCTCGCCCAACCCGGCCTCGACGGCTGTCACGAGTCCTCCGGCCTCATCCAATAGCGCGATCCAGGCGCTGTAGTAGCCACGAGTCTCGATGAGGTTGTCGCAAGCGGATTGCAGCAGACGCTCGCGGTCCTTTTCCCTGGTGATGAGTTGGTTGACTCTGCGGATGGCACGCAGCACGAGGTTTAGATGTTCTATCCTCTCCTCTGCCCGCTTGTGCGCGGTGATGTCTACGCCCTGGGCGATGGTGGCCAGGAGAGTCGTGCTGTCTTCTGCATAGATGTTTGCTGAGTTCCAGAGCGCCAACCGTGTCTCTCCATCCTTGCAAAGAATCGGGATTCCCACCGACTCCCAGTATTCACCGCTCAAGGCGCGTGCAATCTTGCTCAGCGACTCCTCTCGGCTTGCTTCGGGGAAAAGCATACGCAGCTCTTGGCCGATGACCTCGTCGGCTGTATAACCTGTGAGATGCTCGAAGGCATGGTTGAACCGGGTGATCTTGAACTCTGGATTCCAGACGATGATAGGAGCGTTTGCATAGTTGAACAGGTTTTCCAGGTAGTCGTGCGTCTCTCTGAGTGCCTGCTCCGCTTGCTTGCGCGCGGTCTCCGCGGCTTCCAGTTCAGCAATCCGTTGGCGCAGTTCTGCCAATTCCGCTATGAGTTGCTCTTTGGTCTTGCTTTTGCCCCTCATTTTGTGTGCCTCCAGGATATCGAAAAGGCACCCGCCACGCCCCGGACCTACGTCTGCGCTCAGGACGAAGCCCTAACGGTGGGCGGGCTTTGCAGTCGTTCAATGTTTACCACCAAGGTGTTCCGCCTCGCTTGACGTGGATTTAGTATAGTGCAACCTTGGACGGAAGTCAAGACTCCCGGGGCGGGAGCGTCTCATCACGTTTCACGTTTTACGTTCTCAGGGAACTGCCGGAGGAAGGGGGGTGGGCGTGGGGAGCGAGCCGAGGTACCAATAGGCATTGGCCGCGACGCACGGGTCGTAGTCGGAGCCGAGTATGACCCGGTAGTCCACCGCGCTGCCCTCCGTCGGCTGGGAGATGACATCGCTGGCGTTGCGTTTATAGAGGCGCATCAGCCGGGAGATGGCCGAGCCTTTGGCAGTGGTGGTGAAGTCCATGATTTGTGTGCGCGGATAGGTCGCGTCGGCCGGCCCGACGCTCACGACCTCGAAGCCTTCCCAGCGCAGTCTTTCAGCCGCCACGTGGCCTAATCCATCGTAGGGGGTCGCGTTCCACACCTCGACCCGGAAGGCGCGCTGCTGTGCGCGGGCACTGGCTGGTGGGGCCAGTGCTTCGCTGACCAGGGCAGGCAGGGCCTCGTAGTTGGGGACCAGCACGTAGGCCCCATTCGGCGCAGTCCACGACTGTACGGCGCCCCGCCCCACGAAACGGCTCTTCACGTTCGTCATGTCCAGGCGCGAGCCGACGGCCCCCAGATAGAGCAATTCGTCCAGCCCCAGGTCGGTGGAGACGGTCTCCCTAAACACCCCCCACAGTTCGGGAATCCTGGGGATGATGTCCAGCCGTATGGCTTGATGATACAGGCCCCGAATGACCTGCTGCTGGCGGCGGTTGCGGTCGAAGTCGTTGGTGCTCCAGCGGGAGCGGGCATACCAGAGCGCGTGCTTGCCGTCGAGGTGGTGGATACCCGGCAGCCAGTCCACGTCGGTCTGTCCGGTGGGTGAGTTGGGGTCAGGGAAAGTGTCGGACAGGGGACATTCTACGGCCACGTCTACGCCTCCCAGTGTGTCCACGATCTTGACGAAGGCCTCGAAGCCGACCCGCGCATAGTAGTGTGTGCGAATGCCGAGATTGTACTCGATGGTGGCTCTGAGCAGGCCAGGGCCGCCGCCGGGATAGCCATTGCGTTCCCCGCGGCTGTAGGCCGTGTTGATGCGATCGAACCCGTAACTCGGAATCCAGACGTACAGATCGCGGGGAATGGAAAGGAGCGCGACCGAGGGATAATCGGGGTTGATGCTGGCAATGATGATGGTGTCGGTGCGCCCTGCCTTCTCGGTGGAAGGCTGATCGGAGCCCAACAGGAGGACGTTGATCACGTCGCCGGCCTGATCCACCAGCGGCATCGGTGATGGGATGGGCAACGGCTGAGGGGTGGAATTACTGGCGGGCAGGATGACGGGCGGCGGAGGTAACGCGGCGGGCGGATGAGGCGTGGGGCTGGGCATAGGGGTGGGTGTAGGGGTGAAGGTAGGCGCAGGAGTGGGCGTGATGGTGGGTGTGGGAGTATGGGTGGGTATGGGGGTGTGGGGGTTGACGGGCATGGAAGCGTGGACAGCGGTGGGAGTCACCGTGGCAAGCGCCTGGGCGACTTCCGGGGCGGTGGTGATAGCCCAACGACTGACCACAGTCACCAGCGCCAGGATGACGATCAGGGTCAGCCCTTCCAAAGCGTTGTTCAGGGAATGTTGCATGCGGCTCGTGTGTCTCCCCTCCAGCCTATCCAGGCACAGTGGGCATATTATACCACAAGAGCCAGTCGTAGCCAGCAATGAGGCCAGGAACAATGAACAATGAACCAATGAACAATGACAAATCTCAGGGGCCAGTCGCCAATCGCTAGCCGCTAACTGCTGGCTGCTAACTGCTGACTACTAACTGCCAGAGGTGGGTGTGTACGTAGGCATGGGAGATTCCGTCGGCCTGGGTGTCGCACTGGGGACTGGCGTGTACGTGGACGTGGGAGATTCCGTCGTAGGGGTCGCGCTGGGGGCCGGCGTGGGCGTGGATGTGGGAGGCTCCGTTGGAGTGGGCGTGGCGCTGGGCGTCGGGGTAGGACCAGGGGGCTCGGTGGGTGTAGGAGTCGGAGTATGAGTAGCGGTACCTGTCAGAATGGGGGTGGGCGTGAGGGTGGGGGTGTGAGTGGGAATGAGAGTTGGGGTGAGGGTGGGAATGAGAGTCGGGGTGAAGGTGGGGAACTCTGTGGGTATGGGAGTCGGCGTAAGAGTAGGCATAGGGGTATCGGTGGGTGTGAGAGTGTGGGGGGGTGTGGGGGTGTGGGTGAGCGTAGGCGGCAGTGGTGGGAGGTAGAGAGGACTCCCGAGGTAGATGGTGTAGTCAGGTAGACAGTTGGCTCGCCGGATGGCCTCAATACCCACATTGAAGCGGCGCGATAGAGAGTAGAGGGTGTCACCAGGCTGCACAATGTACACGACCCAGCCGAGGGGCGGGCCGCAGGGGTAGGGCGGTGGAGTGGGGCTGGCGTAGAAGGTGGGAGGCAGGTAAATCTGCTGGCCAGGATAGATGGTCGGCATGCTCAGGCAGTTGGCCCGCATCAGTGCATAGGTGGTGATGCCAGCCCGCCATGCCAGGCCGGCGAGTGTGTCACTCCGCTGTACGGTATAGACAATCCAGCCTGGAGGTCGCGGGCAACTGGGCATCAGGGGTGATGGCAGGGTGGGGGATGCGGGAGGGGTAGGTGTTGTTGTTGGTGGTCGTGGGACAGCTGTTTCTGTTGCAGATGGTGGGGGGGAGGGAGACGTTGTGGGAAGGGGTGAAGGAGTGATGGTGGGCAGGAACAGCGTGGGTGATAGCGGGAGTGCAGCCATCGCCTGGGTGGGAGGTGGACGCACGCCTAACGTGTCGAGTTGACTCAGCAGGAAACCGCCCAGTAACATGCCTACGCTGACCAGCGTGATGACGAGGCTCCCAAGCAGTTGCCCTATGCCAGAGGCCTGCCCCGCACTGGGACGCAGTTGCTCGCTCACTGTTCTTCCTCGTCATCCTCGGATGACAGCGGCAGGATGAAACTGAACGTGCTGCCCACTCCTATTTCGCTTTCCACCCAGATGCGCCCCCCGTGCGCCTCGACCAGCGTCTTGGCGATAGATAGACCGACCCCGGTCTCGCCCAGGCCGATAATGAGGGGATTATCGGCCCGGTAAAGGCGCTGGAAGACCCGGCGTTGGTCCTCCAGGGCTATGCCACCACCCGTATCGGTCACAGACACGAGCAGGTAGGCAGGGAGACTCTCAATCTGGTCATCGCGCCCCTCCAGCCGGGCGCGAACCAGGATCTCGGTTCCCGGCTCTGAGCACTGGCGGGCGTTGGATAGGAGGTTCAGTGCGATCTGGTAGAGGCCGTCTCGGTCCGCGTGCACGGGTGGCAGTTCGGGCGGCATATCGAGTTGCACTGCCAGTTTACGCTCGCTGAACTGGGCAGACAGCGACATGACCGCATCCTCGATGACAGCGATGATATTGACCGGTTCTGGCGAGAGCAGTACCCGTCCGGCGTCTATGGCGGTGACCTTGATCAGGTCATCGAGCAGCCTTCCCATACGCTCAATATTGGCCTTGACCCGCTGCAGGAACTGGCGCTGCATCTCGCCGATGATGCCCACAGCCTCGCCCAGCAGCAGGTCCGTATAGCCGGCGATGGAGGTCATCGGGGTGCGGAGTTCGTGGATCAGCGAGACCACCATCTCGCTTTGGAGCGTCGCTCCCCCCTCTGGATAAAGCAAGCAAGCCAGCATCCCCGGCGAACCGGCAGTATCCGGGAGGCGCGTCAATTCTGCCTGCACCGTCTGCCCGTCCAGGTCGAGAGTTACTGTGGCGGTGTCTCCAGCCCGAGCCTCCTCGCGCGAGAGCCTGCTGACTGCCTGGATCCACGAGGGCTCGGCGAACAGTACCTGCAGAGAGGTGCCCACCAGTGCCGAGCGAGGTTGGCCTAAGAGGTACTGAGCCCCCTGGCTGGCCAGGATGACGTTGCCTTGCTCGTCGCTCACCAGGATGCCGCCCACTCCGCCGCCGGTGGGTTGCTCAGCCGGGACTGACGGCGCTGCCTGGCTCCGTGCTTCCTGAAGTGCAGCCTGCGCCTGTGCCAGTTGCATCTGCAAATCGGCCTGCGAGCGGGCGAGTTGCTCTGCCTTCTCTCGCTGTTCGGCCAACTTGGCTTCCAGCGCGGCGCGAGCCTCAGCCAACTCGCGTACCTCCTCCTGCCAGATGGCTGCTTCGGCTGTCGGCTGGCTCTGTGTTGCGGCTTCCTGCTCTCGCAGGCGCAGTTTGGTGGCCAGTTCCTCGGCCCGTTGGCGCTGGTGTTCCAGTTCGGTCTCCAATTCAGCCGCTCGCTGTGCCAGGAGGTGCGCTTCACTGAGGGCCTTCTGCAACTCGGCACTACGGTCGGTGGCTTCCCGGCGACGGGCGCTGGCCAGCGACGCCGTGATCGCTGCGCCCATGGCCTGGACGATCTGTTCGTCGCGCACCATCCAGCGTTGCTGGGAAACCGGGTTCCCGACCAGCATAACGCCTAGCAGGGCTCCCCCATCAGTCAGCGGCTGCATCAGCAAGGGGCCTAGCCGCTCGAAGCCCAGACGGCGGTACAGGGCAGCGATGGTAGGGTCCTTGCGCGGTGCATATGCGCTCTGTGGGCGGCCGGTCTGGAGGGCGGTGGCCAGCAGGGGGTAACCGGATGCAAGCAGCGTCAGTTCTTGATGTGCCAGCAGGACGCCAGTTGGGGGATGAAGGGCGACGATGCGTATTCCTTTGGCCGGTTCGGGAACTGGGAAGCCGATGGCGACCATATCGGCTTCCAGCGCGCGAGCGATGGCTGAAGCGGCCAGTCCCAGGGCAACCTCGACATCGCGAGCCGCCTCAATGCGTCGGGCGGCCTCGAGAATGGTGACCAATTCCAGGGCGGTATCCCCATCGGCGGCCGGGGATGCCCGCAGCGCGTGGCGATATACGAGGCCGGCCAGTAGCGGCAGGGTGGCCAGGTTGGCCAGCCGTACCCACCCGGCGGTGTGGGAACCGGCGATCGGAGCGGTGAACTGGAGGGCATGACCGGTGAGCCAGAGGGCAAACAGGCAGGTGATCAGTCCCCAATCATCCTTGCGCCACACTACACCGGCGATGAGTGCCAGCACAAGAACCGCCAGGGTGAAGAACTCCCACACCGTCTCCTGCCAGTAACCGTTGTAGGCGATGGACTGGGCTTCGGCCTGTGGCCAGAGAGTGGCGAAGGCCGCATAAGTGCCTGCGGCTATCAGGAGAATGAGGATTAGCAGCGTCACACCCAGGCGCGGGTGTTGCCCCAGTACCGGCAGGAATGTCCAGGCAACCAGCAGCAGTGTGGCGAGGTCGAAGAAACGCTCAAGGGGGGGCAGAACGATGTTGGGAGATAGCACGCCGACGCGATCAAGCACAGCGATGAGCATCAGCAGGGCGCGTGCGCAGGCAAATCCTATCCCGGTCACCAGTAACCGTATGGCAGCCGGATCACGGCGGTGGCGCTTCCAGTGTCCGAGCGCCACTCCCAGGATGAGTTGAATAGCGAACAGTGTCACCAGGTGGTAGACCAGGTCGCCGGGTGGGATAGTAATTAGTTCAACGAAGTCTTGCAGAAGCGCCATTGGCTTTGGCCATCTGTTACTCGACCTTTGCGGTGGACGTTAGTCCCAATCTGACCCGATTGTACACCAAAGTCAGTTGGCGGTCAATTCGTCGCCAAACTCGAGTCTGTGAGTGCTAATCGCCAATTGGCTGAGCGTGCTTGATGGGCAGTAGCACGGTGAACGTGCTCCCTGTGCTGGGAGTGCTCTCCAGCCACACTCGCCCGCCGTGTGCTTCTACCAGCGATTTGACGATAGAGAGCCCTACACCTAGTCCGCTGGTTTCCACGGCCAAGGGATTCGCGGGACGGTAGAAACGCTCCCAGATGTGAGATTGCTCTTCAGGGGGAATGCCAATGCCGGTATCCGAGACCCAGATGGCGCAGTGCGTCGGCGATATCTCTCCGTCTTCGCTCAACGGCCGGGCACCAATGGTGATGCGCCCGCCGGGATAGGTGAATTTAATCGCGTTGCTGGCCAGGTTGTCTAATATCTGCTGCACTCGCGCCGGGTCTGCCTCGATTAGAGGCAGGTTATCATCGAGTTCCAGGCTGACCTCCAGTTGGCGGGCATCGAGTTGGCTCTGCAAGGAAAGTATGGCATTGCCGATGATCAGGTGTAGGTCTGTCTTGCCATACTCCAGTGCGAGGAACCCCTTCTCGATCTGAGAGACGGCGATTAGATTATCGGCCAGGCTGACCATATATAATGCGTTGTCGAGGATAATGCCGAGAAAACGGGACTGGGTCTCGCTCACGGCCCCGACCATGCCGCCGGCGAGAGCCTCAGCGTAGCCCCGTATGGCCGTGAGGGGAGTGCGAAGTTCGTGAGAGATGGCAGTGATGAATTCGTTCTTAGTCTTTTCGGCCTCGGTCTCTTTGGTGATGTCACGCAGAGTGGCTATAGCACCCAGGTGATCGCCAGCCGGCGTGAGAACGGGGGCCGCACTGACGTGTACAACTTTGCCCTCCAATTCGAACACCGTTTGAAGTGGAGTGTTAGACTGGATGATCGTTCCCCAATCGGCCTTTGGGTCCAACGTCATACGGCCTATCAAGCGCTCGATTGAACGCCCCAGGATGCGCTGGCGAGGGGCCCCCAGGATATGCTCAGCAGCGGTATTGACGATGATAATGTGGCCTTCTTTGTCGCTGACGACTACCCCTTCAGCGACACTTTCCAGAATGGCAGCCATGCGGCGGGCTTCCTCTTCCTGTGCCTGCAGCAACTCGGTCAGGTGACTGGTTTGTGCCTCGAGGTCACGATAGAGGCGAGCGTTCTCAATGGCCGCAGCGACTTGCACAGCGATACTCCGGCACAACCGGCCTTCGTTCGGCCCGAAGACGCGCTGGCTGCGGTCGTTTCCCACGACCAGTGCGCCCAATACGTGACGCTGGCGAACGAGCGGCTGTACGATGGTCGGACCGGCTTCCTGGCTGCCGAGCAGCCCATATAGAGCCCGCAGGCGTGGGTTGTCGGTTTCGACGTTGAAGATCAACGACTTGCGCCGCCGTAGAGCATAGTCAAGCGTAGGCTGTTCGGCGATGGGAAAGCCTGGTCGCACACCTTGTCGCTCTGCGCGCTGAAGAGGGGTGTGTTGGGCCGCCAGGTGGATGATTCCGGGCTCATCGGGGTTGATCAGGAAAATGGCAGAACGGTCCGCATCCAGGGTCATAGTAGTGCTTTCAACCACGCGGCGCAGGATGGTGTCCAGGTCGAGGGATTCGCCAAGAGCCCGGCTGGCCTCGACGAGGAAAAGCAGTTCCCGGGTCTGGCGCAGCGATCCCTCGCTCATGGTCTGCAGTTCCTGGCGATAGGTCCTCAGGTCTTGCAGGGTGCTGCGATAAACAGTTATGGCGAGGAGAGGATAAGCGACCAGGTTGATCAGCCGCCCTGACCCGATCAAAGCGGTCGAGGGCTCTGTGCCGAACCGGCCGGTTGTCAGAAGCAGCGAGCCGGTGCACGATACAGCAAAGCCGAGACCGAGCATCGCGAAGCCAGACACCGGCAGCAAGTGTCCTTCCTGTCGTCGGTGTAGCAGGATCATGGCCGGTGCCAGGGCCAGGAGTGTGCTCACCGTGTGCCAGAAGAATTGTTGCCAGAAGGCGATGTACGGGAGATTGGGAGTCTGGGCCAGAGCGCGGTACCACCCGGGCAGGAAAGTGGCGACGCATAAGAGTGTCACGCCGAGGCTGCCGATCAGATACAGGTTTCTAGTGCGGCGATCGAGGGTAGGGGCCAGGAAGGCCCATCCCAGAAGCGCGAGGCTGGCGACTTCCATGCCGCTGATGAGCGGAGCAATGATGGCTGGGCCAAGCGGCTCGCCAACCAGCAACGAGATACGCAGTGCCAGCAGTCCCGCGAAGGCCCATAGGGTGCGGCGACTGTCGAGGTTGCGAGTATGGCGCCATTCGATGAGCGCAACGCTGGTCAGCGCCTCCAACGCCAGAAGGACCAGGAGGTGATAGACGAAGGTATGAGGGCCGACACTCAGCAAATTGACGATGAACAAGTATTCGCCTCCGGGGCACCACGGGTACAGGGAGATTATACCACAGTGGTGGGGGAAAAGACAACCCCGATCTGGCGGTGGCAGCGATGAAGAATATGGGGACGGCGAAAGGCAATGTTCTTGGCCGATCCCGCCCCTGCGGGGAAGGCCTTGCGAAACAGGCTGCCTCTCTCAAGATGCAGCTCAGGCCGTGAAGCGCGTGGACAGTCTGACGACGCAAGCAGTGACAGCGGAAACCTTGAGCGAGCTGCTGGGCTTGCCGGGAATGAGAGTGACCCGATGAGACGTTCGAGGAGTGGTTGGAGGGTTTGACGGAGGAAGAACGCCGTGCCATCAAGGTTGTGTCAATGGACATGTGGGAAGCCTATCGCCAGGCTGTGCGCAAGAAACTGTCTCAAGCCAAGATTGTCGCCGATCGCTTCCACGTGATGAAACAACTCAACCATCAGATTGACCTGATGCGGCGGAGCATTCAAAGGGCTACGCACCATCTATCTGCTCAAGGGTGACATTGTCCAGGAGACACCCCCATATCTACCGGAAAAAGTATACCAACCGCCAGATATGGGGCGGAGGGCGATTTATCACGCTTGGGTTCCAAGCCAGGGGCAATCTGATCCTCTGCCTATTCTTGTCCCCTCCGTGATACGCTCGCAAGCGCCCGCCGCCCCGCGCCTCTCGCCCACCAGCACCGATCGTGATGGGAGAAGCGGGGCCGCGGGCTTGTCTCTCAGCGAACGGTCTCGTCACGTCCGCGGCGTGATAGCCGCAGTAGCCCACACCATTTGTCTCCTCACTTTGTCTTCCCCCACACCTCAATCTCGGCCAGGCAGGTATCGTCGTGCCGGGAGCCGGGGTAGACCTCTTCGATGACGATTTTGACAAAGGTGGTCTCGATGCTCGGGCCGGGGGCACGAGCCAGAACGATCATCTGCATTCCGCGGGCGTCGGAGAGATCCATTTCGATCTGCTCTCCGCTGGAAAAGATAAAGGTTACCCGCTTGATCCGGTTGTTGGCGTAAAAGATGTCGTCGTCGCGGTCGTAGCCCACGTCCAGGTTGATGTAGTGAACCTCGACGGTTCCGGGGAAGGAGAATTGTATCCACTCGCCGTATCTTCTCAATAAGGGGGGGCAGTCTATCTGGATGGGATGGGGATCTCCCACGGTTCCATCCGCAAGCATTTAGCATTCGCCAGCCAGCAAGCACATTAACAATCCAAGACAGTGAAGCAAGGCTAAGG
>DAOUEC010000018.1:0-2799 GCA_034430655.1 Anaerolineae bacterium
CCTTAGCCTTGCTTCACTGTCTTGGATTGTTAATGTGCTTGCTGGCTGGCGAATGCTAAATGCTTGCGGATGGAACCGTGGGAGATCCCCATCCCATCCAGATAGACTGCCCCCCCTTATTGAGAAGATACCTATGATCTGTATTACGTCAAGCATGCCAGCCTCTTCCTCGACCTCCGCATCCTCCTGCTGACGGTCTCGGTGATGCTGCAGTTTATGGGGTATTGAGCCATGGCCCGCATCCTTTTTCTGACCCAGGTACTGCCTTACCCGCTGGATTCCGGGGCCAAGATCCGGGCCTACTACGTTCTGCGCCATCTGGTGTCACAGCACGAGGTGACCCTGGTCTCCTTCGTGCGGGCGGACGACCGTCCCGAGCACACAGCTCACCTGGAGCGTTTCTGCCGGGCTGTGTACACCGTGCCCATGCAGCGCTCCCGGCTGCGGGATGCCCGTGCTCTGCTGGTCGCGTTATTCAGCGGTCAATCTATGGTCATCGTGCGGGATGAGATCGGCAAGATGCGTGCTACGCTGAGGCGACTGGTGGAAGAGGAAACGTTCGACATCGTGCACGCCGACCAGACCTCTATGGCGCAGTATGCGCTCTACGCCAAGTCCCGGGTGCCAAATCCCGGATCCCAACAGACGGTCAGGCTGGTGCTAGATGCACACAATGCACTCTGTCGCATCCCAGAGCGCCTGGCTGTTCAGGAGCGTAACCCTTTCAAGCGGCTGTTGCTGCAGCGTGAAGCCCACGCGCTAATGCGCTATGAAGTCGACATCTGCCAATCCTTTGACCACGTCGTATTCGTGGCCGAGCAAGACCGCCAGGCGATTCAAGAGCAGATCTCAAATCTCAAATCTCAGTTCACCAACATCCCGATTTGCGTGGATCCGGAGGAGAGACCACTGCTTGAGCGTGTGCCGTACCCGCGCGCCATCACCTATCTGGGCACCATGTTTTGGCCGCCCAACGTCGAGGGAGTGCTTTGGTTTGCCCAGGAGGTTTTCTCCCGTGTGCTGGCTCAGGTGCCCGAGGCCCAACTCATCATCATCGGCAAGAACCCACCGCCGGAAGTCCAGAAGCTCAAGACCCAAGATCCAAACGTAGAGATAACGGGGTACGTGGAAGACCCGGCACCGTACCTAGCCGAAACGGCGGCTTTCATCGTACCATTGCATTCGGCCGGCGGGATGCGAGTCAAGATCCTGGACGCCTGGTGCTGGGGAGTGCCGATTATCTCGACCTCAATCGGGGCGGAGGGGATTGCTGTTCAGCACGGGCACAACATTCTGGTGGCGGATACCGCAGAGGCATTTGCCCAGGCGGTGGTGCGCGTCTTGCAGGAACCAACGCTGGGGGAGCGGCTACGCGAAAACGGGTGGCGTTGGGTTCAGGAGCGGTACAACTGGCGACGGGTGTACGGTGAGTGGGATGAGGTCTACCAGAGGCTCATCACTCGATGATCCGCGTTCTGTGCATCTTCGGCACCCGCCCCGAGGCGATCAAGATGGCGCCGGTCGTACGGGAATTGCAGGAACACCCTGACCGCTTCCGGGTCCGTACCTGCGCCGCCGCCCAGCACCGGGAGATGCTGGATCAGGTGCTGGGCCTTTTCGGCATCGTACCCGATGTGGACCTGGACCTGATGCAGGAGGGTCAGACACCCTCCCGGGTGCTGGCACGACTGGAACCGGTGTTGCAGGAGGATCGACCGGACTGGGTGTTGGTGCAGGGCGACACAACCACGGTGATGGCTAGCGCCATCGCCGCGAGAGTTTCAGGCGGCCGCTGCAGCGCGTCTGTCAGGCCCTGCGGGAGATAGCCGAGAGAGGCGACGGCCGGGTTCACCTGGTCTACCCCGTGCACCTAAATCCGAACGTCCACGGCCCGGTGCATCACCTGCTGGACGGAGTGGACCACGTCACGCTGCTGCCGGCGGTGGATTACCTGGCGTTGGTGCACCTGATGAAGCGCAGCACCCTCATTCTGACCGACTCAGGGGGCATCCAGGAGGAAGCACCTAGTCTGGGCGTGCCGGTGCTGGTACTGCGGGAGGTGACCGAACGGCCGGAGGCAGTCGAGGCCGGTGTAGCGCGGCTGGTAGGGACGGATACGGAGCGCATCGTGGCAGAGACCTTCCGCCTGCTGGACGATCCGGAGGCCCACGCCGCTATGGCTCGACCGGTCAATCCCTTCGGCGACGGCCACGCGGCGGAGCGGATTGCGAAGGCGCTGTTGGAGTGGAGTACAGGAGATCTGAGTCGTTGAACAGAGTTCCCTAGCCATGGTCAGAGATGTGTGAGATGAAGAAATGACTTTTCGACTGCTACGATCCTTTACCCTCCTGGTTGGCCTGCTGCTGCTGACGAGCAGTTGGCCGGTTGGTGCAGGAAGCCTGTCGTCTCTCGCTGCCCTTGCCGACTCCGATTTCAGTCCGCAAACCCAGGCCACCAGCGTGCGCCGGGTCAATGCCCCCTACAAAGTGTGGAACGCGGCTATTCTTTGGTTTGGCCGCGTCACTCCCACCGAGAACTCGGTTGACGCGCGGGTTAAGTACAACGATAACCATCTCTACATACGCGTGGCCGCCTCCGATCGTCGCCTTTGGTACGATACTTCTCCCTCCTCTGATGACCTGACCGCATGGGACGCGGTCACGCTGTACTTAGACATGGATGGCAACGTGGGCAGTGTGCCCGACGCGAGCACCTACCGCTTCGATGCTCAACTTGTTTGGTGGGAACCTCGCGACAATTATCAGGCCGCCTACCAGGGCGATGGGGGCGGCTGGGTGA
>DAOUEC010000019.1:0-4427 GCA_034430655.1 Anaerolineae bacterium
GTCGTGCTCGACGAACTTCATACCTACCGGGGAGTCTTCGGCGGACACGTGGCGAATCTGCTCCGGCGGTTGCGGCGGGTGTGCCGCTTCTACGGCTCCGATCCCCGCTTCCTCTGCGCCTCCGCTACTATCGCCAACCCGCGCGAACTGGCCGAGCGACTCATTGAGGCCCCCGTCACGCTGGTGGACGATGACGGCGCTCCGCAGGGGGAGAAGCATTTTATCTTCTACAACCCCCCGTTGGTGAATCCGCAACTCGGCATCCGGCGCAGCGCCGCTCTGGCGGCGAAGGACATCGCCGCTCGCTTTCTCCAGGCCGATGTGCAGACCATCGTCTTCGCCCGCGCCCGCCTGACCACCGAGGTGCTGCTGGGCTACCTGCGCGATTCCGTCGTCGCTGCCGGGGGTGATCCCCAGGCGGTGCGGGGCTACCGGGGCGGTTACCTTCCCGGCGAGCGGCGCGCTATTGAGCGGGGATTGCGCGAGGGGGCGGCGCGCGGCGTCGTCGCGACCAACGCTCTCGAACTGGGGGTGGACATCGGGCAACTGAGCGCCTGCATCATGGCTGGCTACCCGGGCACTATCGCGAGCGCCTGGCAGCAGGCCGGGCGCGCCGGGCGGCGAGTGGGCCTCTCGGTCGCGGTGCTGGTCGCCAGCCCCCTCCCGCTTGACCAGTATCTCGTCACCCACCCGCGCTATTTCTTCGGCCGGCCGGTCGAGCAGGCCCTGCTTGACCCGGACAACCTGGCGGTTCTGGCCAACCACCTGGCCTGTGCGGCCTTTGAGTTACCCTTCGAACCCGGGGAGCCCTTCGGCAACTTCGGCGACGCGGAGGGGGTGTTGGATGTGCTGGCCGAGGAGGGAGCGCTGCACCAGCGCGACGGTCGCTATACCTGGATCGGTGAGGGCTACCCGGCGGGGGGTTTCTCCCTGCGTACCAGCACCCCCGACAACGTCCTCATCCAGGACGTGGGCGGTGATGCTTCGACAGGGCTCAGCGCAGGCCCGCCGCAGGTTATCGGCCAGATGGACCGTCCTAGCGTGCCCGTGCTGCTTCACGAAGGGGCGGTCTACCTGCACGGCGGCACGACCTACGTCGTCGAGACTCTGGACTGGGAGGGAGGGCTGGCCGGCGTGCGGGCCGCCGAACTGGACTACTACACCCGGGCCTCGGCCACGACGGACGTGCGCATCGTCGAAGAATACTCTCCCGGTCGTGGAGACAAGGAGACCAGGAGACAAGGGGACACGGTGAGGGGTTATGGTGAGATCTTGGTAACCACGCGGGCCACCGGTTACCGCAAGATCAAGCGCTACACCCACGAGGTGCTGGCCTGGGCACCCATTGACCTGCCGGAACAGGAATTGCGCACCATCGGCTACTGGCTGACACTTTCGGAGGAACTCACGGCACGGTTGCAGGAAGCCGGCATTCTTCCGCCTCCAGCCGACTATGGCCCCAACTGGACCGCCCAGCGGGACGGCGCCCGCGCTCGCGATGGGTATCGTTGCTGCCACTGCGGCGCGCCCGAGCGGGAGGACCGCCAGCACGACGTCCATCACATCACGCCCTTCCGCACCTTCGGCTACGTCCCCGGTGTCAACGATCTTTACAAACTTGCCAACCGGCTTGAAAACCTGATCACCCTCTGCCCGGTCTGCCACCGCCGCGTCGAGCGGGTGCGAGGGGCACGTGGAGCGCTGAGCGGGCTGGCCTATCTATTGCGGAACCTGGCTCCCCTGCACCTGATGTGCGATCCGGGCGACCTGTGGTCGGCCGTGCAGGCCCGTGCCCCGGAGACAGGGTTGCCCACCGTCACTCTATACGACCGTGCGCCGGGCGGCGCCGGCCTGAGCGCGCGTCTCTATGAACTCCACGACGAATTGCTGGAAGCCGCACTGGACGTGGTGTGTCACTGTCCCTGCGCCGATGGCTGCCCCGGCTGTGTGGGACCTGCGGGCGATGCCGGGCCCGGCACCAAAGCCCTCACCCGCCAACTGCTGGAGGCCATCTAGAAAGGCCAGGTGGGGACGGGAATGCCGAGGTCAATCAGCGCTTGCCAGAATGACGCTGGTGCGTACCACACGAACGCACCTGCCGCAACGCAGGCCAGGATGAGCACCAGGCATCCGCACCCGACCCACAGCCAGGTTTTGCTTTTCCTCTCCTCGACTGGCGGCGCGGCAGGTGGAGGGGCGGCGGTGTAGGCTGGCGGCGGTGGCGGAGGGGGCGGGGCGTAACTCGGTTGCGAACGCGCAGCGGCAGGTCGCCCGACGACAGTCATGGGCGCGGCTGTGCCCACGCCGTAGTAGGTCAACGCCACCGCGTCTCCCAGGCCGATCACGTCACCGCTGGTCAGCGTGTGTGACCCTGTCAGCTGCATCCCGTTGACGAACGTGCCGTTCGTGCTCCCCAGGTCCTCGATCACCATCAGCCCCCCCTGGCGCGTGATGCGTGCGTGCTGCCGCGAAATCTGTGGATCGTTGATCACGATGTCGTTGCCCGGATCTCGCCCCAGGCTGGTAGAATCCTTGTCCAGGGGAAACGTTTGCCCGGGCTGAGGGCCTTGGCTCATCACCAGCCGGAAACCATCCGTCATTGCCTTCCTCCTTGCCAGTTTTACGCTTTACGTTTCGCGTTTCACGTTGGCTCCCAGTATATAACCATCGCCTCCGGTTGTCAAACCTACCACCTGTGGTACACTTATTGCGCAATAGCGCAAAACTCACCCTGTCACCCTGAGCGAAGCGAAGGGTCTCCACCAGAGTATAAGGGAGATTCTTCGCTACGCTCAGAATGACGGTTAACCATCAGGGCTCAGAATGACGGTTAAGCATCAGGGCTCAGAATGACGGCTAACCATCAGGGCGATTTCTGCGGTACTGCCTATCGGCGTTTGCCCATTGTTCATTGTTCATTGTTCATTGTTCATTGCTTCATTGAAACGGAGGTGCCCTATGCACATCGTTGATGCTCACGAAGACATTGCCTGGAACGCGCTCGTTCTGGGCCGTGACGTGCGCCGCAGCGCACTCGAGACCCGCCATCTGGAGCAGGATACCGGGGTCCCGCAGTGCAATGGTCTCTGTATGGTGGGTCTGCCCGAGTGGCTGGCTGGTGGCATAGCGATCATCTGTGGCACCATATTTGTCGCGCCGGCTCGCCCGGGCTTGCCGGAGGCACATACCTATACCACCGCCGAAAAGGCCCACATATTGGGCCAGGCGCAACTCGATTATTATCACCGCCTGGCCGATGAGTGCGACCAAATCACGTTGGTCGGAACCCGCGCTGACCTTGACGGTGTGCTGACCAGTTGGGAGAGCGAGATCCCCCAGGTGGGCATCGTCCCCCTGATGGAGGGGGCGGACCCCATTCGCGAGCCCGCCGAGGCCGAGGCGTGGTTCGAGCGCGGCGTGCGGCTGGTGGGCCTCTCCTGGGCAGCGGGTTCCCGCTATGCCGGTGGTAATGCGGCCCCTGGCCCGCTCACCGACGCCGGGCGCGAACTCCTTGTGGTGATGGCCGACCTGGGCCTGATTCTGGACGTCAGCCACCTGGCGGAAGAATCGTTCTTCGAGGCAGTGGATCGCTTTGAAGGCCAGATCGTCGCCACCCACGCCAACCCCCGTGCCCGTGTGGCCGGCCCCCGCCAACTCTCCGACGAGATGATCCGGCGCCTGGTCGAGCGAGATGGGGTCATCGGCATCGTGCCCTTTAATCGTTTCCTGCGGTCTGGTTGGTCGAAAGGCGACCCCAAAGATACAGTCACCGTCGCCGATGTGGCCGCTGCCGTGGATCACGTCTGCCAGGTGGTGGGGGACGCGGCCCACGTGGGGCTGGGCTCCGACTTTGACGGCGGCTTTGGGGCCGAGAGCGCCCCGGCCGAGATAGATACCGTCGCCGATCTGGCCCGCATTGGCCCGGCGCTGGGAGAGATGGGGTACGGCGAGGAGAACATCGCCGCCGTCCTGGGGGGCAATTGGCTGCGCGTGCTGCGGACAGCGTTGCCGGAATGATGGGGTAATTCCCCCGGTAAAATGAACCATCTCGGCTGCCTGGGGGTATATTGAGTGCAATGAACAGAAGCCTCACAATTCTCCCGTTGCGGAAAGGAACGGTCTATGAGCAAAGTCACCAGCCGGTGGAAGATGCCTGACGAGGCGACAATGCGCGCCCGGCACCGCCGCGCCTGTCTGAATCGGGTAATACTCGCCTTTGCTGCTGCTGCCTCTCTGTGCCTCTTCATCTCTGTCTTGCTCGGCGTGCCACAGAGTTTCCTGGGCCAGTGGTGGGTGAAGCCGCCCCGATACCCTGGCGCGATGGAGGTCAAATACGCCGAGGGCGAGGTGTGTTTGATGCCCGCGCCTGGTGTCTATTGTTACGAATGGTACTACCGCACCGACGACGCGGTGGAAGAGGTAGTCGC
>DAOUEC010000020.1:0-10387 GCA_034430655.1 Anaerolineae bacterium
CCGGAGGCTCCACCCGTGGCCGAAGTCCCGGCAGTGGAAGAAGCCCTACCGGTGGAAGAAGCCGCCCCAGAAGAGGCCGTGCCGGAGGAAGCCGCAGTCCTTCCGGTCGAGAAGGCCGTTGCTCCTCCGGCCGAGGAAGCGTTCGGCTGGACGGCGTTCGGCGCGCCGGAGGCTCCACCCGTGGCCGAAGTCCCGGCAGTGGAAGAAGCCCTACCGGTGGAAGAAGCCGCCCCAGAAGAGGCCGCGCCAGAGGAAGCCTTAGCCCTTCCGGTCGAGGAGGCCGTTGCTCCTCCGGGCGAGGAAGCGTTCGGCTGGACGGCGTTCGGCGAGCCGGAGGCCCCGCCCGTGGCCGAATTCCCGGCAGTGGAGGAGGCCCTACCGATAGAAGAAGCCATACCACTCGCAGTACCGGAAGAGATAGAGACCCCGCCCGTGGCCGAGGTTCCAGTGATGATGGAAGAGGGGTCGCCACCTGAGGAGGCCCCCGCACCGGAGATACCGCTGGAGGAGGAAGTCGCTCCGGCCCCGGTGGTCGAAGAGGTGCCGGGCGTGCCCGAGATGGAGATGCCAGAACTACTCGAGGAGGCCGCAGCTGAGGCTCCCGCCGAGCCATTAGCCGCCGAGCGAGCCTATCTGAAGGAGCATCCGCGCGATTACAAAGCCCGGCTAACGCTGGCACAGGCGCTGTGGCAGGCCGGTGAACGGCAGGAAGCATTGGAAGCCTACACCCGAGTGATCCGCTCCGGCAAGTTGCTCGAAGAGGTGATCCCGGATCTGGAGATATGTTTGGAGCAGTGGCCCGACCTCAGCACACAGCAGACACTAGGTGACGCCTATATGAAAGCCGACCGGCTGCAGGAGGCATTGGACATCTACCGCCGGGCATTGGAGAGCCTGTAAAACGAGGAGAGAACTTGGAACGCACGCTGATTATCATCAAACCCGACGCCGTGCAGCGTGGGCTCATCGGAGAGATTACCACACGTTTCGAGCGGCGAGGGCTGCGCATCGCGGCGCTGAAATTGATACAGATTGACGAAGCGCTGGCTCGACGCCATTATGCGGTCCACGAAGGAAAACCCTTCTACGAGCCGCTGATCCGTTACATCACCTCCAGCCCGGTCGTGGTGATGATATTGGAGGGAAACGATGCCATAGAGATCGCGCGGAGCACAATGGGGGCGACCAACCCGGCCGAGGCAGCCCCCGGCACCATCCGCGCCGACTTCGGCCTGGAGATCGGGCGCAACCTGGTGCACGGCTCCGACGGGCCGGAGACGGCGGCCTTCGAGATGCCGCTCTTCTTCACCCAGGATGAGATCCTCTCCTACGAGCGGGACACCGACCGCTGGATCTTTGAATAGGAGCGCGTAGCGCAGGGGGAAAACGGGGGCGCCCACCGCGCCCCCGTTTCGCCGGGGAACCTTGCTATGTCTGAGCCCATCGCCCAACTCACAGCATTCGCACCACGATCCGCCCTTCCCGCCACAGCCCTTCCAGGTCGTAGTAAGCCCGCACCTCCGGTGCGAACAGGTGGACTACCACATCGCCGTAGTCCATCAGAACCCACCCGGTGGCAGATTCCCCCTCGACGTGCAGTGGTCTGACGTCGAACGCCTGCTTCGTCTCCTGTTTGACACCCTCAATGATAGCCTTTGCTTGCCGCTCGCTGGTGACGCTGCCGACCACGAAGTAGTCAGCCAGGATAGAAATGTCCCGAATGTCGAGCAACAACACGTCTTCGCCTTTCTTATCGGCGATCACCTCCACGATGCGTCGAGCCAGTTCTAATGAATCCAGTGCTATACCTCCCAAGTGAGAATGACCAATGACCAATGACCAATGACCAACAGCTGACGATGAGCGATCAAGCCAGCCGGTGAGACCTGATTAGGGCTCGTTGGCGCTGGCGATGATGGCGCCAAGTATGCGGACCAGTTCGTCGCTTTCTTGCTCCAATGCGGTGAACTCCTTGTTGTCCAGGATGGCCGCACGAACGACGCGCAGCCAGTAGCGGGACTCGCGTGCTTCCTTGCGAGCGATGCTCATCTTGTGGACAAAGTCCCGTCTGGATTCGGCACCGTCAGCCTCTTCTACGTTTGCCCCTATGGAAGTGGCCGACTTTGCCAGTTGATATGCCATCACACGAGTCGCTGAATCATCTGGGAGTTGACGGATTGCCCGCAACACTTGCACCGCAAACTGAAACGTACGCTCCCGAATATCGTAGGGCACCTCCCGCTCCCAACCTCCCGGTGCCTCAAATCGTCCCTGCTTCCTATGAGCCATTCTCATCCCCCTTTCCACCTGTCATTGTTCATTGTTCATTGGTCTTGTTCATTCCACAGTTCCGCCACCTCGCCGGTGGTCTGGGCGGCCGCCAGCACGACCATCAACTTGATGCGCGCTTTCTGCCCGTTCAGCCCCTCGGCAAATAGACAACCCAGGTCGGCCAGGGTGCGGTACGCGCCCGGATATCCATAGGCATCCCAAACCCGCCCAGAGGGACAGCGGCTGGCGATCACCACTGGCAGCCCCTGGGCCCGCGCCCGCTCAATGGCGGGCAGCCACCAGGGGGGCACGCGCCCGCCTCCCAACGCCTCGATGACCACGCCCCGAGCCCCCCGCGCCAGCGCGTCCTCCAGCAGGCCAGCATCCATACCCACCGCCAGTTTAAGCAGAGATACGTTCGGCTCCAGGCCACGCCAGGGCAGCACGTATCGCTCCGGCCGGCGCTCGATTATGACGGCATCTCCCTCCACCCGGCCCACCGGCCCCCAGCCAGGCGACTGGAAGGTCGCCGGGCTGAGCGTGTGCATCTTGGTGACGTGGCGCGCGGCGTGGATTTCGCCGTTGAGGACGACGACCGCGCCCAGACCCCGCGCCTGCGACGCGGCCGCGACGCGAACGGCGGCCAGGAGATTCGCATAGCCGTCGTAGCCTACGTCGGAGGCAGCGCGCATCGCGCCGGTGAGCGCGATGGGCTTCTCCCCCGGCACGGTCAGATCGAGCAGGTAGGCCGTCTCCTCCAGCGTGTCGGTGCCGTGGGTGATGACTATGCCATCCACCCTGGGCTCTGCCGTCAACCCGGCCACGTGCTCGCGGATAGTCCACAGTGTATCGAGCCGGAAATGGGAACTGGGCAGGTTGACCAATTCCTCAGTCTGCAGTTCCGGCAGGCCGGGGGGCAGCACAGCCATAAAGTCGGCAGCCCCCAGGGTGGGCACGGCCCCGTCCGCCTCGGCGTCATACTGCATAGCGATCGTGCCGCCGGTGGTTAGAATGGCGACGCGGCGGTCAGCGATTTGCTGTTGGCTGTTAGCGACTGGCAATTGGCTTCCTCCTCGCCCTACGCGCTTTTTACAAGGCCCGGGTCAGCGTGTTGATCAGGACATTGATACCTAACCCGGACAAGCCGGAACTAAACAGGTCAACCGCAGATTACACAGATTCCACTGATTTTTTAATCTGCTGATCTAACTTAAGCGACACCACCTGCGAGACCCCATCCGTCCCCATTGAGACGCCGTAGATGGTGTCGGCGGCCTCGATGGTGACCCGGTTGTGGGTGATGACGACGAACTGGGTCTGCTGCGCCAACTCCTCCAGCAGCGCGCGGAAGCGCCCTACGTTTGCCTCGTCGAGCATGGCGTCTACCTCGTCGAGCACGCAGAAGGGGGTTGGACTGACGTGGAGCAGAGCGAACAGGAGCGCGGCCGCGGTCAGGGCCCGCTCTCCACCGGAGAGGAGCGCCAACCGCTGTGCGCGCTTGCCCGGGGGGCGGGCGACGATGTCCACGCCGGTGTTCATCAGGTCATCAGGCTCGGTCAACTCCAGCCGCGCTGCGCCGCCGCCGAAGAGGGCCGTGAACGTCTCGGAGAACTCGACCGCCACCGCGTCGAAGGTCTCCCGGAAGGCGGTTTCCATCAGTTCATCTAATTCGGCCATCACCTGGCGCAGTTGGGCCGAGGCCGTCTCCAGGTCGGCCGACTGCTCGGTGAGGAAGCGATGCCGCTCCTGGGCCTCGGCGTAGTCAGCGGGGGCATTGGGATTGACCGACCCTAACCGGCGGAGGCGGGCCCTGAGGCGCTGGATCTCCTCCTCCAACCCCTCAGGCAGTTCCTCAACGACGGGGAGTTGGGAGACCAGCGGTCGCAGCGGCAACGGGGTCTGTGCCGTGACGCTCTCCGCCAGTTCCAGTTCGACCAGCCCCAGGTCCCCCTCGATGCGCCGGGCAAGGAGCCGCAACTCGTCCTGATAGCGCGCGACCTCCAGTTGGGCGCGGCCATGCCGGGCCTCCACATCGCGCGCCCGGTCGCGGGCCCGCCGCTCTTGCTCCTCCAGCGCCGTCTGCTCCTCACCGAGGTGTGCCAATTCCTCCTCGGCCGGCTGAATGTGCGCGCGCATCTGGCACAGTTGTGTCTCCAGTCGAGACGCCTCCGCACGCAATTCTTCCACGCGAACGACGATAGCACCGTGATCAGCCTCCAGTTCCACAGATCGTTGGCGGCGGGCGGACCTCTGCGCCCGAAGCCGCTCCAGCAGCGCCGTCTCCCTTTGCAGGGCAACCTGCTGGCCGCGCAGGGACTCTTCGGCCACTGCGGTCTCGGTACGGGCCTTCCCCAATTTCTCCCGGACGATGCGCGCCGCTTCCTCGCTGGCAGCGGCCGCCTGCTGGGCCAGTTCTTGCAACCTGGCTTCCAGCGCCGCAACCCGTTCAGCTTCCGCACGCTGCTGTTCCTCGATCTCCTGGCAGCGCCGGTGGGTCTCCTCCAGTCGAGCGGGAAGTTCCCGCCGGGCCCGCTCATCGGCAAGGACACTGCCTGCTCCGGCCTGTCCCACCGAGAGGGCACCATCGGCCCGCAGGACGATGCCCGTGGCGGTGACGCAGCGGCTCCCCAGCGGCATAGCGGGCAGATACGCCCGGGCTGCCGGAAGGTCGTCGCACAGAGCAACAGCGCCCAGTAACGTTTCGACCGCCGGTCGCACGCTCTCGTCGCAGGCGACGACGTCGGCGGCGCACAGAGCGCCCGGGGGCAACGGTGGGGCCGGGCGGAGGCCATCCAACGGCAGCAGGGTCAGCCGCCCCCCGGCAGATTCGAGGACCCGGCGCACCTCCTCGACGACGGCCGCCCGTTCCACAACGACGGCTTGCAAGTCGCCGCCCAACGCCGCCTCGACGGCGCGCTCCCAACCAGGGGCCACTTGAATCAACGCCGCCAGCGGCCCGACGACGCCGTCCAGATCGGCCTGGAGCAGCGCCTGGACGCCAGCGTCGTAGGCAGCCCACGTCTCGCGCACCCGGCTCAGCGCCTCTTGCTCACCCGCCAGGTGGGCCGCCTCCGCGCGGGCTTCGACGAGCGCCTGATTCAGGCTTTCGAGCCGCGCACGATGGGTGCGCAGTTCCTGCTCGACCTGGGCGTGCCGCCGGGCAGGTTCCTGAGCCTGCTTCTGCACGGCTGCCCACTCCCGCCCCAGATCCGCCAATCGCTTTTTGCGCTCCGCCAATTCGCGCTCCACCTGCTCGATCTGGCCCCGGATCTGGGCGACCCGCCCGGTCTGCGCCTCTTGCTGGGCGTCCAGGGGTTCAAGTTCGGCCAGCAGTTCCTCACGCCGGGCCTTCAACAGCCGCTCTCGTTCCTCCGCTACGGCCAATTCGCGCTGTACCTCGTCGGCCCTGGTGTGAAGGTCGGCGCTCTCGCGGTGCCAATCGCGCAGCCCGGCCCGCAAGTTGCTCTCCTGCTGGCGCAGTCGGACCAGTCGCTCGCTCAGCGCGGCCACTGCCTTCTGCTGCGCCTCCAGGCCGGCCGCCAGGACGGAGGCTCTCTCCAGACCCTGGTCCAGCGCGGCCTGCCGGCGTCCCCAACGATAGCCGTACCAGGTGCGCTGTAACCGCTCCAGGTGGGCGGTCAGCCGACGATGTTCCTCTACCCGCTCCGCCTCCCGCTCAAGCCGCTGCACGCGGGGGGTAATCTCATTGATAATGTCGTGGACGCGCTCCAGGTTGCGCTGTGTCTCATCCAGACGCCGGACGGCCTCTTCCCGCCGGGCGCGGTATAGGCTGATGCCGGCGGCCTCCTCAAAAAGTACGCGCCGCTCCTGGGGCCGCAGTGAGAGCGCCGCATCCACCAATCCCTGCCCGATAACGGTGTAGGCGCGCTGCCCCAGGCCGCTTTCGGCCAACAATTCGGCGATGTCGCGCAGGCGCACCCGCGCCCCGTTGATGAGATACTCATTCTCGCCGGAGCGATAGGCGCGGCGGGCAATGGTGACTTCGCTGAACTCGATGGGCAGCCAGCCGTCGGAGTTGTCGAGGGTCAAGGAAGCCTCGGCCATGCCGGACCGGGCACGGCGACGCCCGCCGGCGAAGATCATGTCGGCGGTGGACTTGCCC
This sequence comes from Anaerolineae bacterium, assembly GCA_034430655.1. Taxonomy (GTDB): domain Bacteria; phylum Chloroflexota; class Anaerolineae; order B4-G1; family B4-G1; genus JAUWNP01. Next base: position 6,395 of record DAOUEC010000020.1, read on the forward strand.
CGCAGGGCGCGCATACTCTGCTCACCCAACACCCAGCGGATCGCGTCGGCGACATTGCTCTTGCCCGACCCATTGGGTCCGACGATGGCCGTGATGCCGGTGAGAAACAGAAATTCGGTCTTGGTCGCGAAGGACTTGTAGCCCTGGAGTGTGAGATATTTGAGGCGCATAGGTCTCTGAAATGGAGTATACCGCGCTTGGGGAGAGATGGCAAATTGCGAATTGCGAATTGCGAATGGCGAATGGCGAATGGCGAATTGCAAATTGCGGGGCAGGGCGTATAATGATGGCAGCAATGGCACATAAGATCACGCGGCGGCGGTTCCTCAAATGGATGCTGGGCGGCGCGGCAGCAGGCGGGCTCTCGGCTCTAGGTGGAGTGGGCTACGCGACGCTCGCTGAGCCACACTGGCTGGCGGTGGAGCGGGTGGACGTGCCGCTCCCTGGTCTGCCCGCCAGCCTCGACGGTTTCACCATCGCGCAACTCTCCGATTTGCATCGCGGGCCGAAGGTAGCGCAGGAGGACATCACACGGGCGGTGGAACTGGCGCTGCGGCAGGAGGCCGACCTGGTCGTGCTAACCGGCGACTACGTCTCAGCATCCGCCGAATACGCGCCCTCTTGCGCGAAGGCCCTATATCCCCTGGTAGCCTCCAGCAGGGAGACCCTCCCCCGTTTCGGGGGGGCGGGGGGGAAGACTCCCCCCCTCGTAGGGGGGGCTGGGGGGGGTAACGTGCTGGCCTGCCTGGGCAATCACGACCATTGGACAGACGCCGACGCCGTTGCCGGGGCGCTCAGCGACGCGGGGCTCACCATGCTGCGCAACGCGGCACGAGAGGTGGCAGATGGGCTGTGGGTGGCGGCAGTGGACGACGTGTGGGAGCAGCAGGCCGACCTGGGGAAAGCACTGGAGGGGGCGCCGGCCGGTGCCATAATCGTGCTCCTGGCCCACGAGCCCGACTACGCTGACGAGGTAGCAGCCGACGGGCGGGTGAGTCTGCAACTTTCGGGCCACTCGCACGGCGGGCAGGTGCGATTGCCCTTCATCGGAGCGCCGTTTCTGCCCTACCTGGGCCGCAAGTACCCGGCGGGGCTCTACCGCGTGGGCGGGATGTGGCTCTACGTCAACCGGGGCGTGGGGCTGATCAGCCCGGCGGTGCGCTTCAACTGCCGCCCGGAGGTGACGCTTCTGACACTGCGGGTTCCGGCCGCATAAGGGCCTTCCACGCCGCCTGGGCCGCCGCCTGCTCGGCCGCCTGCTTGCTGTGGCCCATCCCCTGGCCCACCACCTTTTTGCCCAGGAGAACCTCTGCCAGGAAGGTCTTGGCGTGGTCAGGGCCCTTTTCGGCGACGATACGATAGCGAGGCGTGATCCCCATTTCGGCCTGGCTCCACTCCTGAAGGCGGCTCTTGGCATCCCAATCCGCCTCTGCTGCCAGTGTCGCCTCGGCCACCGGCTCAATGAGCGGCTCAACGAAGGCTGTGACGGCAGCCATCCCGCCGTCGAGATAGAGAGCCCCCACAACGGCTTCAAAGGCATCACACAGGTTGGCGTCTCGCTCCCTTCCGCCGGCTTCCTCTTCGCCGTGGCCTAGCCGCAGCGCCTCCCCAATCCCTACCTGCCTGGCAAACCGCGCCAGCGTCTCGGTGCGCACCAGGGCGGCTCGCAAGCGGGTCATCCGCCCCTCGTCGAAATCGGGGTAGTGGCGGTAGACCCACGCGCCGGCGACGAAGTCGAGCACCGCGTCACCCAGAAACTCGAGGCGCTGATTATCGCCTGTCGCCTCCTCCGGATGCTCATTGACGTAGGAAGGATGGGTAAGGGCAAGGAAGAGGAGACCTGGGTCACGAAAGTGGTACCCGATGTGTTGCTGAAAGGAGTCCAGGTCGGATGCTGGTTGCTGGTTGCTGGTGGGTGATAGGTGGCTCATTTCGATCCTGCTCCTCCTTGTTCTGCCAGCCGGCGCTCGTATTTCTCCAGAGTGGCGTCGAGTGCGCTGTCGGCATCCACACCGCAGGCTTCGGCCAGCGCCAGCAGGCTGTAGAGCGCGTCGCCCAGTTCGTCCGCCAGTCCGGGGCGAAACTGCGGAGCCCGCCGCCCGTAGTCGGTGGCCAGCAGCACCTCCTTCGCCACCTCGCCGATCTCGGAGACCAGGTCGAGCGCGTGGGTGACCGGGTCGTGCAGGAGATGATGACGGCGCATAAAGGCCGCGACGTGGTGTTGCCAAACTGACTGACCTTCCTCTATCGGATCAGGCCTCATAGAGCACCCTCCCTTCCTGTAATACCTGGCGGATGAAAGGCCTCTCGCGAATGGCCTCAAATTCCTGAGGGGTATAGGCCAGCAGGTCGAGGCCGACGCGTGGCTGGATTCGCTCGTACAGCAGTCCCAGCCGCTTGATGAACGGCAGGTCGGAATCCAGCACGACGATAAGGTCGAGGTCGCTCCACGCAGCGATCTCCCCTCGGGCGGTGGAGCCGAACAGGACGATGAGTTGCACTCCCATCCTGTGCAGAACCCGAACGATACGCTCGAGTTCACGCTCAAGCAACGCCTGTCTTTTGGAACGTTGCTCCTGCCAGTACTTCAACATTTTTGCTTTTCCCCGCGCAACTCCCGCCTCAGCCGCAGCCAGAAGCGCGGCAGGTCGCGGAACGCGCTGACGATCACCTCGAAATCGGCGCCAGTGGCCTCGCCTGCCACACGTGGCAGATGGGTCACCTCCACTTCGGCGATGCGGTAACCGCGTGCCTTTGCACCGGCCAGTAACTCCGTGTCAATCGGCGCCCAGTCGGTGACGAGAGTCACGTGCTCCAGGATCTCGCGCCGGAATAGTTTGAAGCCGCAGTCAATATCGCGGCACAGGTAACCAAACAGCAGCCGCACCACCACGTTCCAGCCGAAGCCGTTGAGTTTGCGGATGAATGTATCCTGCCGGTCGGCCCGGTAGCCGGACACGATGTCCGCCTCGCCAAGACGTTCCAGGAACCGGTCGATCTCGCTGAAGACGAACTGCTTGTCCGCCGGGAAGAACGCGATCAGGTCCTTGGTGGCAGCCGCGAACCCGGCTTTCAGCGCTCCCCCGTAGTGCCGGCTGGGGTAGTGTTCCACCAGCCGGAAGTTGGGGATGCGCCGCGCCAGTTCACGGGCGATTTCGCCCGTGCGGTCGGTGCTGCCGTCGTTGACCAGGATGATCTCGTAATCCATCCCCAACTGCTGGGCCACGCTGGAGACCTCCTCTACAACGCTTTCGATGGTTATCTCTTCGTTGTGGGCAGGAAGAACCACAGACAGGGATGGCATTGGGCCCTCCATTCGCTTTCAAGAGTTGCACAACATTATATCACATCCAACTGCATTGCTCAACCTTATGCTTTGGGGTATAATGCAGGAAGGACTATGGCCACCAGGTTCGCTCACTCGATCAAAGACAGCCTTACCCGCACGCGCAACACCGTCTTCAGCCGCATCGCGGGGCTGCTGGGCGCCAGCCAGGTGACGGATGCCACCTGGGACGAACTGGAGGGGTTGCTCATCCAGGCCGACATGGGCGTGGAGACGACGCTTTACCTGGTCGAACGGCTGCGCAAGCGCGCCCGCGACGAGGCAATCCTACGGGCCGGCGCGCTCCAGGCGGCGCTGCGGGAAGAACTGCGGGCGCTGTTGCCCGACCAGCCGCCGCTCAACCTGGGAAGCCACCCACTGGACGTGGTGCTCATCGTCGGCGTGAACGGGTCGGGCAAGACGACGAGCATCGCCAAACTGGCCTACCGCTACCGGCAGCAGGAACGCCGGGTGCTGCTGGCGGCGGCCGACACGTTCCGCGCTGCGGCGATGGATCAACTGGAGATTTGGGCGCAGCGAGCGGGCGTGGACATCGTCACCGGGCCGGAGGGAGGCGATCCAGGCGCGGTCGTCTTCGACGCATTGCAGGCCGCGCGGTCGCGGGGGATGGACATGGTGATCGCCGACACCGCCGGGCGGCTGCACAC
>DAOUEC010000021.1:0-1809 GCA_034430655.1 Anaerolineae bacterium
AGGCGGCGGTAGGTCTGGCCGGTCTCGGGGTCCGCCCGCACCTGAGGCAACTTCTCCGGCGGATCCAGCCGCCCCTCGGGGTAGAGGCCGTAGGTCCCCTCCAGCAGCTCCCGCGCCTCGCGGGTCAGCAAGCTCCGGGCATCCAGGGCCAGGTCGTGGATCGCCCTACGTTGCGTATCCGACAGCGGTTGAGATGTCATCGTTCCCTCAATCGACGTACACCTTGGTATGATAACTCCCCCGCCCCTCATTCTCCGCAATGCCCATAAAACGCAGGCTGCTGCGCCCCTCGGTGGTGGCCGGCATGAACAGCACGCATGGTACCCGCGTGCGACCCTTCATCTCGTCCAACAGCTTGGAGACGCGGTAGATGTTGGGGGCCAGAGCACCGGCGCGGACGATGAAAGCGATGTGGCGATCGGGGTCCAGTTCGGCCAGCCGCTCGGCCAAGAGGTCGGGCAGCGGGCGCCAGTCTGGGTCGGAGAGGTAGTCCTGAATCTGCAACTGCGCCGCTTCGAACCCGTTCCGCCGCTCCAGTTGCACCACAGCCTCGATCCCCTCGCTCTCGCTAATCGCCTGCCACAGGAGGTCAGCCAGGGACACAAACGTGACCTTGCGGTGGGTGTCGTTTTCCAGCCTGGTCTTGAGCAGGCCAACCTCGCGGCGCATGGCCCATTCCTGCTCCGGCGGATAACAGAAGATGGCAAAGGGCAGGTCGTGGTAGATGTAATGCCGCATCGGGGAGGCCTTCAGATCCGCCTCCAGGGTTCTAACCCGCTCTTTCATTTTCGTTTTCGAGGATGGCATGGGCATACTCCGTCAGGCTGGCGGCCGGGAACTCGATGCGGATCACCGAGCCGGCCGCGTGGTAAGTCAACAAGTGCTCCTGGTGCGCTTCGATGAAGAAGCGCTCTACACCTTCTACGGGCAGGAAGAAGAGCCTCCAGTCGTCACTCTGGAGGACGAGGTGGCCAGAGCGCTCACGCTGCTGGAGCCAGAGAGCGATCAGGGCGAACGATGGCGTCGGTAAGTAGATGGGCGTCAGGTGCTTGTTGACGGCCCCCTGGAGCACGCCAAAGTCGCGTAGCGCGGCCATCGAGTTCTGCGCCACCCGCAGGATTGTTTTGTCACCCCAAGGTGTCGTCGTTTTGCCCTCGGCGACCCAATTACGGACGGCGCGCACCACGACCTCGATGGGCAGGTCGGTGTAGCCCGCCAGGTGGCGGGGGTAGAGCGTCTCGACGACGATATCGCGCAGGGTACGGTCGTTCTGGGCCGAGAAGAAGTAGAGCAAGGGATCAATCCACTGGGCTGGCGCACCGTTCTGGGTCAGCGTCACCAGCGCCGTACCGACGTCGGCATCGTCGAAGTAACGCTGGCGGAAGATGAGCAGAATGTCCTCCACGCGCTTACGCGAGGCTTTGCCAAAGATGTTCTCCCGCCGGGCGCGGTCAAGATTCTCTGCCACCGACCGTTCTGCATCCCACGCAGCCAACAGGACCTTGGTGTCGGCGATTAGAGCACTGGCCTTGATGATGCGGCTGGTGTAGGTGGGTTCAGATGATTCACTCAAGTTCCTTACTCCACGCAGAATGGGAACACCAGCTCGCCGGGAGCGCCCTCCAGATAGGCCCAGGCCAACGTCCGTGCCCGGTGCGCCAGCGGCGAGACGCCGGCCGGGCACGGTGGGATGTCAATCTCCAATCCGTGGGCGTTTGTCTCTCTTACGACAGTATAGGGTGCGGGATCCCTTGTGAGGTCAAGCAAGTGTTGACGCAGTGTCTCCAGCGTCGTGATGGGTTCCTCCGG
>DAOUEC010000022.1:0-4160 GCA_034430655.1 Anaerolineae bacterium
CCACGGTGAGCATCGCCGGCAGCCCGGCCAACGGCTCGGTCAGCGTGGACCCGGTCAACGGCGACGTGACCTACAGCCCGGACGCCGACTACCACGGCAGTGACAGTTTCACCTACACGGTCGAGGACGACGACGGGGCCACCTCGAACGTGGCGACGGTGACCGTGACAGTCGCCGGTGTCAACGACCCGCCGCTGGCCGTGGACGACTCGGCCACCACCGGCGAGGACACCCCCGTGGTCATCAGTGTGCTGGTCAACGACTCCGACCCCGACGGCTCCATTGACCCCACCACGGTGAGCATCGTCGCTGGCCCGGCCAACGGCTCGGTCAGCGTGGACCCGGTTAACGGCGACGTGACCTACAGCCCGGACGCCGACTACCACGGCAGCGACAGTTTCACCTACACGGTCGAGGACGACGACGGGGCCACCTCGAACGCGGCGACGGTGACCGTGACAGTCGCCGGTGTCAACGACCCGCCGCTGGCCGTGGACGACTCGGCCACCACCGACGAGGACACCCCCCTGGTCGTCAGCGTGCTGGCCAACGACTCTGACCCCGACGGCGACATCCTCACTGTCAGCGACTACGACATCGCCAGTGCCGAGGGCGGTAGGGTGTATTGTACCACTGCCGGAGTGTGCATCTACACCCCGCCGACTGGTTTCAACGGCACCGACACCTTCACTTACACCGCCAGCGACGGCAACGGTGCTACTGACGTCGCTACTGTCACGGTGACGGTCGGTGCCTTAGCGCCGGTGGGTTACACGATCTACCTGCCCCTGATAGTGCACCCTATTCCGCCAACTCCCGGCATGCTGCCCGACCTGGTGGTGGAACGTATCATCGCCACAAGCGACGGCGTGCAGGTCGTTGTCAAGAACCAGGGCTATGGGTCTCTACCACCCACCCCTTTCCTCTTCTACGTGTTCCGGGTGGACTTGTACGTTGATCCCAACCCTGTGCCGGCCGGGGTCAACCAGACGTGGGACGATGGGCGCTGTGCCCAGGGTGTCGTCTGGAATGTAGCAAAACCAGGGTCGCTAGAATCGGGTGGCGTGATCACCCTGACCATTGGCGACGCCTACTACCAGCCATCTCTCAGTAACTTCCCCGGGTCACTCCCCGTAGGCACACCTGTCTACGCCCAGGTTGACTCGGCCAACCCTGATACCACCTACGGCGCAGTGCTGGAGAGTCACGAGATTGCAGGCGGCACCTACAACAACGTCACTGGTCCAGTGCATTCAACGCTCAGCGTCATCGCCGGGGGGCCAGTGGAGGCGAAACTTCCTCGACCCTGTTCATCCGGCTACCTGGCGTCGCTCGTGCCATAGCCACGTTGCCCACATTTGTAGAAGCACACGGCTCCGCTACTCGTAAGGGTAGCGGGGCCGTCCTGTATCTCGGTCAGTATAACACACACTCGACCAGTTTGCGCGGCGCGCCGGTTAACAACTCGTATCCGTCCGGACGTACGACGGCGGTATCTTCCAACTTGACCATCATTCCCTGGATGGGTGTGTTGACCTCGATCTCAATTGCCAGGACCATACCGGCCTGTAGGTGCGTCTCGTCGCGGGGCCAGAGGACGGGCGGCTCGTCCAGTTCCAGCCCGATGCCGTGACCAACGAAGCCGGGCAAAGCCAGGCTGCCGGGGGCGAAGTGAGGCCGTGCCCCCTGGACGATGACCGCCTCGGCTACCGCGTACAGGTCGGCGACGGCCACGCCGGGGCGCAGTGCCTCCAGCACGCTGTCCTCCACTGCGCGTGCTACCGCGAAGAGCGCCCACTGTGCGTCCGTGGCCTGCCCCACGACAAAGGTGCGCGATTCGTCGGCGGTATAGCCTGCCCAGGTCGAACCGACGTCCACGACCACCAGGTCGCCCGGTTGCAGCATTCTGCGGGAGGGGCCGTAGGGTGTGCCCGGGCTCAACCCCGCGCCGGTCACCACCAGCCCGTGACCACCGCGCACGGCCAGGTTCTCCCCGCTCACCAGCAACACCCCGCCCCCGCGCGCGCCAGGGTGGCGCAGCGGCTGGTACCCCTCGTGGCCTGCCCGCCGCATGGCTGCCTCCACCTCAGTCGCCAGCGCCAGTTCGCTCATCCCCGGTGCGATGACCTGGGGGACAACGCGGTGGCCGGCGTCGGCCACAGCCGCAGCGCGTCGCGTGGCGGCGACCTCCTCCTCGTCTTTGATCGCACGCTGGGCCAGCACCAGCGGGGAGACGTCGGCCAACTCCCAGGCGGGGAAGACCTCCGCCAGCCGCCGGCAGACCCGCGCCGGGACTACGTCCAGTTCGGTGCTCAGCACGTCCCCGGTCAGTCCAATCTCGGCAACGACCTCGGCGACGCTGGCGAACCCGCTCATCGGCTCGACGTGGGCGACGGTGGCCTCCCGCCGGGCGTACTCGAACCCACGCCGGACGAAGAGGACTGTATCCTGGGAGGAGACAAGCAGGGCTGCCGGGCGCACGGTGCCGGCGTAGTAGAGCACGTCGCGGGGATGGAGAAGCAACGCCGCGTCCATCCCCGCCTCGGCCATACGGGTACACAGTTCAGTCAGTCGTTGATTCATTCACCCGCCGGCAATGAGATGGATCACCCACACATCCACGCCGTCGGGGATGGCGCGGGTGGGGTATTCCTCGCAGGGGATCACCTCCCCGTTGATCTTGACGATGATGTGGGGGAAGGTGTAGCGGAACCGCTCCAAGAGGTCGGAGACGGCCAGCCCTTCCTCCCACTCGACCTCGTCGCGATTGTTGACGCGGATCACGCCGTTCTTCCGTTCCCCAGCGGTCTCGCACGGGGGGCCTTCGCTCCCCGTTGGCTAACCCATCCAGAACCCTTTTCGATGGCTGACCCCCAGCACCTTCTTGCAGGCGGGACAAAAGTATATGAACCTGTTCCCGAACTGAGATGCGATTATGCGGAACCACACGGTGTGTAACTCTTCCGAACAATGTGGGCAGATAGGAACAACGTCCTTTTTCTCGACCGCAGGTATTGCCGGCATGCCTATTCCTCCCAATGTAGGGGCGCGGTAACCGCGCCCCTACGGGTCTACAGGTGCTTCTCGACAATGGCGACTACCTCGGGGAAGTCAATCCCCAGCCGCTTCAGCGTCTCCAGTGTGGGCACGCCGTCGGAGGTCCAGCCGCGCCGCTTGTAGACGGCGCTGCATAGTTTCTGGTATTGCTCCTCCCGGTACTTCCGCAGCGCCGTCATCTTCTCCTGGGTGGACATCCCCGTCGGCTCCAGGCCCAGGATTTCCCGCAACTGCTTGTCGTACCGCTCGGCCCGCGACTCGTACTCCTCGACGGTCACCGGCCCGACGGAGCGGTAGGGGATGGCGTCGTGCTCCCGCCGGCCGAAACCCAACCGCAGGTTGAAGGCCCGCTGGAAATTGTAGACCGTCTCGGACATCGTGACAATGTCCTCTTTGGTGACCTCCCGCCCGGTGACGCCGGAGAAGAGGTCAACGTAATTCTGGACGTGCTCGGGGATCTTGGCCGGCTCGTCGGTCTGGGCATTGTCGGGCGGCACAACGTCGTTCCAGGGGAGTTTGCAGAGCCCGCACAGGCCGAACCACGTGCGGAACATCGGGAAGTAGTGGAGTGCCTCCGCTTTGTCCTCGAAAGTCGGCAGGAGGTTGCTCACCTGGTCCATAAAAATGAGCCATGCCTCGTCGTGTTGAGGGCCCTTGTTGGTCAGGCCGTAGCCGCCCTGTTGGGCCAGGGACTCCTTAGTGACGTACTCGGAGTACTCCAGCCCCTTGGCCTCCATGCCGATGTCCTGCAGAAAGGCGGGGTCGGCCCCGTACTCCTCGGCGAAGACCTGCTTCATACGGCGGATGCCCTGGCCGGCGATCTTGCCGAACCCCTCGCCACGGGCCATCTGGTGCAGAAGTTCGATAGCGGCCTCACCGTTGCCGAAGTTCAGTTCCAGCCCGCCGGTCTTTTCCTTGTCCAGGATGCCAGCCTCGTAGCACTCCATCACGAAGGCGGTGCTGGTGCCGAAGGAGATGGTGTCCATGCCGTAGGTGTCGCAGTAGAAGTTGATCTCCAGGATGTCGTCGGGGTCGAAGATGCCGCAGTTGGAGCCGCACCCACCGATAGTCTCGTACTCGGGGCCATCCACGATGACCTTCTG
>DAOUEC010000023.1:0-8115 GCA_034430655.1 Anaerolineae bacterium
GGTACCACGAAGTGCGTTGAAAACGCACTGGCGGAACCTGTTTCCAACAGGTTTTGAGTATCAGCGGGGCGTTTCAACGCTCCGCGTGGTGGCGGTAGGCCGCTCTGTCCCCAGCGTGATACGCTCGCGGGCGTTGCTTTTTCGGGGTAGCCAGGCTCCAGTCTGATTTGGTCGCGACGACGTGGAGGACGCCGGGAGGCCCGACCACGTGCGTTTCAGGTTGACAGCGTCTCCCAAATCCGCTATAATTGGTGTATAGTTGACACGAATGTGAGGAGCCACGATGCCGTTGGAAGACTACCCACGCCCATCTGTCACCGTAGACGTCGTTACTTTCACCCTGCGCGACGATGACCTGCAGGTGCTGCTCATCAAGCGCGGGCGTCCACCTTTCGAGGGGATGTGGGCCATCCCCGGCGGCTTCGTGGACATCGTTGAATCGCTGGAGGACGCGGCACTGCGGGAACTGGAGGAAGAAACCGGCATCCGCGACGTATATCTGGAGCAACTCTATACCTTCGGCGCCCCGGACCGCGACCCCCGGGGCCGCACCATCACGGTGGCCTACTTCGCCCTGGTGCCTGCCAGTACCGTCCGTCCCTGTGCCGGTGACGACGCCGCTGAGGCTCGCTGGTGGTCTGTGTACGATCTGCCTCCCCTTGCCTTCGACCACGCCGACATCCTGGCCTACGCCTTGCAGCGGCTGCGCTACAAACTGGAGTACACCGCCGTGGGGTTTGAACTCCTCCCGGAGACCTTCACCCTGAGCGAGTTGCAGGCCGCTTACGAGGTGATCCTGGGGGAGAGGCTGGATAAGCGCAATTTCCGCCGCAAGATCCTCAGCGCAGGGGTCATCGAGGAGACCGGTGAGTACCGCACCGGCGAGGGCCGCCCGGCTAAACTCTACCGCTTCCGCGACGACGCCGTAGCCGAGGTAAAAGCCCGGCGACTGTTCCCTTGACAAGTCTCGCTATTGGGTGTATATTTAGTGTATAATGTACACTAGCCCCTTTTCCTTCTTTTTTGCGGATGATTAGTTTATGAGTTACACGAACAAAGGAGGACCCAATGAGTGCCGGGAATAAACCCTTCTTGGGCTGGCTGGCCCACTGGGAGGAGAGCCTGCCGAAGGTGAACACGGGAGAGGTCGTGTCCGATCCAACCCGCGTAGCGCTGGTGTCGCAGGATCTGCTGAAGGGGTTCTGCAACCAGGGGGCGCTTTCCAGCCCGCGCGCGGCCAGCATCGTCCCTGGTGTGCTGCGCCTCTTCCAGCGCGTCCACGACCTGGGGGGCCGCCACTTCCTGCTGCTCCAAGATACCCACGATCCCGACGCCGTCGAGTTCTCCGCTTATCCTCCCCACTGCGTAGCCGGCACAGAGGAGAGCGAGACGATTGACGAATTGAACGATTTGCCCTTCTCTAACCTCTTCACCGTCTTCCCCAAGAACTCCATCAGTTCCACCGTCGGCACCGATCTCGAGGCCTGGTTGGACGACCACCCATCCGTCACTACTTTCATCGTAGTCGGCGTGTGCACCGACATCTGCATCTACCATATTGCGACGGCCCTGCGCGTGCGGGCCAACGTCCTGGGCCAGCGCGAGACCCGCGTTATCGTGCCCGCCGACTGTGTGCAGACCTACGATATGCCTGTGGAGACGGCGGCTGAACTGGGCGTCCTTCCCCACGACGGCGACTTGCTGCATCGCATCTCCCTGTACAGCATGGCCCTGAACGGCATTGAAGTCGTGGCCCACCTCACGTAGGCTTAGCTTCAGGTTTCGGGTTGCGAGTTTTGAGTTCAACCTGAGACCTGAAACCTGAAACTTGAAACAAGGAGAGATTGATGTCCCTGCCCGATCAGATTGCTACCTGGCTCCGCGAGCGACTCGTCTCCGCCGGTGCCGATGGCTTTGTCGTCGGCCTCAGCGGCGGAGTGGATTCGGCCACCTCGGCCGCGCTGGCGGTGCGCGCCGTTGGCCCCGAGCACGTCCTGGCCGCGCTGATGCCCTGCCACTCCCAGCCGGGGGACGCCGTGCTGGGTCAACTCGTCGCCGACACCTTCTCCATCCCCACCGTCACCGTGGACCTGAGCGATACCTACGACGCGCTCATCTCCCGGCTCCCGCCGGATTTGCAATCCGGCGGCCTGGCCTCCGCCAACGTCAAGCCCCGCCTGCGGATGATCAACCTCTACTATCTGGCCCAGTCCCATAACTACCTGGTGCTGGGCTCCGGCAACAAGACGGAAATTGCCGTCGGGTATTTTACCAAGTACGGCGACGGCGGGGTGGACCTGCTGCCGCTGGGTGGCTTCTATAAGACACAGGTGTGGGAACTGGCCCGCCAACTGGGGATGCCGCAGGAGGTAGTCGAGCGCCCGCCTAGCGCTGGCCTCTGGCCCGGCCAGACCGACGAGGGGGAGATGGGTATCACCTACCGCGAACTTGACCGGGTGCTGGCGTCCATCGAGGCGGACGATACCTCCGGCATTGAGCCCGCCACGTTGGAGAAGGTGCAGCGGATGATCGCTCGCTCCGAGCACAAACGCACAATGCCACCGATCTTCCAAGTAGATGAGGACTGAGGAATCAGGCAAGCAGCACCCAATGGACATCCTTGAAGCCGCTGCGCCGCTTATCGAACTGGCCATCGCCGAGGACATCGGCCCGGGCGACGCCACCTCCGAGGCCACGTTGTCGGCCGGCCGGACTCTCCATGCGCGCATCGTCGCTAAGGCCGCTGGCGTCGTCGCCGGGCTGCCAGTCGCTGAGGCAGTCTTCACGCGCGTCGAGCCGCGTATCCGCTTCACCTCCCGTGTCCGCGACGGGGCCGAGGTCGTGCCGGGTGACCTGGTAGCCGAGGTGAGCGGCCCCGGCCGGGGGATGTTGGCCGCAGAACGTACGGCGCTCAACTTCCTGCAGCACCTCTCCGGCATCGCCACGCTCACCCGCGCCTTCGTGGACGCCATCGCCTGCACTCCGGCCACCATTCTGGATACGCGCAAGACCCACCCGGGCTACCGCACCCTGGAGAAGTACGCCGTGCGGATGGGCGGTGGGCAGAACCATCGTTTGGGTCTCTACGATATGGTGTTGATCAAGGACAATCACATTGACGCCGCTGGCTCGATCACCGCCGCTGTCGGGCAGGCCCGCGCTGCCCGCCCCGACCTGCCCATCGAGGTCGAGGTCAGAAACCTGGACGAACTGCGCGAAACGCTACCGCTGGACGTGGAGCGCATCATGCTGGATAACATGAGCCTGGATGAGATGCGCGTGGCGGTGAAGATTGCCGCCGGACGGGTGGGGCTGGAGGCCTCCGGTGGCGTCGCCCTCCAAAGCGTCGCCGATGTCGCCGCCACCGGCGTGGACTATATCTCCGTCGGCGCGCTCACTCACTCGGCTTCAGCGCTCGACCTAAGTATGCGGATTGCGAATTCCGAATTGCGAATTGCGAATTGCGAATTGCAATCAACGATCTCGAGTCTCAAACGCTCTCTTGGCGACTCGCTCGTCATCCTCGGCCATCACTACCAGCGCGACGAGGTCATCCAGTTCGCCGACTTCCGCGGCGACAGCCTCAAACTGGCCCAGGACGCCATCCGTACCGACGCGCGATACATCGTCTTCTGCGGCGTGCACTTCATGGCCGAGACAGCCGCTATCCTGGCCCGCCCCGACCAGATGGTGCTCATTCCTGACCCGGCCGCCGGTTGCTTCCTGGCCGACACCGCCAGCCTGGAGGCGGTCGAGGCGGCCTGGGCGCACTTGAGCACGGTGCTGGATGTCGAGGCCGAGTTCACGCCGGTCACCTACGTCAACTCATTGGCCGCGCTCAAGGCTTTCTGCGGGCGCCACGGCGGTATCATCTGTACCTCGTCCAACGCCGCACAGGTGCTGGAGTGGGCACTGGCGCAGCGGCCGCGTGTCTTCTTCTTCCCCGACCAGCACCTGGGCCGCAACACCGCTCTGCGGATGGACATCGGGCCGGAGGAAACGTTGCTGTGGGATACCCGGCGCCCCCCCGACGCTGCGGCGATCCGGCGAGCCAAGGTTGTGCTCTGGCCCGGCTGCTGCAACGTCCACCAGCGTTTTCGGCCCGAGCACGTCCGCGCCGTCCGCGAGTGGCATCCCGTCATCTGTGTCATCGTTCACCCGGAGTGCACGTGGGAGGTGGTGGGCCTGGCCGACGATGCCGGCTCCACGGCCCACATCGTGCGCCAGGTGGAGGCGGCCCCGCCGGGCACGGAGTGGGCCATCGGCACTGAGCACAACCTGGTGCACCGGCTGGCGCAGGAACACCCCGACCAGTTCATCATCTCGCTGGCCGACCTCCCACCCCTCTGCCGCACGATGAATATGATCACCCAACGTAACCTGGCTCGAGCGTTGGAGGGATTGGTGCAGGGGGAGCATCCCTCCCCTACCAGGAGAGGGGTGCTTCACCCGGTCGTCGTCGAACCCGAGACCGCCCATTGGGCGCGCATCGCGTTGCAGCGCATGTTGGAGTTATCCCGATGAGCCCATTTACTCATTCCTCATCTACTCATCCCTCATCTACTCATTCACTCGAAACAGACGTGCTTGTCATCGGCTGCGGCATCGCCGGTGCGGCGACTGCGCTCCGGTTGGCGCAAGACCACCAGCGGCAGATCGTCGTCATCACCCGCGCCGCAGAGCCGGAGGAGAGCAACACCCGCTACGCCCAGGGCGGCATCGTGGGGCGGGGCGGGGAGGATAGCGCCGACTTGCTGGTGAAAGACATCCTGGCGGCCGGGGCCGGCCTCACGCTCCCCCAGGCCGCCCGCATCCTGACTGAGGAGGGCCCCCGGCTGGTGCAGGAGGTGCTCATCACTCGCGCGGGCGTAGCCTTCGACCGCAAGCCCAACGACTCACTCAGTTACACCCGCGAGGCAGCCCACTCCGCCGCGCGTATCCTCCATGTGGGCGACGCCACCGGCAAGGTCATCATCGAGGCCCTCATCGCCGCGCTGCGGGAGCGGCCCAATGTTAAACTGGTCACCCAGGCCACGGCGGTGGACCTGATCACGCTGACCCACCACGCGCTGGACCCACTGGCCGTCTATGAACAGCCAATCCGCTGCGCCGGTGCCTACGTTTTCGACCAGCGGGAACGGGCTGTCCACCGCTACCTGGCCGGGGTGACAGTGCTGGCCACCGGCGGCGTGGGGCGCATCTACCGCATCACTACCAATCCCTACGGGGCCCGTGGTGATGGTCTGGCGATGGCCTACCGCGCCGGTGCACGGGTTATCAACGCCGAGTATATCCAATTCCACCCCACCACGCTGGCCGTGCGCGGGGCCAAGCACTTCCTCATCTCCGAGGCCGTTCGTGGCGAGGGTGGTCGCCTGTTCACCCCCGATGGGCGTCACTTCATGGACGACTACGCGCCTCGCTGGGGCGACCTGGCTCCCCGCGACGTCGTCGCCCGCGCCATCCACCAGGAGATGGTGACGCAGGGCTACTCCTACGTTCTGCTCGACCTCGTCTCCTATATGCCTGCCGACAAGATTCGGGCCCGCTTCCCCACCATCTACCGACACTGCCTGGAAGCCGGGGTGGACATCACCAGCCAGCCCGTTCCGGTTGTGCCAGCCGCCCACTACTTCTGTGGCGGGCTATGGGTGGACACCTGGGGCCGCACCACCATCGAGAACCTGTACGGTGTGGGTGAGGTGACCTGCTCCGGCGTCCACGGCGCCAATCGCCTGGCTTCGACCTCTCTTCTGGAGGGGCTGGTGTGGGGCGACCGCGCCGCTCGCGACGTCGGTGCCCGTGGCATGCTGCTCCCCCCTGACCCGGTCCTCATCCCCCCGTGGGAAGAGAAAGGGTTGGAGGCAGAGGGCGACCCGGCGCTCATCTACGGCGATATGCGTACCTTGCAGAACATTATGTGGCACTACGTGGGCCTGGCCCGCAGTGAACGGCGGCTGGCTCGCGCGATCCGTGACCTGCGTAACCTGTGGGAGGACATTGACAGTTTTTACCGACGCACTAGACTCAGCGATGGTCTGATCGGCCTGCGCAATGCCTGCCAGTGCGGCTTCATCGTCGCCAGTGCTGCCCGCCACAACCGCCACACTCGTGGCTGTCATTTCCGCGAGGATGAGCCAGACGATCAATTCGCCGGGCGGGCAGACGTCGCCCCCCGCGAGGCCGACGTGTGATGCAAAAGGGCGCATATAGAAGTTACGTAAGAGGGGGTTTACCCCTCTATCTGGCACAGGGAAGCCTCCACCACCTCGAATCTCTCATCGAGGCTGGCTCCCAAGCTCAACCACTCCTCTTCCGAGGCAGGAGAAAGCGACGAACCTCGGAACGCCTTTTCGACGTCGTAAGGGTCGTTGAACTTGAGACAATGATAGATGTGCCTGGCCAGCGCTGCACAGACGAACGGCATGGCTTTGTACCATTCTCGGCCTTCGGCCATCTTGTGTTGGAACAGTTCTTTGTAAGGATTGTCCCCTTTGTCGAACCAGACCAAAGGAGCAGCAATCTGGAATAGCGCTCGTTTCATGTCCCGGTTGCCCCGACGCGACATCTTGGTGCGATCGATGGTCTGCGACTTCTGCAGCCCAGCGAAGTAGCCGGTGTAGGCCACATACTTGCGGTAATTGGAGAAGCGGCCGACATCGCCGCTCACGGCCAGGATCACTCCTAGCGCGGCGGGGCCGGAATAGGGCACATTGACAATCAATTCATAACCGTCCCACTGCTTCACCAACCCCTGGACTCGCTTATTCAGGGCGGCCTGATACTGGAGGTTGCTCAGCAGAAAGCCGGTCAGCCATTCCAGCCGCCAGGCCCGGCCAGGATCGGGCAGTAAGCCGGAGCTGTCGCGGGCAAGGGCCTGAAGTTCGGCCACACGGTGGGCGTGCTGGTAGCCGCCAGCCTTCCATAGTACCTCGTACACTTCTTCTTCCGACGCCTCCGCCAACAACGCCGGCGTTGGATAGGCAGCCACCAGGCTGACGGGCACGACTGTGGAGACGCTGCTGGTGAAGAAGGTCTTCAGTTCGGGAAAGGTCACCGCCATCAGTTGGGTGAACTGGTTTCGCGCACGGGTGATGATCGTGCTCAGTTTCCAACTGTCCCGGCAGAGCGCCAACAGGTGGGTACTGTCCGGGTCAGGCAGCTCCAACGGGCGCAGGGTGAACTCTTCGCCCACCGCCTCGTGCAGATACCCGATGCGTGCCATCACTCGCCCATCCATGTCGTCCGTCTTGGGCAAGCCAGGAAAGATCTTCTCCCGCATGTGCTTGACCATGGCATTCTCCACCAGGTTCATATCGTAGTCCTGGTCCAGCAGATACTGAAACACGGTCGCTCCGTAGTGGCCGCCTGTTGGCTCACACAGCCCAAAG
The DNA here is from genome assembly GCA_034430655.1 of Anaerolineae bacterium. Lineage (GTDB taxonomy): Bacteria > Chloroflexota > Anaerolineae > B4-G1 > B4-G1 > JAUWNP01. The sequence goes on from DAOUEC010000023.1 coordinate 7,392, forward strand.
AATTCACCACGGTCGGTAGAGAGGCGATCCAGGTAGCGTTGAAGCTTGCGCAACCCGGCCTGCGTGCTTGGAAAATGCACACTGCGTGCTCGCTTCCAGCGCTCATCGCCGCGCACAAAGGTCTTGAGGCTGATCACCACGGCCACGTGTTCCTTGTATCCTACGTCTACACCCAGGTAGTAGCGGCGGGGCAATTGAGAGCCCAGCCTTTCCAGCAGTGTCATCTTGCGCTCCTTGTATATTTGGTCGGGGCAAGGTCCATCCAGCCTGAGTTACGTACAGTGGTCGCTCAGATGCGCACACAATGGTTTACAGCAAGGCTTGAATGGACCATGTCCCGTCGATGAAGGCGCATCCGAGCACCGTTCATAATCCTACCATCGAACGCAAGATGTTTGAAGTGACGGCGACAGCCAACCCCCACACGTTACGTATAAGGGTCACACAGTGCCCTACTGGTCTTCAGCAGTGGTCTGAGCCACGCTCTTGGGTTGGCGACGCCCTACATTGGGGTTATAGGTCACTCAGTGCCCAGAACTTATTTCAAGGGTCGCCGCCGCCACTTCTGCCAGAGAACTGGTTGGTGAACTCGAACGCTATTCGTCTGTTAACGTGCAACGCTGAACAGTCAGACACATCGGCTGTTGTAGATATGATACCACACTCTCAAGATCGCACAACAGCCTTTCGGAGCCGCTGCGAGGCTCCCTCTAGACCATTGGGG
>DAOUEC010000024.1:0-5504 GCA_034430655.1 Anaerolineae bacterium
CTGGCGGCTTCACCTGGGCCAAGTTTTACGAAGAGGGCGGTTTCTTCATCCACGAGGGTGTGGTCAACAATGCGGTCAAGATCTTCCAGACCATCGGCTTGATCCACGTTCTCTACGTAGGCTTTGAAGTCATCGGCACCGCAGCCGAAGAAGCTAAGAACCCGGGTCGAAACATCCCCATTGCCATTGTCGCCACGCTTTGCATTTGCATGGCGGTCTACTGTGCCGTGGCCTTCGTCTCGCTGGGCGTTGTCTCGGTCGAAACGCTGAAGAACTCCTCTGCCCCGCTGGCCGAAGTGGCCTCGCGCTTCCTGGGTCGGTTCGGCGCGCCGTTGATGGGATTGGCCGGGCTGGTGGCCACCCTCTCCTCGCTGAACACAGCCATGATCAGTTCTGCGCGCATCGCTTTGGCCTTGAGCCGTGATGGCTACCTGCCGCCTCTTCTCTCGCGTGTTCATCCCCGCCTCAAGACGCCCCTGCCAGCCATCACGCTCAGCGGAGGCATGATCGCTGCGTGCGCCGCCACCGGTCAGGAAGTGTTCCTGAGCTACATCGCCAACTTTGGTTACCTTTACCTGTTGGTCTTCGCCAACCTGGCCCTCATCTGGTTACGGCGCAAGTTCCCGGAGCAACAGCGTCCCTTCAAGGTACCCTTCTATCCGGCTTTTCCCCTCATCGCCGCCGGCGCCTGTGTGCTGATGGGAGTGTTCATCGAGCCGGGGGCTCTGGCTTTGGGTGGCGGGCTGCTGGCGTTAGGGCTGCTTGTCTACCAGTTGCGCCGGCCGGTGGGTAGGGCAGTGGAGGTCGTGACCCAGACGGTGAGAGCGGCTCGTCACGAGATCCTGGTGCCGGTGGCCAACCCCCTGACCGTCGAGAGCCTGACCAAGATGGCGGTCGTCCTGGGCCGGGCGAGGGAGGAATCAACGCTCGCCGCCCTGTCTGTGGTCAAGATACCAGGAGCGACTCCATTGGAGGTTGCTCAGGACATCCTGGATAGACGAGAGAACGGGCGCAAGGCACTGCTCAGGCGGGTGGCGGATCATGCCCACGAGCAGGGAGTGCCGGTGCGCACCCTGTTGCGGGCGACGCGAGGCATTCCGTCCGGCATCCTGGGTGTGGCCGAGGCCCGGGGCAGTGTGGGGTTGATCCTGATGGGCTGGCACGGCCAGTTGTCAACGCAGCGGGTGGAGGGGAGTGTGGTCAAGGACGTGGTGCACGGCGCGAAGTGCGACGTGGCCGTGCTGCGCGACCGGGGTGTAGGAGACATCAAACGCGTGCTCGTCCCGGTCGGCGACGGGCCGCACACCCGTTTGGCCTTACGGTTGGGCTGGGACGTTGCCAGAGTCGAGGGAGGCTCCCTGACAGCGTTACGTATTCTCCCCGAAGCAGGCGGGGGGGATATGGAGATAGAAATGGAAGTCCTGCGCCAGTTGGTCGAGGATGTGCTAGGAAGGATTCCCGAAAGAGTAACCTTCAGTTTGAAGCACAACGAGTCCATCACGGAAGGTATCTTAGCGGAGTCCGCACAAGCAGCAGGCCAGGAGGACTATGATTTGATCACCATCGGTGCTTCGGAGGAGTGGTTCCTAAAGGACCTGCTCTTCGGCTCCATCCCTGACCGGGTAGCGGATGGAGCGCCCTGCTCGGTACTCATGGTACGCAAATATGAGCCAGCGCCAATCTCCGGCGCGCGGCGCATTCTCAAGCGGCTGCGGGGCTGAATTGGCGGAGGAAGGGGACAACAGCCCGGTTATCTCCCCTCTCCACAAGGGTGTGACAAGATAGGAGCAAAGCAAACGTGAATAGTACCATCCTGCTCGTCGTGCCCGCCGTGGGCCTTCTGGGACTGCTTTTTAGCCTCTACCTGGCCTACAGCACTCTGAAAAACGATCCCGGCCCGCCGGAAATCACCACCATCTCCCGCGCGATCCAGGTTGGAGCGACGACCTTCATGCGGCGGGAATATCGCGTGATGGGGCTGATGGCCCTGACCTTCTCCGTTTTTCTGGCTCTGGTGCTGAATGTGTACGTCGCGTTCACCTTTCTCATCGGGGTACTTTGTGCTGCCCTCTCTGGTTTCATCGGCATAAGCATCGCCACCCGGGCCAACGGCCGTGTCACCTTTGCCGCCAGGGGTGGCCTGAGCAAGGCCCTGCACGTGGCCTTCTCCGGCGGGGCGGTGATGGGCATGGCCGTGGTCAGCCTGGGCGCGCTGGGCATCTCGGGGGTGTATCTGCTCTTCGATCTCCTGCCTTTCACCCCCGACCCTCTGGCGGTCATCACCGGCTACTCGATGGGGGCCAGTTTCGTGGCTATCTTCATCCGTATCGGGGGCGGCATCTTCACCAAGGCGGCGGACATGGGGGCCGACCTGGTGGGCAAGGTAGAGGTGGGCATCCCCGAGGACGACCCGCGCAACGCCGCCGTGATCGCCGACCTGGTGGGGGATAACGTAGGCGACGTGGCCGGATTGGGATCGGACCTGAACCAGTCCTACACCGATACGATTGTCACCTCCCTCATCATCGGGGCTACAGCCCAGAGCGCCGGGGGCCTGTACCTGGGCGAAAAGGGCATCATCTTCCCCCTGTTGCTGGTGGCTATGGGCAGCCTGGCCTCAGCGCTGGGTGTCCTGATTGTAAAGACACTTGCTCGGAAAGACGTAATTCGACCGGAGGCACTCTTGAGGGTGGGGCTGCTGACCAGCGGGGCGCTCTCGCTGCTCGGCATCCTGCTCCTCTCCCACCTTTATCTGGGAGATATGGGCCCCTTTTACGCAGCCACGTCCGGTCTGGTGGTGGGAGTGCTCATCGGTCTGAACACTGAATACTACACGTACGGGAAACCGCTTCGCTCTATCGTCGTCTCCAGCGAGGCCGGGGCAGCGAATAACATCATCGCCGGCCTGGCCGTGGGTCTGGAAAGCACCGTGCTATCCATGATCTTGCTTGGTGCGGGGCTAGTCGTGGCCCACCACTTCGCCGGGCTCTACGGCATCGCCCTCTCCGGCTTAGGGATGCTCTCCATTCTGGGGATCAATCTGTCCCTGGATGCCTACGGCCCCATCGCCGACAACGCGGGTGGCATCGCCCAGATGAGCGGTCAGCCCTCGAAGACGCGGGACATCACCGACCGCCTGGACGCGGTGGGCAACACCACCGCCGCCATCGGCAAAGCCTTCGCCGCCAGTGCCACCGCCGCTGCGGCCCTCTCTCTCCTCACTGCCTACTCCGAAGCAGCCCACATCGTGCACCTCGACATCCGGGAGCCCAGAGTGATGGCCGGGTTGTTGATCGGCGGGGTGCTGCCGGCGCTCTTTTCGTCTATGGTGATTAAGTCGGTGGATCGCACAGCCCGGTTGATCGTCCTCGAGGTGCGACGACAGTTCCGGGAGATTCATGGCCTGCTGGAAGGGAAAAGCCCGCCAGACTACAGTCGCTGTGTGGACATCGCCACCCAGGGTGCCCTGAACCGGCTGGTGCTGCCCTGCCTGCTGGCCATCGGCATCCCCTTTATCACCGTCTTTGTCCTGGGCCGGGAGGCATTGGCCGGACTCCTGGCCGGGTGCATCGTCTGCGGCATCTTCCTGGCCCTCTTCATGGCCAACGCCGGCGGGGCCTGGGATAACGCCAAGAAAATGATCGAGGCGGGAGAGTTGGGCGGCAGGGGCTCATTGGCACACAAGGCCAGCGTTATCGGCGATATGGTGGGCGATCCGCTCAAGGACACCGCTGGCCCCACCCTCGATATCCTGGTGCAGTTGATGGCGACAGTATCGTTGGCCTTCACCCCGTTGTTTCTGAGTATCCTGGAGTGAGATCAACGGCCGCCCCCCCTCAGTCCCCCCCAACTTTGGGGGGGGAAGGACTCCCCTCCCCCAGAGTTGGGGGAGGGGCCGGGGGTGGGGGCGGAACCACCCCAAAGCGGAGTTGAAGTAGGATGTCCCATCTCCATTCACTGATCTACCTGCTGCCGGAACTATGGCGCACGCTGTTCACCCGGCCGATCACGGTGCGCTTTCCCTTCGCGCCGCTGGAGTTGCCCTCCTACTTCCGGGGCAGGGTGACTATCGAGCCTGCACTGTGCATAGGGTGTGGGTTGTGCGTCCGCGATTGCCCGGCCTCCGCTCTGGAACTGGAGCGCGAGAGCGACGCCCTGAGCCCGCTTGTCCTGAGCAAAGCCGAAGGGTCGAAGGGCCGCGAGGAGTTCCGGCTGATCCACTACCACGACCGCTGTGCCTACTGTGGGCAGTGTCAGGACGTCTGCCGCCAGGGGGCCATCCGCTTGACGAATGAGTATGTGCCCGCTGCAGCCGACCGCGACGCGCTGTGCGAGGAGTTCGGCAAGCCAGAAAACTAAGGCCCGTTGTCGGAGACCAGGCCGTTGAGGTCGTCGTCCCAGCATTCGTAGGCGGTGCGCACCTCGTCGCCACCGGTCAACGTGCCATCGTAGGGCATCACGTCCTCGTGGGCCGTCCAGCCCGATAGGACCATCGGCACCGGCCCGCTGCCGGCGGGGATCCATTCGCCGTTGTAGCGGCGGGCGAAGTGGAGGTGCGTCGCTTCGGAGAAGCCGCCCTCACAGGAGGGACGCCCTATGCGCTGCCCGCGCTGCAGATGAATGCCCGGTTCGACGCGGCCTTCGGTGTAGATGTGCAGGTAGAGCAGCACCCACCCACTCTGCTCAAAGCCATCGCCGTCCAGGTCCACTAACACCTCGCCGTTCTCGCTGCGCAGCACCAGCCCCGGCGCGGCGGCCGTGACCCACTCGGGCGAGGGCACGCAGCCCAGCAACTTATCGCCCGGCACGAAGTCGAGCGCAGCGCGGCCACTGCCGTTCCCCCAGCCTCCGTGGGGGCCGCCGGTGAAGTACCAGATGCGCCCAGATTCCCACGGCAACCGCATCTCCGGCTGCACCAGGTCGGACGGCACCACCGGATCCACCGTGTAGGCGTAGGGATAGCCGAAAAGATGCTCGTAGGGGGCCAGGAAGCTCCCCCCCTCTGTCCCCCCCATTGGGGGGGATGAAGGGGAGCCGGTCAGTGCCAGCCATTCGTCCCAGGTGACAGAGAGTTCGGCCAGGCAGTTCTGCACGCCGGCGGTGCCCGGATTGAGCCCCGGCGCGATGGCGGCGCGGGTCCCATTGGCCAGGCGCACCGTCGCCCGGTCGCCCCTTTTCCAGCCGTAGTAGCCCTCGTTGAGCCGCACCGCCGCCCAACTCAGTTGCTGGAACAGCCCCTCGTGGTAATCCTGGACGTGGCCCAGCGGGTAGACGAACGTCTCGGCTGCGGGTTGTGGATCGGTGACCCACCCGGCCCGCAGTTCCAACAAAGCCAACAGCACCCGTGGCCCCACGCTAAAGCGCTGCGACACGAGTTGGACTATCTCTGCCCCCGTAAGCAGGCGGCCTTCGACGTCCTCGGCGTAGCCCGCCAGGTAGCCCCCCTGCCCGGCCACGAAGCCTTCCAGGTCGAAGTGGATATAGGCCGGGCCGTAGACCAGTTC
>DAOUEC010000025.1:0-11505 GCA_034430655.1 Anaerolineae bacterium
ACGATGCGGGTGGCCTGCAGGATCAGGACGTCGTTCGCCCCCAGCCCGATGCGGGCGCGAAAATCCCGATTGTAGTCGTCAATCTGCCAGTCCGCCCCGTCGAAGTCGAAGACGTTGGGCACCACGCTGGCCTCGATCCCCTTGCGCTCGAACAGTTCCCGCTGCGCCAGGCTGTTGATGACCACGTGCTGGATCAGCGGATCGCGCGGCGGCAGGTACTTGTCGGCAATCTCAATGGCCGTCCCACAGGTGAGGGCCACTTTGCTCCGCTCCCAGTAGAAGTCGTGGTGGTGGGCCAGCGCGGGCAGTTGCAGGTCGCGCATCACCCGCGCCAGCGCGATGGCCGCCGGCGGGCTGATGGCGACCGACCAGACGTTCTGCGGGATGAGGAAATCAACCCCCTTCCGCTCCACGAAATCCCGCACCTGGCGCTCAATCGCAGCGGCGAGGCGCTCAACCTCTGCCCGGTATGCAGCCTCGTTGTCGAAGTCGCTCAACTCACGGAATGTATTGTGATTAAGCCGCTCAACGTCCGGGCGGTGGTGGTACAATTCCTCGATCAGGGTGCCCTCGACCGTGCCCAGGTCGCCCGCACAGAGGTGCACCGTGTGTCCCATCCCTTCCAGCACCCGCTTCCACTTATCAATCTCCAGCGAGACCCCATCCGTCCCGCCGACTTTGTAGTGGAAAATGCCGATAGTGCTCATTATTCGCCTCCTGTTACACTCCCGATCAGCCAACCACTATCCACCAACCAGTTATCAGTTTAGCACAAAAGGGCGCGGGGGCAATCGGGGCAAAATGGGACTAACGGCCTATTGACAGACCCGTCCGTTGCCCGGTATAATGCTAATTATAGTCTGGGCGGGGGACACTCTTGCGCCATCGTTGACCCCACGGGTAACCAGTGCCATCGCACCACAACAGCCCGGTCGTTGATTCCGGCCATCACCAACCACGCCGTCATCGCCGCGCCGGGCTATCAGACTATCACCTCCACCGCCATGATCATCGCCAACGGGTATGCCGTCTACCTGCCACTGGTGCTGAAGGAGCATACTCTGTGAAGACGAGGCTGTTGTTCATCGTTGTGCTCCTGGCGTTGAGTGGAATCAACCCGCAGCCGGTCATCCGCGCCGCGCCTCGTGCGGTAATCCAGGCCCCCGTCCTCAAGTGGCAGCGCGGCGGCTGCTACACTTCCTGGTGTGAGACCGGCTGGTATTCCTCCCCCGCCGTGGCCGACCTGGACGGCGACGGGACGATGGAAGTCATCGGGGCCGCCTACACGCTTTTCGTCCTCAACGGCGAGGACGGCACTCTGCAATGGAGCGTGGACCCGGCCGGCAGCCGGGTATGGCCCGGTGTCGTCGTCGCCGACCTGGATGGGGACGGCGACCTGGAGATCGTCACCGCGCACGGCGGCGGTTACGTCCACGTCTTTGACCACGCCGGCAACACCATCTGGTCGCAGCACCCCGTCAGCAACGAATTCCGCTCTCTGGCCGTCGCCGACCTGGATGGCGACGGCGACATGGAGATCGTCGTCGGGCTGGCGCGCCTGGACAGGGTCAACGCCTGGGTCTTTGAGCACACCGGCAGTATACGAGCCGGATGGCCCCAGTTGAGCAACGACGAGGGCTCCGCCGCCGGCCTCTATAACGACAACATCGGCCTGGGCGATCTGGACGGCGACGGCGTGCTCGAACTGGTCATCCCCTCCGACACCATCACCATCTGCGCCTACGAGCCGGACGGCAGCCACCTCCCAACGCACGAGATGTACCACGGCCACTCGGGCCACGACATGGATCACTGGGGAGAGGTGCCGGCCTATGTGGACCTGGAATACGAGACGCGCGGCTGGGGGCCGTGTTACACCGAATCTACCGCCAGGGCCAACTTTGCCAACGGGCCGGCGAACGTCGTGGACGTGAACGGAGACGGCGTCACTGAAGTGGTCGTCATCGGCGACGTGCACGATTGCCACACCAGCCCCTACACCGACCTGTACAACGGGCCGTACATCTTTAACGCCGACCGCAGCCGTTTCAACGCCAGTGGGTTCGATTGGACCACGCTGCCGGTTGACACGGGCACGCCGGTGATCCAGAACTACAACGTCATCGAGAGTGTGCAGCCGAACCCGGTGACGGTGGACCTGGACAGCGACGGCAACCTGGAGATGCTCTACCCCTCCTACGATGGCCGCGTGCACGCCTTCTGGCTGGACAAGACCGAGCACCACAACTGGCCCTACTCGGTCTATAACGTCGCTGAGGGGTGCTACCGCTTCGCCTCCGAGCCGGTCGTGGCCGACCTGGACAACGACGGTCACCCCGAGGTTATCTTTGCCTCGTGGGTGCAGAAGGGAAGCGGTCGCACCGGCAAAGTGCACATCCTTGACTACCAGGGCAATTCACTACACGAGAGAGACCTGCCTCTCGCTCACTCGGGCAACTGGAACGGCGCGCTGGCAGCCCCCACCCTGGCGAACATTGACGACGACCCCGACCTGGAACTGGTGCTGAACACGGCCCATTCCGGCCTGGTGGCATACGACCTGCCCGGCACGGCCGACGCTCGCATCCTGTGGTCCACTGGCCGGGGAAACTATCAGCGCACGGGAGCGTTCCTGCACGGGTCGCTCCGCGCTTCGCGCGTGAGCGTCCAGCCCATCCTGCCCGGCCCCGGCGACGCGCTCACCTACACCATCCGGCTGGATAACCCGTTTGGCCCGGCGCTGCCCGGCGCTCGCGTGACCGACACCCTGCCCGCCGAGGTGCACTACCTGGGCAATCTGTGGGCCTCCTCAGGGGGTTACGGCGAGGCGGACGGCGTCATCACCTGGACAGGGACCGTGCCCGCTGCCGTGCCGGTCACCATCACGTTCGGCGTCACCGTCAGCGAGCAGATCACCACGCCCCAGGCCATCGCCAGCACCGTGCTGATAGACGACGGCCTGGGCAATGTCCTGGAGCGACCGGCGGTGGTCATCGCCAACGGCCATCCGGTCTACCTGCCGCTTGTCCTGAGGTAACTCGTCGCCATCGCCGCCTCCGACGACCCCGACGGCGACGCCCCTACATCTCCACCAACACCTTCAGCGTCCCCGGCCGGGCGGCGCGTTCGAAGGCGGTCAGGGCCTCGCCCAGCGGGTAGCGGGCCTGGACGAGTGGGGCTACGTCCACCAGTCCCCGCTCCAGCAGCCGCAGCGCTGGTGCAAACGGCCCGCAGCGGGAGCCAGCCAGCGTGATCTCGTCCACCACGACCATCGTCAGATCGGCGTCAAGCGAGCCGTGGTAGGTGGACTTCAGCACGACGGTGCCTCGCGGGCGGACGAGTCTCCGTGCCGCCGCGTATCCCCCTGGGTGACCGGTCGCCTCAATGACCAGGTCGGCTCCGGGCTCGACTGCTTCGTCCTCCAGGGTGGTGGGGATACCCCGCCGCGCCAGGATGTCCAGTTTCTCCTGGTGATGCCCGACGGCAGTCAGGTCGCAGCCGGTGAGGGCAAGTGCCTGCGCGCAGAGGAGCCCCAGTTTGCCGTCGCCCAGCACGACGACGCGGTCGGTGGGATGGACGTGCACCTGCTGGAGGATCTCGCAGGCGGCGGCCAGTGGCTCGGTGAAGACGGCGACCTCATCGAGGATGGAGTCGGGCACGGGGAGGAGGTTGTGGACGGGCAGGGTCAGGTACTCGGCGAAGGCTCCGTCGCGGCCGGCGATGCCCAGCGTGGTGCGGTGGGGGCAGTGGGTGGGGCGGCCAGCCCGGCAGGTGGGACATTCGCCGCAGGCGGCGTTGATCTCGCCGACCACGCGGCGGTTCTCCCATTCCTCTGCGCCCGGCGCTCGCTCCACCACCCCGACGAATTCGTGACCGGGGATACCACGGAACTGCATGTACCCTCTCACCAGTTCCAGGTCGGTGTTGCAGATGCCGGCCACGCTCACGCGGATGAGCGCTTCACCCGCCGCTGGCTCTGGCGTGGGGTAGTCTTCAACCAGCCGCAAATCTTTGTCCAACAGTAGTGCGCGCACCGCCTCCTGCCTCTTGCCTCCTGCCCCTTGCCCCTTGCCCCTTGTCCCTTGCCCCCTTTTCTTCTATGCCATCGCCCGCGCCACGCCGCGCCTGGCGGCGACCTTCTCCCAGACGACCAGCAGCGGCACAGCGATGAAGATGGCCGAGTAGGTCTCGCTGACCATGCCGACCAGCATAGTGGAGATGAACGGCTTGATGGTCGCCCCCCCGAAGAGGATGATGGCGATCATCACGAACATGGCGTTGAGTTGCGTCGCCAGCGAACGGTGAATGGTCTCCAGGATGGAGCGGTTGACCACCCTTTCGAAGGGCTCCTTTTTGTGTTTGGGGATATTTTCGCGGATACGGTCGAAGACGACGATCACGTCCTGCACCGAAAAGCCGATCACCGTCAGGATGGCAGTGAGGAAGAGAGCGTCCGTCTCCCAGCCGGCGAGGATGCCCATCAGCGCGTAGAAGCCGAAGGAGACGATCACGTTGTGGAGCATGCCGGCGATGGTACACACGCCGTAGCGGAAAGCGTGGGGCACGCGCCGGAAGGAGAACCACATAAAGGCCACGATGATGAGCGATGCGACCAGGATTGCCAGTGCCGCAGCGCGGGTCACCTCGCCGCCCACCGCTGGCTCTACTGTGTCGAACGTCAGGGCGTCCCGGTCTATCTTCCCCACCCGTTCTTCCAACGTGGCCAGGAGGCTGCCGACCTCGTTGGCCGTGACCTCGCGTGTGCGCACCTGCCAGATATGTTCTTCTGGCGCTCCCCGTGGTTGCACAATGGCGCTCTCCAGCCCGTAGTCGGCGAAGACTGCGCGGATGTCGTCTTCGCCCACAGTCTGGTCAAACTTGAGCACGAAGATGCTCCCGCCGGTGAAGTCAATGCCAAGCCGCATGGGCTGACCGAACTTCACGGTCGAGGCGACCATCACGGCGATGCTCAACGCGATCAGGACGGCCGAAAAGAGGAAGTACCAGCGTCGTTTCTCGACGATGTTGAACATTGTTACACCCCCAGCAACCACTGATGCTCGGAGACCCATTGGCCGGCCGAGGCGGCAATCTGGCGCACAAAAGCGCGCGTGGCGAACACAGCCGTGAAGACGTTGACTACCGTGCCGATGGCCAGTGTGATGGCGAAGCCCTTCACAATGCTGGCCCCGAAGTTGGTGCCGAAAAGGAACAGGATGGCACAGATGATGAGGGTCGAAATCTGCGCGTCACGGATGGAGGGCCAGGCGCGGCTGAAACCTATCTCGATGGCAGTCATCAGTCCCCGCCCGCGCCGCAGTTCTTCCTTCATACGCTCAAAGATGAGGATGTTGGCATCTACTGCCATCCCCGCTGAGAGAATGAAGCCGGCGATGCCGGGTAGTGTGAGCGTGATCGGCGCCAGTTTGTAGAGTGCGAAGTTGATCAGCACGTAGATGATGAGCGCGACGTCGGCCACGCTGCCCGGCAGCCGGTAGTAGATCAGCATAAAGAGCAGTACGATGACCAGCCCGATCGCTCCGGCGCGGATGGATTTTTGCACCGATTCGGCACCCAATGTTGCCCCGATGCGATTGAAACTCTCCACGCGCAGCGGGACGGGAAGCGCACCGTAGCGCAATTGGATCGCCAGTTGGCGGGCGTCGTCGAAGGTGAATTTGCCGGAGATGGAGGCCTGGCCGCCGGGGATGTGGTCTTTCACCACCGGGCAGGAGATGACTTCCTTGTCCAGCACGATGCAGAGATATTGTCCCACGTGTGAGGCGGTGTAGTCGGAGAATATCTCGGCGGCGTCGGGATTTAACTCAAAGGGAATGATGTACTCGCCTTGCTGGGTGCGGTCGAGGCCGACGTTCTTCAGGGCAGCGCCGGTGAAGATGGTCTCGTATGTCATCCGGCCGGGCGAAGGTGGTGGTGTGGGCTGTGTGGCCGTGATGGGGCTCTCGGCGGTGGGGGGCATCTCTGTTCCAGGTGGCGTGACTTGAGGCCCACCCAGCGTCGTTGTGACGACAGTCCCAGGTGGCAGGGATATGTTCCCGGCGTCAACGAACTCCAGCAGCGCCGTGCCTTTGATCGTCTCCACTGCCTGCTCAGGGTTCTCGATGCCGGGCAACTCGACGATGATGCGGCGCTCGCCCTGTGCCTGCACGACCGGCTCGGCCAACCCCAGGCTGTTGACGCGGTTCTCGACGATGCGGCGGGCGGTTTCCATCGAGACCGCCTCGAGTTTCTGTCCTTCATGCACATCGGCGGCCAGCAGTACCTGGAGCCCGCCTTGCAGGTCGAGCCCCCGGTGCAGGGCGATGTCGCGCTGGGCGGCGGGCTGCCAGAAGACCAGGTTCTTCACCCAGTCTGGATGCTCGATGTTCAGGTCCACGTATAGGGCCGCGAGTGCGATGATTATGATGACGGCAAGTTGCCAGGTTTCGGATTTCTTCATAGTCTTCCTTTCGATAAGGTGACGTCACAAACGTGGGGATGTATCTTCTCAATAATCCGGGGTAACGTAGGTCGGATTGCCAATCCGACTTACTCTCGTCCCTACTTTTTGAGAAGATACCGTAGGGATTATAACCGGGTGGGGCTGTTGTGTCAATCTGGCGCGACCTGGCCTTACTGTGCTGTAATCCGTGTGCCAACTACTCCTCTCTCCCCCCCTATAGGGGGGGCTGGGGGGGGTAGCAGCGCGCGGGTCAGCAGCCCCGGCTCGGTGCCGGGGAGGATGTGCACGCACGTCTCCGGGTGGCGCTGCACCAGTTCGACCATGCGCGATACCTTGTCCGCCATGCCGCCGGTGACGTCCACACCCCCGGAGCCGGCCAGCGCTTCACGCAGGGTGGGGAGATCGGCAGGCGTGATGCGTGGGACCACGACACCGTCGGGGCCCAGCACGCCGGGCACCTCGCCCAGCAGCAGGATGTGGGCTGGGCGCAGTTCATCGGCCAGGTAGAGGAAGATGTCCTCGGTGGAGATGATAGTGCCGCCGCGCACGTCGTCCAACGCAACGTCGCCGTAGACCAGTGGCACGAGCCCCTGTGCCAGCGCAGCGTGGATTGGATGCGTGTCCAGATACTTCAGCGCGCCGTCGTGGCAGCGGGCAGAGGCGGAGGGCTGCACGCTCAACACCGGGACGCCGGCCTTGAGGAGGGCGTCGGTGACGATGCGGTTGAGGCGGGCGGCGGCGGCGGCTACCTCGGCGTAGCCGCGCCATTGGGTGCGTGTGTGTACCCCTTGCCGTGTGCCGTAGGGCCTGGCGGCCCAGTGGCCGAATGAGCCAGATCCGTGGCCGATGAGGAGGGTCAGATCGGGGACTGCGTCGAGGGCCTGGCGCACTTCGCCCGCCAGCCGGGCCAGGCTATCGTGCCGGGCGGTGTAGGCGTGCGTCTTGTCGGTGATGAGGGAGCCGCCGAGTTTCACAAATACAACAACGGAATGAGAAATAAACGGATTAACGGAATGAGAAATAGATGGATTAACGGAATGAGAAATAGATGGATTAACGGAACGAGAAATAGATGGATTAACGGAACGAGAAATAGACGGATTAACGGAACGAGAAATAGATGGATTAACGGAATGAGAAATAGACGGATTAACGGGATGAGGAATGAACGGAATCTTGTCAGGCATGGGTGGGTTCGGTTCACATGGCGATTCTGACGGGTTGGATGTGCAGGCGGGTGCCGTGGAAGTTGGCCAGCAGGCCGAGTTGCAGGTTAAGTGTGTGCAGGTGGCGCTTGAGGCGCTGTTGGTGTGCTTCGGTTGTGGACTTCAGGGCGAAGGCGGCGACGGCGATTCGACCTTCTACGACGATGAGGCGACATTCATCCTGACCCAGGTAGTGGCCGTGGAACTCGACCGGCAGGTGCTTGTGGTAGTGGTAGGAGATGCCTTGCTGCCGCAGTTCGACCATCGTGGCGCGGCGATAGACCTGATGCAGGAAACCAGGGCCAAGCGTGAAGTGAACGCGGTGGAGGGCTTCGTAAAGGGCGGCGCTGAGATCGGGATAAAGGAGGTCGGGGGCAAGTTCTCGTGGCTTCCAGACAAACTCCGGCTGGCGCTCTCGCAGGAAGTTGGGCAACCGCTCCACCTCAAGTGAGGGCGCGCTGAAGTTAGCGATCAGGGCCAGGTCCGCGTCTGTGACTTTGAGGTACGAAAGGGTCTGTGCCTTGTGGAGCGGCGTGATGGCCGGTGCGACCTTCAGGTCCAGAATAGCCTTCAGGCCATCAATGCAGAAATCGGGGATATACAGCCCCACCCGTTCTCCTGCGTAGAAGACCTCGAAGTTTCGCTGTGCTTCGAATGGGACAGGAATCTCCTGAAAACCAAATTCAACCGCGTCCTGGTAGAAGTGCTCGGGCAGCATGGGCTTCAGTTCGTAGTGTATGGTCATCAATACCCCACGGACGTCGTAGGTCAGTTCCTCGTGAATCAACTTGCCCAAAATTCTTTCCGTTCCTTTCTCATTCCGTTGTTGTGATCGTGGTACAAATCACCCGCACTGCCCCCGCCTCTCTCAACGCCTCTGCCACTTCCTCGGCCAGGTCATCTTCCACCAGCGCGATCATATTCCCACCCCGGCCGGCCCCCGAAAGCTTGGCCCCCAGCGCGCCGGCGAGGCGGGCTGCCTCCACCAACTCATCCAGTCTCGGTGATGAGACGCGCAGTTCGATCAGCAATGCGTGGTTCTCGTCCATCAACGGCCCTAGTGCGTCAACGTCGCCGGCCTCAATCGCCCGCCGGGCCTCGTCGGCGAGGTCACCCATCTGGTCGAACAGGGCGTCGCAGCGAGCGGGGTTGCGCTTCCACGCCCGGCGCACGAGCCCTACGACTTTCCTGGTGGGGCTGTGGGTGCCGGTGTCGCCGATGAGCAGGGTGAAGGGCGCGCTGGCAGCGAGCCGCTCGACGGGATGCCCACGCACGAAGTAGATGGGCTGCTCGTAAGCGACGACAGTGTTATCAATCCCGCTGGGCGTGCCGTGGTGGATCTTCTCCACCTCGAAGACGAGCGCGCTGACCTCGGCGGGTTCCAGCGTATGGCCCAGGGAGGTTGCCAGGGCACGGATGAGCGCCGTGGAGACGGCGGCCCCGCTGCCCAGTCCACTCGCGATGGGGATAGTGGAACTGACGGTGAGGGTGGCGTCGGGCTCAGAGGCGGAGAGGTGGTCCAGTGTGAATCGTGCGGCGGCGGCCAGCGGTTCCTCCTGTGGTGCTGTGGCCAGGGAGATGCTTTTCCCCACGTCGGAGGCGACGAGTGTGAGGCCGCTGCCGGGTGGGGCCGGGTTGACCGTGGCGGTGGCTCGCACCTGCGTGACGGGCACTGCGATGGCCGGTCTCCCATAGACGACGGCGTGCTCGCCAAAGAGGATGACCTTGCCCGGGGCAGACGATTGGAGCAATACAGGTGCCATCTTCGACCTCCTTCACCGTTAGTGTACCGCAGAAATGCCTAAAGCCGTCTCTTGTCAAGGGAGAGATTAATCCGATTGACACCCTGTATCTGCCCGAGCGCACGGATGAATTCCTCACTCTGATCCACGTCTTTGAGGGTGACATAGAAAGAAAACTCAAGTGAGTCTCCACCCTTGCGTGATTTCACGTTGACGGGCTTATACCGCCTGCAGTACTTTTCTAAAACTGGCAGGTACGGTAAACAAGCGAAACAAGAAAGCCACATCCTAGCGCTATGGTCAGGTGTCCGGCAACTTGACTAATGGTAGGAAGTAAGTTTTGATACTCTTGGAATATGCCCATTGTGAACCATCCTGAACTTCAGATTTTGGGAGCGAAGGGTTGTGTGGCGTTCTATCCCAGGAAATACATCACGATGACGACGCTCAGGCCCCAGAGAATGACCGTGGCTTGCAGCGGCCGGTCGGAGAGCGCGATCTCCTCGGGTGCACCGCCCATTCCCTTGACGTGGATCAGGTAGAGATAGCGGAAGATGCCGTACAGGACGAAGGGGATAGTCAGCATCATCGCGTGGTTGGGGGGCAGGCCCTCGGCGGAGAAGGTGTAGAGTGCGTAGGCCAGCAGCGTGGACGCGGTCACGACGCTGATGACGTGATCGAGCAGCGACAGGTTGTACTCCTGCAGGCTTTGGCGGTGCACGTTGGCGTTTTCCTTCAATAACACCAACTCGTGGCGGCGCTTGCCGAAGCCGATCAGCAGTGCCAGCAGTGTCATACAGACGTAGAGCCAGGGCGAGAAGCGTTCTGCGTCTACCAACGCTACGCCGGCTGCCACGCGCAGTAGAAAGCCGCCTGCTATGAGCATCACGTCAATGATGACGATGTCCTTGAGCCAGAAGGAGTAAGCGATCTGGAGCAGCAGGTAGCCGGTCAAAATGGCGCCGAAGACTGTGTTGAGCAGGAAGCCCAGTGGCAACGCGACGAGAGGGATGAGGATGGCCGCGACGGTGGCCGGACGGATGCCAAGTTGACCTGAAGCGATGGGCCGATTGCGCTTCCTGGGGTGCTGGCGATCTTTCTCGATGTCGGCCAGGTCGTTGATGATGTAGACTGTCCCGGAGACCAGGCACAACAACACAAAGCCAGCGACAGTCTGGGCCAGGTAGTGCGGGTTGAACAGTTTGACGTCGAAGATCAGCGCAGCGAAGATGAAGACGTTCTTAACCCATTGCTTGGGCCGCATGCTTTTGATTAAGCCAGTGATCACGGTGTTGACCTCCGGGCGAATTGCGAACTGTGGTGTGTAGGATGATACCAGAAGTGTGCATTTTCGGCAAACGGTTGGCGTTTGGCTGTTGGCTAGTAACTGCTCAGCCTACCCTCCCGCAGGTTACGATTGACAGCATTGGCGGGCTTAAATATCCGGTCAAGACGCACTTTTGCACCTAAAAACGTCTAAACCTGCGGGAGGGTGAGTAGTTGCTTGGCTATTTGCTAAGCGCTAACCTTGCCTTTGCTTCATTCTTGCGGTATGATACAGGTGGGATGACAAAGAGGCGGTCGAAGGAGCGGTTGGACGTCCTGCTGGTCGAGCGGGCGCTGGCGGAGAGCCGGGCGCAGGCCCAGCACCTGATCCGCGCTGGCCTGGTGCGCGTGAGGGAGCAGGTGGCCGACAAGCCCGGCACCCGGGTGGCGGTGGATGCCAAAGTTACACTGCAGGCCCGTCCACGCTTCGTGGGCCGGGGTGGGGAGAAACTGGAGGCGGCGCTGGTGCGTTTTGGGCTGGACGTGACCGGCGCGGTGGCGGCCGACGTGGGGGCTTCCACCGGTGGTTTTACCGATTGCCTGCTTCAGCATGGCGCGTGCCGCGTTTACGCCATTGACGTGGGCTATGGCCAACTGGCCTGGCGGCTGCGGAACGACCCCCGCGTGGTGGTGATGGAACGCACCAACGCGCGTTACCTGGAGAGTTTGCCGGAGCCGGTGGACCTGGTTACCGCCGACGTCTCGTTCATCTCGTTGGGGCTAATCCTGCCGGCGGCGATATGCTGGCTCACCTCTCCTTCTCCCCCCC